>CAYTAJ010000089.1:0-8636 GCA_964435725.1 uncultured Algimonas sp.
ACGATAGCTACGCTGCTAGAGAACGGGACGCACAAATCAGGTAAGGTGAAGAAACTTTCGTGACAGAGCCCGCCGATTTAATCTGTGAGCGCAGACTTAAAGACAAGCAATTGTAATAAAGACTGTGGAACATATTAGATCGCGGGCTTTCTGCTATCTACGCTTCTCGTCCTCACCATTATTAAGCCGCGCGTTTAAACAGGCCTTTATATCCGCCCGCAGATAGAAGCGCGAGGTTCTTAAGCGCGCCCGGCATGTGGCGTTGTTTTGGGGCCAGCAAGTAGACGGCTTCCCATGTCGGGTTAAATTTTTTCTTGAACTGGCGAATGCCTTTGAAGCCATAAAGCCTGTCGCCATGTTTAAACGCCAAACGGCAGAGATGCGACATAACGGAAGTATGGGTTTCGTCCTCCAGACCGGCCAGAGGGGCCAAGCCAAGGCTGAACGTTTTATAGCCTTGCGCAGTGCCCCATATCATGGTCTCGACGAGCAGGTAATCGATAACACCGACCATCACATTGTCTTCATAGCGCATGAGGTCAAGGGAGAGTTCTTGCTGATCCGACGCTATCCAAAGGTTTGAAAAAGCCACAATTTTATTATCTTTTTTTGCTATCGCTATGGGTTGCTTGGATAGGATATCACGATCAAATCGGCCTAGCGAAAAGCCCTTTTCCTGACCTTGTTGCCCGCGAAGCCACGCGTCTGAAATCTGTTCGAGCCTGTCCATAATGGGAGATGTCGCCTCTGCGCGGACAACCTCGAATGTAAGGCCCTCGCGATGGGCTCTGTTACGCGCTTGACGATAGCGCGCACGGTCTTTGCCGTTGAGTGTAAACCCCTCCAAAGGAACAAGCGCCATTTCACCTATTTTTTGTTGGCGCAGACCTACGCCTTCAAACCGCGGCAAGTAACGATCACGTACAGCGTAAAAAGCTGGCACGCCGCCATTTTGTTGGGCTGTTTCCAGAAATTTATCAAGGAGAGCCCCCGCTTCAGACGCCAGACCTATCGGCGCGCCAAGGGCTAACCAAGTGCGCCCCCTCACGCCATACATGATGAAACTCTCTCCTGAGTCTGAAAACATGAAGTGCTTGTCACCGCTCAGCGCCAGTGCATTTTCGGAGACAGGAGCTTCCGCTGATTGGAGCACACACGCCGCTGATTTTAAGTCTCTATCTAAATTCATGGTCAAGCCGTAAACACCAACTATGAATACTTGGTTAGTTTTTAAATAAAGCAACCATTGATTGGTTTAACTTCTATTCTTTATACGGACATACCATAGAAAAGATTATGCGGCAATTTCACGAATAATCTCAACTGAGCTATTCGCTTTAATGGCTTTTTGGATTTTCACATCCACTCCCCACTGCCCTTTTAATTTCCATTGGGCTTCGCGGCTATCATCGAGCGGGGCCGTAATTTGGATAAAGCCTGAGTTTTGATAGGGCGCATTTTTAAGCTGGTTCAATAAAGCCTCGAGCGCATCGAGCGTTTCAACCGTGGCATTACGCAAGCGAATATCAAGGCCCACCACTTTTAGCTCAGGCGGTTTAGCATCAAGGGGCGCAACCGCATCGGCGAAGAGGCGGACTTCGCCTTCCCCACCTTCGGCTTTGGCTGTGACGCGCACGAGATTTCCGGGCGTCAGATTATCACGGTTCGCTGATAGAATGTTTTCCGAAAACAAGACTTCATATTCACCGGTTGGATCAGAGAGTGCGACAAACGCGAATTTCTTACCGCGTTTGGAGAGACGCTCTTGTTTCCGCAACACAACCCCCGCCAAGCGCAGCGTGCACTCCCGCCCGGACCGGGCATAGGCCGCATCGATATCGGCGGCGTTTGTGCATTTATCCAACACACCTTTTTCAATATGTTCGTCCAGCGGATGACCACCGAGATAAAAACCTACGGCGCTCAGCTCATTATTCAGACTCTCAATCGCGCTCCATGCAGGTGCATATTGCAGATCAGGGTCTTCCATTTGCACCGCATCGCCAAACAAGCTCACTTGCGCACTCGCGCGTTCGCGCGCCGCCAAAGTGCCGATATCCTGCAGGATTGAGGCCGAGGCCAAGACGGTGGCGCGATTGGGTTCGAGACAATCAAAGGCACCGGATTTGGCGAGGTTTTCAATCGCGCGTTTATTGACGAGGCGCATATCCACGCGATGCGCAAAGTCATATAAGTCTTTGAAAGGCCCGCCTTCTTGGCGCACCTCTACAACATGGCGCATGGCTTCAACGCCGACATTTTTTAGCGCGCCGAGCGCATAAAGCACTTTCCCGTCCGCCACATCAAAATCGGCCATAGAGCGATTGACGCAAGGCGGCTCAATCTCGAGCCCCATACGTTTGCCTTCTTGGTAAAACTGCGCCAATTTTTCGACATTGGCGATATCGAGCGACATAATCGCTGCGATGAATTCCACCGGATAAAGCGCCTTCAAATAAGCCGTCTGGAAAGAAATCATCGCATAGGCAGCCGCGTGAGATTTGTTAAAACCATAGCCCGCGAATTCATTCACCAAGTCAAAAATACCCGAGGCTTGTCCGGCATCCACACCGCGTTCGACAGCGCCATCAATGAATTTCGATTTCTGACGGTCCATTTCCGCCTGGTCTTTTTTACCCATGGCCCGACGGAGCAAATCCGCATCCCCAAGAGAGAAACCTGACAGGACCTTGGCGATTTCCATTACCTGTTCCTGATAGATAATAATGCCATAAGTCTCTTTGAGGATAGGTTCGAGCTTGGGATGCGGATAGGTAATCTCTTGGCGCTCAAATTTCCGGTCAATATAGTCCGGAATATTTTTCATCGGCCCCGGACGATAAAGCGAAATCAAAGCCGTCAGTTCTTCAATCGAACTCGGCGCCATTTTACGCAACACATCGCGCATGCCCGAACTTTCCAATTGAAATACGCCGGCAGAGAGGGCTTCGGATAATGGTTTATAGGCGTCCGGCGTGTCCGTACTGATTTTTGACCAATCAATATGAATATCGCGTTTTTTGAGATATTTCACACAACGGTCGATAACCGTGAGCGTTTTCAGCCCCAGAAAGTCAAACTTCACCAGACCCGCTTTTTCCGCCCATTTCATCGTGAATTGCGTCGCCGGAATATCGGAGCGCGGATCGCGGTAGAGCGGGACAAGCTGTTGCAACGGTCTATCGCCAATCACGACACCAGCGGCGTGAGTCGAAGCATTTCTATAAAGACCTTCGAGTTGAAGCGCTTTATCCAAGAGCGCCCGTACGGACGGCTCGGCCTTGCGCGCCTCTTGCAAGGCCGGTTCCATATTAATCGCTTGCGCCAGTGTAACGGGGTTAGCGGGATTAGACGGCACGAGCTTCGCAAGACGGTCGACCTGCCCCAAAGGCATTTGCATCACACGGCCGACATCCCGCACCACGGCGCGGGCTTGCAATGTCCCGAAAGTAATAATCTGCGCCACCTGCCCGTCACCATATTTCTCGCGCACATAGTCGATGACTTCGCCGCGACGTTCTTGACAAAAGTCGATATCGAAGTCGGGCATGGAGACCCGCTCCGGATTAAGGAAACGCTCAAACAGAAGGCCATAGCGCAGCGGATCCAGATCTGTAATGGTCAACGCCCAAGCGACCACAGAACCCGCCCCGGAGCCTCGGCCCGGCCCGACAGGAATATCATGATCCTTGGCCCATTGGATAAAATCCGCAACGATCAGGAAATAACCCGGAAAGCCCATATTTTTGATAATATTAAGCTCAAACTCCAGCCGTTCAAAATAGGCCTCTTCTGTATCAGCAGGCTCAATCACATCCAACCGCGCGCGCAGACCGTCCTTGGCTTGCTGCGCCAGAATATCGGCCTCGGATAAGGACCCATCACCAAAATGCGGCAGGATGGGTTTTCGCTTTTCCGATTTATAGGCACAGCGCTGCGCAATGATGAGCGTGTTCTCAATCGCTTCGGGTAGATCGGCAAACAGCTCCAACATCTGCTCCGGCGATTTCAGATAATGATGCCCTGTGAGCTTGCGGCGGTTCTTCTCGAGCACATAAGACCCTTCGGACATGGCCAAAAGAACATCATGCGCCTCATGCATTTCCGGGTCGAGATAATAAGGTTCATTGGTCGCCACGATTGGCAAGCCCTTATCATAAGCCAAATCAATCAGGACAGGTTCCGCCTTTTCTTCAGCGGGCGTATTATGACGTTGAAGTTCGACATAAAGCCTGTCGGGGAACCACGCCATCAGGCGGTCCAGCCAGGCTTGCGCCTCCCCCATACGCTCTTCGACAATCAGGCGGTTAAGCACACCGTCCGGCCCACCCGTCAGTGCAATCACGCCTTCCGTACTCCCGTCTATGGCAGAGGCTTTGACATGGGGCGCGTCAGTTGGCTCCACATCCAAAAAGGCCGCAGACGACAGCGCCATGAGGTTCTCATAGCCTTTTTCATTTTGCGCAAAGAGGACGAGCGTTCCGTCAGGGTCGCGCCGTAATTGGCCGGGCTGCATCGGCAAACCAATATCCATGGATAAGGTCACGCCGATAATGGGCTGTAAGCCAAATCCGGCCATGGTGTCGGAAAATTCGAGCGCCCCGCACATATTATTGGTATCGGTCAAGCCAACAGCCGGGAAACGCCATTCCGCACAACGCGCGCCGAGTGGCTTCATTTTAAGCGCACCCTCCAACATGGAATAAGGCGAGCGCGTTCTGAGAGGCACATAATCCAGACGTCGTACGGCCATGCCCTCTCCCTAAATTATGGTGTGGGCTTAACCCCCAAGCACCATCATCCACATTGTCATTACGCCAACAAACCCTGCCAGAACGGCGCCCGAAATAATATCCATTGCGAGCTGCTTTACCATCATTATCCCCAATAATCCTGTTAATGTTCCTATTTTGTTCTACATGAATTTACAAAAGAGTCAAACAGATTTTGGGGAAATAATCCTATGGGTGTGGATAAGTGAGAACAGGAATCAGAGATAGATATTAATTTAAGGGTGTATCGAGAAAATCAATTTTGTGGTCTTATGGCTGAGAGTTTTCAGTGTCCGGCTGAGAAATGGATTTGATCGGCAAATGGATATGGACGGCCAATCCGCCGAGATCACTCTTTGAGGTCTCTATTCGTCCTTGATGCTGGTCGACCACTTTCTTGACGATCGCTAAGCCCAAACCTGTCGTGTCGACCACATCTCTGCGTTCTAGTGTTGAAAATACGTCAAAGATTTTTTGACGATATTCGGGGTCTACACCCGGACCATTGTCTTCAACGGAAATTTTCAATCCAGATGGTCTTTCATAAAAGGCTATAAAAATTTTAGTACTCGGCTTGTCGTTATGTTTGATCGCATTGGCCATTAAATTCCCAAAAATGAGATCAAAGATGATTTCGTTTTCTAACACCCAGATGTTATCGCCCTGCATCTGTAGGGTGTGTAAGCCTTCTAAGTTTAATTCTGAAAATAAGTCTTGAGCTTTTTGCTTGAGAGAAAATTTAATATTTTCATGGTTTTGTTGACCAATCGTCGTATATTCCAAAAGACCCGAGATAAATTTGTCTAGTCGTTTTACACGGTCTTTCATCAAGCCAAGATGCCGCTTTGTATCGTCTGACCCTGTGTCCTCTAAATCCTCTTCAATCCATGTTGCCAGCAAACCGATTGAGCGCAAAGGGGAGCGTAAGTCATGTGCGGCTATACGCGCAAACTCTTCTAGGTCACGATTGGCAATATTTGCGAAAGTCTCTAGTTTTTTATTTTCTTCAGAAAGAGCGTTCGTGAGCTGATTGGCGGATCTTATTTTGTCTCTTTTCAATTCGCGAACAGCGCGCGCACTCACAAAAAGCATACTCCCGTCAATGACGACTAAACCAAAATAACTCACCCAAGCCACGAGCTGCATCGTTTCAGCCGATATAGAAAAATTCCAAATCACATGTCCGGTATGTTTGAAATGAAATCCCGCCATCATAGCAAACATCAGGCCATAATGAGCCCTGTGATGTACGCCACAGGATTTTATAAATAGAGCAAAATGCTCAACGATTGGGTCGGGAATAACGATGTCTTTGCCATAGTGACCCGAAACATAGCGTAAAAAATACGGAATACGATGATAGCACCACCACGTTCCAAAATTAATTATAACAAGTAGCGCCGCCGCGAGTGGCGGGATCATTGAATAGGCGATAAAAACAAGAACAAGAAAATCATAGGGAATGAGTTTTAAATGTCTCATCCACCCATTTTTGGGCTCTGCCTTCCAAAAACTTCCTACTGTCTCAAAGGACTCAGAGGACAGAGCCTCTGTTTTAGGTATATCGTTTCTTGCAACCAAAGCAGCATCGTCTCTAACGATTACAAAATATCTTTCAAGTCGCTTATTGAAATTGCAAACATCGGGCTTGGAAATTATAATCGTTTTATCTTCTTGTAATAAAGTCTAAGCGTATTGCTATATGACGTAATTAAGAATTTATGTGTTGGTAAGTTTACAATTCTTAAGCAGCCTTACGCTCCGTTTGTGCTGTCCAAAACATGCGCCTCTCCCCACTCTTTTAGCAGGATCAAGATAGGCTCCAATGTGCGCCCTTTTTCTGTGAGGCTATATTCGACTTTTGGAGGAACGACGGGATAGACTTTGCGGTGAACGAGGCCAGCGGCTTCAAGCTCTCGTAATTGCTTTGTCAGCATACGCTGCGTGACAGAGCCTATTTCCCTCTGCAACTCATTAAATCGTTTTGTCCCTTGGAGTAAATGGAACAGCGTCACGCCTTTCCATTTACCGCCAATCACTTCTAAAGCGGCCTCAACGGGGCAACCGTCTGAACAATCATATTTTGTATGCTGTTTCATAGTATACTTTTTGTTGGTATAATTCAAAATAGTGCGTACTTGTCTTTAAAATATCTATAATTTATCTCCTCATGTCAATGAAATTGGTCAAGGCGAATAGGCTGACAAGATTTCGAAGAAGGCAATTCAATATGGTAGTGAAAACGATTTTAATAACCGGCGCCACTGATGGCATTGGCTTGGAAACGGCGAAGCTATTAGCGCCACAGGGTCACACATTGCTCATACATGGTCGCAACCCCGCCAAGCTTCAAACGGTAAAAGCAGACCTATTAGAAATTGAAGGCGGTGGTACAATTGAAACTTACCAATCTGATTTTTCTACTCTCAAAAATGTCGAAGCCCTCGCCCAAACATTGTTATCCAACCATGAAAGGATAGATGTCCTCATCAATAATGCGGGCGTTTATAAAACGAAATCGCCGCGCACGGATGAAGGGTTTGATCTACGCTTCGTTGTGAATACATTCGCGCCCTATATCCTAACGCATCGCCTGCTCCCCATAATCCCAGAGACAGGCCGCATCGTGAACCTTTCATCTGCCGCACAGGCGCCTGTGGACTTAGTGGCCTTGGCTGGCAAAAAAGAGCTCGGAGATATGCCCGCTTATGCGCAGAGCAAGTTAGCTCTGACCATGCTCACACGCGTTATGACCGAGGCTCATGCAGACGGGCCGGACTTTTATGCCGTCAACCCCGGGTCACTTTTAAACACAAATATGGTCAGAGAGGGCTGGGGCGGTTCCAATAACGATGTGGGTATTGGTGCCGACATATTAGTGCGCGCCGCTTTGTCGGATGAATTCAACAATCATTCCGGAGATTATTTCGATAATGACTCCGGTCGTTTTGCAAACCCCCACCCCGACGCCTTAGACGCGCAAAAATGTGCAGACGTCGTGGCGTCCATCGAAACAACCCTCAACAAACTTTAGCTTTTGGAGATCATCATGAAATCTATGGTTCTTAATCACTATGGCGAAGACGCTCAATTTGAGACCGCCGACATCCCCATGCCAGTCGCAAAATCCGGCGAAGTGATCGTCGAAATTGCAGCAAGCAGCGTGAATACAGTCGACACAATGATACGCGCCATGGGCCAAGACCAACTGCCTTTTGCGCCGGATTTACCCGCTATCCTTGGTATGGATTTTGCCGGAACCGTGCATGAAATCGGCGAAGGCGTAACAGGTTTTTCTGTCGGTGATGAAGTCTATGGCTGTGCAGGTGGGCTGGCAGAGCTGAAAGGTGCCTTAGCGGAGTATATGGCCGCAGATGCGCGCCTGATCGCCCATAAGCCGAAATCCATTTCTATGCGCGAAGCGGCAGCTTTGCCACTCGTGGGCATCACAGCTTATGAAGGCCTTAAACGCGCAGGCGTGGGCTCAGGGCAAAAAGTCTTAGTCCACGGCGGCACAGGCGGTGTCGGCCACGTCGCCGTGCAATTAGCGGCACATTTCGGCGCAGATGTCTACACAACGGTCAGTAGCGATAAACAGATTAAAGTCGTGACCGAATATGGCGCGACCGGGATAAATTATAAATCTGAAACCGTTGGAGCCTATGTTAATCAACATACGGACGGTGCAGGTTTTGACGTTGTTTACGATTCAGTCGGGGGAGAAAACCTTTTAAAGTCTTTCGAAGCCGCAGCTTTAAACGCGCATGTCGCAACAACTGTGTCCTTATTAGAGCTTGATTTATCACTCGCGCATTTCAAAGGTCTATCTTTGCACGTTGTCTTTATGTTGATACCGATGCTGCA
>CAYTAJ010000090.1:0-8585 GCA_964435725.1 uncultured Algimonas sp.
GCTTCGGATTGGAAATTCATTGTTTTGTAAGGGTTATCCCAATCCCCAATCACGCCGAGGCGTTTGAATTCTTCGCGCTGCACGTCGAGCCACTCCGCGGCATATTCACGACAGCGTGTCCGAAATTCTGCGCCCGGCACGTCGTCTTTGCTGCGGCCTTTGCCGCGAAATTCTTCTTCGACTTTCCATTCAATTGGCAAGCCATGGCAATCCCAACCCGGCACATAATTGGCATCATGGCCGAGCATTTGGTGGGAACGATTGACGATGTCTTTGAGGATTTTATTCAGCGCCGTGCCCATGTGAATATGGCCATTGGCATAGGGCGGACCGTCATGCAGCGTCCAAGGCCCTTTGGCATTTTGGGCCTTCCGCAGCTTTTGATAAAGGCGCATTTCATTCCAACGCTCAATCCAATGCGGCTCGCGCTTAGGCAAATTGGCGCGCATCGGAAAATCCGTTGTCGGCAGGAATAACGTCTCGCGGTAATCGCGTTTCGTTTCACCTGTATCGGTGTTGGGTGAATCAGTCATGGATAGCTCGGATAATTAGGGTGTTGAAAAAGGCAGTGGAAACTTCCCGATACGCGACTTAGCGTATCGGGCCAATAATTCGTATGATTATAGCCTCATTGAACATGGGTTTCGCCTATCACACACATTTGAGAGCGTCTAGTTGAGACTTAAGTCATCCATGTCTTCAAGACCGAAATAAATGCCTCTTTCGGCCGCATGTAAATCTATAAGATGGCGAATATCACGGGCTTGATTGAGATTCACAAGCGCATAAGCACCAATTAAAAATATAAAAATCGTCGCAAGCACTGCGGCCAAAATCAAAATAGATAGAGCTACCATGTCATCATTATAGAAATTAATAATTGAAGCACCTAGACCATTGGGGAGTAACTGGTGTGCTAGGGCCATAATACCGACGGGGATTGTGATGTTCCCAACCAATGTCATCCTAAAGGCGGCCGTCGCTTGCTCTTGATTAATCGCCGCGAATGTTCTGAGCTCTTTGATTTTTTGCGAAGGTAGATCTTTTAATATACTGATGAGTTGTGAAGCCTGTTGGCTGTTGCGTAATTTTGACAAGCGGTTTTTGTGTATCCGACTGCTCAGGCCTGTAAACCAAACCGCTCTTACATTCAGTCCATGCTTGAGTTTGAAAATGGCGACGATATTTTCCCAAGTCTCTTGCGTAGATTTTTCTTTAACGGTTTTAGGGTTGCTGTCAGACATATACACTGAATCGACGTATCTGTGACGGGTGTCAAGTTTAACCCAAAGATTTGGATTTCTTCTCCAACTCTTCCATAATCAACTCCCGCTTTATACGGGCGAGTGTGAAGCCAATATTGCGTCGTTTGATTTGCGCGCGCGTGATATAACCAAGTTTATGCCGATAACCGTCTTGGTACTTGCGGAGTAATTCTTTGTGCAGTCCCCTGACCATAAACAAATGCCCCCCTCGTATCAGGACAAAATAAAGCGTGAAGAAACCCACTATAACAGAATAATGATTGAGGTCTTTGCCTGCGCCCAATATCAATTTGAACGCAATTAATAATCCTATTAGAACCAACGCACTCGGCAAGGCGCACCAAAGAGCCCAATATCGCAGCGATAACCAATCACGTTCTAAGATTTCCGGGGTCATATGTTCTGATAACGCAATTTGACCAGAAAGCTATGAGGCAAAACGTCAATTAGATAATCGATTATTCTTTATTCAGGTCTTCTTCAATTAAGTCAGCAGATACCGGTTCATAAGAAATACCATCAGCCTCTAATTTCGATTCTATATTTTCTACACGCTTTCTAGACAGAGGGTGTGTCATCATCCATTCACCCGCTTCAGGTATGGGGAACTCTTCATTTATGCGGTTAAAAAATGTGACTAATCCATCTGTTCTTAAGCCGGAGGATTTTAACAACTCATATGAATAATCATCTGATTGCATTTCATGTTTACGAGAGAAAGAAAGAGAAAGAAGTGCTGAACCCTCAAGGACAATATCTTCAAGCATAGGCCCCGCATCACCGGCGACCAAAGAGACCAAAGCCGCCATGCCTAATGCGCGATATATTTGCTTTAGGCTGTGCTCTTCCACCACATGGCCAATCTCATGGCCTATAACAGCATTCAGTACATAGTCTTCCTCAGGGAACATATTGACGAGTTCATCCGTCAAAACAATCGTTCCCCCCGGTAAGGCAAACGCATTTGGTCCCATATGTTCAGAGGTTCGAAATAAGAGATTATAGTTTGGCATACGCCGTTTTCGCATGGTTTCACTCTCTGCTTGCGCAACAAGAACAGAGAATAACGCTTGAATATTTTCTTGCCGCTCGGGAGGTAACTCAGAGGGATCCATGAAGGCAAGGTCCATGGACTTGATAGTATTTTTATCAATCAACCTGATTGCTGCCTCTGGCGTCATAAAAATCGCAAAGGAGATAAAGAGAGGTATAACAAGAGAATAAAGGCCGAAAGCCAAGATCGGCGTAATGATTGCGAAGAGTATCAAATGCCAGCCCGTCTTCTCAATCTTAACAAGCCTTTTCCAAAACCCATTTGCTTTTATTTGATCGACTAAGTCATTTTGTGAAGTCTCGAAAAGGTAACTATTCGGTAGATAGATTTTACGACTTAAAGTCCCCAAAGGCGGGTCAATGCGTAGGTCTTTGAGCGTACCTTGCCATACCGTCTGCCCGCCTTCCACGGTCAGTTTAACGTCATCCCCAATGATATGGAGCATCGCTTCGGTCGTTAAAGACGATTGCGGGGCTGAAAAAACTCCCGCAATCGTAAAGTTTAAAATATGGGTCATTATGCCCTGCTTAGATTAGATACCTACATCGATATCGAAACCTTCCATATCAACATATTCAGAGGAAACGACACCGGCTGTTTCAACGACAGAACTTGTGTATCCGTCTAAGGAGTCTGCCGATTCTAAGGCTGTAACAGACGCCATATATTTGGCTAAACGCACACGTCCCCAAGGAATAAGAAGACCAAAGCTCACTAAGGCTGCCAAAGTATTTGACACAACAATCCAAATGAAACGACCAGGATGTACATTGGATTTTAGGTGATGACGTTCATCCAAAACCGTTTGATTAAATAAGACATTTCTAATCCACGCTTGATAAATCAAAGTTGCAGGAACAACTACCAAAATCAAGCCAAGGTATAATCCCAATATGGCACCTATAAAGGCAGGGTTCTCGGCCATAGCATCAACATCACCACCCGCAAACGCACCCGATAGACCAGCCATGGCACCTCCAAATAAGATAGAGAGAGCTATAAAACCGCCGATCCCAATCGCAATAGCGATTAAGAAGGGTGTATAATATTTGCCAATGTCACTGTCGAATTCAAATGATCTGTCACCATATTTACTATTATTCGTTACAAATCGATGGACGGACCGCGACACAAATGGCGTGCAAAGATACAGCGTAAACACATTCGCAATAGGCAGAACGAAGAAGCTTAAGAAAGCTCCGCCAGCTCCCCCGGTAAAATCAAATCTGACATTGCGATAGCTTGAAACGCGAGCATTAAACCTTAAGGCCCGACAGATAATCCACGGTATACAGACCAATAATGCCAATATCCCAATAAGATACAAAATCGGACTAATGGCACTTAATACACCTAAGACGAGAAGTCCCCCCACGACGATGAGACGACCGATAAATATTTGCATACCTGTCGCATGGTAATCAAAACGATGCTCGTCTAATTCCGTTTGACCGTAAAAATACTTTTTATCGCGGACTTTAGCCCAAGCCCCATAGATCCCTAACGTAACAATCGTTAGAAGGACATTCACGATCCAAATACCGAAATATTCTCCGGCTTTGCCATTAAACTTAAACTGATGAAGTGTCATATTTCCCTCTCCCTTTTAAAATTTGTGCGGGGAAGATAGCAACAAGTCAACCTCTGGAAGAGTGGTTTTTAACGATTTTACTCTAAATCTTACTGTCGCCTATAATGCGCAGAAATTCCATGCGCTGTTCTGCTTTATGGAATTGTCCACCCAAGGCAGAACTTATCATACGATGCGGGGTTTGGATGCCGCGCATTGTCATGCAAAGATGTTCTCCTTTCGCCATAACAGCGACATCGTCCGTCCCAAGAATCTCTTTCAAGTCTTCAGAAATATCGGATACGAGTTGCTCTTGTAGCGTCAATTTATGGGCATGCTTGTGGGCAATACGCGCAAATTTAGACAAACCAAGAACTTTATCTTCAGCAATATAGGCAATGGAAACGTCGCACCAAAAGGGTAACATATGATGTTCACACATTGACCAAACACGCATGCCCGTCACAGCGACCATTTGATTATGTTTTACAGCGGCAAAGGTCGTATCCAATTTACCGGCATCATATTCGATAAAGTCCCGCCAGAAATTCGCAATACGGCGCGGTGTTTCAATAAGGCCTTCGCGGTCGGGGTCTTCACCTAGAGCTGTAAGGAGTTCTCTAACAAGAGATTTTACTTTGGCATGATCAACGGATTTTCCATTTGAGGAATCAGGCATTGGCTTACTTTCTGGACGCACCTATGTTTTGAACAAGTCGTCTTGTTTTTTTGGATAGACGGTGCAGGCCTAGTTAGAGTGATAGAATTAATTTGGGAGTGCGTTTCTAATAGCTTTGACACGCCTACGATTTACGCCGCGATCAGAATACCCCACACGAGAGGCCGAACGAATATGGCAGATGTCGCCCTCGGCTCTGACTTCGACATCATCGATAAATTTGAATATCCGGCTCATATAGGTCGCTGACAAGTAATCATCGGTTCTTGATGTAATTGTGCCCCCTGTGGCTTCGATGGCGATTGCGACATCCCGCAAACTCGCCTCCATCGGAGCAACCAGCTTTTCAGGCTGCGTATCAGGTTCGGAACTTACCGCATTGGGAGATGAAGGCACATCTGCCAAACGTCCATTAATCAAGCCTTTTGGCTTTCCCTTTTGAGACAGTATGCCCATAAGAATAAAACCTCCGGCGCCCAGTAAAAGCAGATAAAATAGGAACTTAAATACGATCATAACACTTCAATAGAGCGTTTCAGCGAGCGCGCCTAGTGTTAATCAAATGCCTTAATCAAAAACGATGTTGCTGATGTAATCATCATACCAAGTCGGCCCGGTCAGGCTTTGGAAAAATCCGTTATGCCCGCCATAGCGATGTATGATGGATTGCGCATTATCATTGAGATGAAGCTTCAAAATGTCTTCTTCCGGAATCATACCATCATCTGAAGACGTGATAATCGAGATGGGCACCGGGCAATTTTCCAGATCGTGCGGGTCAACGCGATAAGCGTTAAAATAGCTCTCCATATCCGGATAATCCGAATATTTGGGCAAGAGCTTCTGCGTGATGCCCAAGACGCGTTTTTCCTTCAACATAGCGTCAAAATCATACAGGTGCGGATAGAGCGCTTGTTTTTTTCTCAAAGAGCGTGTCCATTTTTTTAGGAAATAACGCCGGTAAAGCCAATTGATATCCACAAGAGGCGCGGCCCCCCAAGGATCAACGACAGGACTGATGGCAAAAATATGCTTCAAGTTTTTGATTGTCAGGTCACGCAAAGAGCGTGCAATCCGAAGCGAAAAATTCCCGCCCAAAGAAAAACCGACAATATAAACCGGTGCACCTTCGGCAAGGTTCGCGGCTTGTTTCACCGCATCAAAAACCTCGTTAAATAACGTCGAATAAAACACGCCTTCATTCAAATGATGGCTATTACCATGATCGCGATAATTCAGACGAAAAACCGATGCACCTTGGTCATAAACATGACGACCGCCAGAAACAACGTAAGTTGAATCCTGTGACCCCTCCCAACCATGCAGGAAAATGACGAGCGCTTTATTTTTGGGATTTGGTGAATAGCTGCCCAGTAAGCGCACACCGTCTTCACACTCGATAATACGGTCTTGGGCGACATCCAACATGGGATTAGGGCCGCGTTTGCGAAATTTCATACTGGCCAAGACTGTTTGCACAATTGAAGGCCGCATCCAAATAGGTGGGATAAAAGGAGACCATTCGGGATCGGATATCAGTTTAACTGGAGATATAGCTTCGTCTGTCGCTGTATCAGAAACCGGTGTTTGCGCAGGCGCATTTTCAGCCCTAGGTGTTTCCACAGGCGGCGTTTCAGACCGAGGCTGTTCAGTACTTGTGTTCATTTATGCCTATCTAGATATTCTCTTTATGCGTCGCAAGAATTCCACCGATTGATATCACTGAAATCGGGACATAAAAAAGGCACGGTGCGGAACACCGTGCCAAAATTCCAAAATTTGGGCGGGGTGCTATAAGCTTTGTGAGCGGAACGCGCCCAAGAATGACCCATAATGCTGGTTGGCTGTCGGCTTAAAACCAAAGCGCTTCAGCGCACCCAAGACTTTTTCATTGGACTGCGATGTGACAGCAACAGAAATATAATCACGTTTGTCAAACTTGATATTCGCAATCTCGATACGCAATGCTTCATCATCATGGACACGGCGTGTCATTTCGGTCTCATAATATTTCGACTTTTTAGACAGTGAATCTGTCAATGTATGAGCGTCTACAACAGACGAACAAGACCCACGGAAACGAGGAATATAAGTTCCGATCATAGACGATGTCGTGCGCTTGAGCGGGAATGTCGTGCGGATTGAACGCTCCCACTGCTCCAAAGCGCCGGCCGTACTGATCATAGAGCGGATTTCCAAAGTCTCATCATTAATCAGGCGTGTAATCATATTGCTACGGCCCGGAACGATGAAATATTTATCATTACGCGGCGTCTCTTCTTTGAGATCATAGTCAGCTTCGATGATATCAAGAGCCTCTGGGCGCTCTTCAAAGAAATTACGCCATTGATAAAAACGATCCGGACGATTGGCATGACGATGAGCGGCAGCAGGGGAAACAGGTTTTGAATTATGGTAAAGCATGTGAACCTTTTTGGTCTTTTGGTCAGGAAAACAACAACATCTAACAAAGCGCTAATCACGCGGTTTGTTTCGGGCTTTGTTGGGTTTGGAGTGTTAGAAAACAGTCGCGCAGATGTTATACGTTTCCGGACATAGTGTTTTACTTGGCATTTCGTCTCTTTAGCGAAACTATCACAAAAAAGCAAGTTTTCTTAACACTTTCCCACGTTTATCTGGGTTTTATGGTTAATTTAGTTAATAAAACCGAGTGATTTTATCAATTTTTGATAGAATCACGACGCAAAAGAAAGGCACAAATCAACGCTGTTGTGATTTCAAAAATAGCCGCAGCCAGCAAAGCTCCGCTCGGCATGCCATCCAACGGTAGGGCTAAAATTCGTGCCAATCCATAGCCGCCTGTATAAGCCATCAACGCGAATAGCGCTGTCCGACGCAAGGATGGTTTCAGAGCCCCGCTTAAAACCAACGCGCCAATTCCAACACTCACACCGCCATATATCCCGCGCATTTCATAAACGCCGCCCGAACTCATGGAGGGTGCACCCAAAATATCAATCATGGCCTGCGGGTTAAAAAAGCAATAAACGCCAAAGAAAATAAAGCCGACGCCTTGGAGTATGAGGAAGATTTTCGTGAACATTATTCCGTTGCGAACTCCATAATCACATCATCCACGGCGAGGTTGTCGCCCGCCTTGGCATTGATTTTTGTGACGACGGTTTTCTTCTCTGCGCGGAGTGTGTTTTCCATCTTCATGGCTTCGACGATAGCGAGGGCTTGGCCGTCCTGCACTTCTTGCCCTTCTTCGACCATGACAGACACAATTACGCCCGGCATGGGGCAGAGTAAGAGGTTGGACGTATCAGGCGCTTCTTTGACGGGCATGAGCTTGGCGAGTTCTGCGGCGCGCGGTGTGCGAACGGCGACTTTAAACTCACACCCCCGATGCCATACACGGTAGCCTTCAGGGATAGGTTCAGCCTTAAAGGTGAAAGGCTTATTATCGACTAAAGCAATGACAAGCGGCTTACCCGGTTTCCATTGGGTGAGGACTTCCATTTCTATCGCGGCTTTCTCACCATCCCCCATGACGATGGTACGCAGACCTTTTTCGCCATTAATATCGGCGGTATAATCGAAATCGCCGACTTGGACCGCCCATTCATCAGGAATATGCCGCGCATGATTAGGGAGCGTGCCGGAGATTTTAGCCGCGCGGTGTTCAGTAATGTCATGCATCAGTGCGCAGATCGCCCCGATTTTACGACAATGCCCGGAATTGACCTCCGCCCCTTCAAAACCCTCGGGATATTCGTCGGCAATAAAAGCCGTGTTGATATCGCCGCGTTCGAAACGGTCATGATCATAAACGGCTTGGAGGAAGGGAATGTTATGACCAATCCCTTCGAGCTCAAACAGGTCGAGCGCTTCGCGCATAGCCTCCAGAGCGACACCGCGGTCTTCACCCCAAGTGCAGAGCTTGGCAATCATCGGATCATAATACATGGAGATTTCACCGCCTTCATAGACGCCCGTATCATTACGGATGATGGCGCCATTGCTTTTCGTCCCTTCAACGGGTGGGCGGTAGCG
>CAYTAJ010000091.1:0-8309 GCA_964435725.1 uncultured Algimonas sp.
GCAGGTTAATATCGCCGGAGAAACCCCGAATAGAAAAACTATTCCAAAGACCGCCAAAATTGTTTTGACGCGCAACAGATGCTGAGAGGTCGAGGGCTTGATCCAGTGTGAAGGCGCCTGCGTCTTCTAGAAGCTCGGATGTGATAGCTTGATTGATTTGTGGGATTTCAAGGGTTTCAAAGTCACCTTGATAGGCTTGGCGTATACCCGTTGTGACGATTTCATCGTCAGATGCCTGCGCATAGGCAGGGTGAGACACAGCCAATAGGCCAAGACCTGCAAATAGCAGGGAAGAAAGTTTTAAAGGACGCACAGGTCACTCCATAGATATATTTAAAATCAAGAAATTACGCGCAGGCGCCTGCATTGACGCATGCGAAAAGGTGACCTCACAATAGAAGTCGTTTCAGGTTTTAAATATGGCCGGGCGGTGCGCGTGCAGAATCGAGCCGCTGATTAGGGTCAGGCGGCGGGTCGATAGATCGCTTAACGAATTCAACGGACGGTGCGGGTTGCGTCTCAGGCAAGGCCAAACGGTCAAGCTGCCACCAGAAAGAAGCCGCGAATTCTGCTTCAGAATTTTGATATGCCGATATGTCGGCATCACGATCATCATTGGCAGCTAAAATACAGACTTCGCAAGTTTGATTCATTGGGCTTTCATCAGAATGATCATGAGCGTGCGCAAAAGAAAGCGCCTGCACAGACAAAAAAGCAAATGCTATGAAAAGTGTGCAGAGGCGGACAAAACTCGCCGCAACACCTCTATTCGAACATATGTTTTTCGTTCCAAACATCCCGCATAATTAACGCAACATTATAACATTTACAACAGGCATTTTTGACGGATGTACAGAAGCAGAATATTCCTGAAAAAACCTGCAATCTCCTGAAAGATACTGTCATTTTAGGCTACACAATGGAACACAACATGAGCTATATTATCAGCGAGATGAGAAGCCTCGACAAATATCCAAAAACAGCGGAAAACCGTTGGTATTACGTGCACTGCGCATTCTAAAACTTGAACGAAACAAAGAGCTTAATACTTTTTGTCATACCACACTATGTTTTGACTTCAACCTTCCAGCATTTTCGCCCTAGCTGAGTCATTTTAAACTCCACATCTAAGAACATTTTTATGATATCCATATTTGTCCTTGTATGCTGCGTGATGTCGGTTGTCGTAAAAACGCCGCCATCGAACAGCGCCATTGGTAAGAGCAGCTGGTCAGCCAAGTGCTCACCAACGGCTGTATGTAAAGATCCAAGACTATCTTTCGCCGGAAGATATTTTTGTGCCTGTTCGACGACTTTCTTTGCAACAGCCTCTGCCCGCACGCCGTGTTCACCCAATCCAATAAACACCTCTGTGACATGCTCATGCTCCAGAAAAAGCGAAACGGCATTGCCGGGTCCAGGGCCCTCGGCATGAATAATTTCACCTTGTTCAGGCTTTAAATTCATAGCTTTTAGAAGCGTTTTTAGCTCACGATTGGCAATATCTCTTTTCAAATTGGCAACGATTGCAACAGCGCTTTCACTCAAACGCTCACCTCTATCCTCTAACGATAATGCGTGGATTTCAGTCGTCGGTTTAACCGACAACCGAATAGCACCACCGCCCGCTGGGTAAAAGCCATAGCTTTTCAACTCAAATGCTGCTCTACCACCCATCTTCCGATATTGCGGCAAGAAGGCCTGGTCTAAAAAGTCAAATGTTGGAGCCCATTGATTGTGTGTACCGCCTGTAATTCGAATAGTGGAATCAGTCTCTGCATGGGACATTATCGGCAAAAGCGTTTGAGCGACAAGGTTAGTCGCCCCTGCAGAGCCTATTGAAAATTCATAATCTCCACCGTTTATTTTTCCCGGATGGAAAGCAATCTCCGGTGAGCCTAACTCTGCGCCTTCCATTTGTGCATCACAGATTTCGGCTGCTGCTTTGAAGGCCGTTAAATGTTGGCGAAATAGTCCAGGTTTCTTACGCTGACCTCGGACATCTTCAATGCGCACTGGCTTTCCAGTGATAGCGGACAAAGACAAAGATGTACGCAAGACTTGTCCACCGCCTTCACCTTCGCTGCCGTCAATTATGATTTCTCGTTGGGTCATATCGTTTATATTTTTAAGATAATTAAACTTAATTTTATGCCGTTGTGAACCAAAGAAATGCAAGATAGCATTTATTATCTTCCCACATTATCGACTTACAACACCAGGCGTTCTTTAAAACTTTTCGATTTTTGTGCGGCAACGGATTGATTGTTATTTCCTCAGGCATGTAATCATTAAAAAACATCGAAAGATAAGCGAAATGCTCATCGTTATTGGACGTGATCATATCAATGTCGTCGTCCTCAGCCTCGCCGAATAGTTTTAATGCTGCCACAAACTCACTTTCTCTACGCCACTTTCTTACTGGACTTGCGAACAGCGCAAAGGTTTCTTCAGAGCCATAAGTGCTGACTATGAATTTTACAGGCACTAAACGCTCATCGTAGAATGCCCCGTCGGCAAATTTATATCCTTTGTGCATTACTATTTCTCCTGTTGTCTGGCGGCACCTGTATGCCGCCTTCACTTACCCCTTCACACACACAACTTGCCGCAATGTATGCACGATCTCGACGAGATCTTTTTGGGCTTCCATAACATCATCAATAGACTTGTAAGCGGCTGGCGTTTCGTCGAGCACGCCAACATCTTTACGACATTCGACGTGTTTAACGGCGTCCAAATGCTCTTCCATCGACACGCTTTTCTTGGCTTCAGTCCGAGACATCACCCGTCCTGCCCCATGGGAACAAGAGCAGAATGATTCCTCATTACCAAGACCGCGAACGATGTAAGACCGTGTTCCCATAGAGCCCGGAATAATACCCAAGTCACCCTTCCGGGCACGCACGGCACCCTTACGTGTGACATAGACATTTTCACCAAAGTGGTTCTCTTTCGTAACGTAATTGTGGTGGCAATTTACGGCCTCCACTTCTGCATCGAAAGGGATAGGCAGGACATCTCGCGCGGCTTTGATGACATTTTGCATCATCACAGTCCGGTTCGCGAACGCAAAGTCCTGCGCCCACTCCACGGCTTCAACATAATCATCGAAATGATCTGTGCCTTCCGGAAAGTAAGCCAAATCCTTGTCCGGGATATTGATGAACCACTGCTCCATATCTTTTTTGGCAAGTTCAATAAAGTAACGGCCAATACGGTTACCGACACCCCGAGATCCAGAGTGAAGCATGAACCAGACGCGATCTTCCTCGTCCAAACAGACTTCGACAAAGTGATTGCCTGTACCCAGCGTACCGAGATGATTGCGGTTATTGGATTGACCAATAACTTTGTGCTTTTCGACAATCGTATCAAACCGCCCTTTAAGACCTGCCCATGCTACATCAGCTGTCGCAGGAACATCATGCCAAGAGCCTTTGTCCCGACGGCGACCTGACGAACGGCCATGAGGCACGGCGCGTTCAATTGCAGAACGCAAGTAGCCAAGGCTATCCGGCAAATCATTCGCTGTAAGGGTGGTACGGCACGCCATCATTCCACAGCCAATATCCACTCCGACTGCGGCGGGGATAATGGCGTTTTTCGTTGGAATGACAGAACCAACTGTTGCGCCAATACCGACATGAACGTCTGGCATGACCGCAACGTGCTTAAATATAAACGGCATTTGAGCGGCGCGTAAAAGCTGCTCGCGTGCACGATCATCTACTGGAACGCCGCGCGTCCACATTTTAACAACACCACCGCCTTCAGCTGTCATCACGTCGAAACCGTTTTCTGTTTCGTGTATCATCTTTCTTCTCCTCGCGTTCTTCTAACGCACATCTTGGCCATTTGGCCATTGATTGGTCGGGGCAGCAGGATTTGAACCTGCGGCTTCTCGGCTCCAAACCGAGAGCTCTGACCGGACTGAGCTACACCCCGTTTTAAATCTGGCTCACGTGACAGGACTCGAACCTGTAACTACCGCATTAACAGTGCAGCTCCCCTACCTGCAGGGATCCACGTGAAAAGCTTAATTGGTTGATCCCCCAGGACTCGAACCTGGATTGGCGCACTCAAAACGCGCAGTCCTACCCTTGTGATTTGCACTCATACAAATCACTGGGACGAGGGATCAATAAGTCGGTGACAAGGTGGTGATGAAACAATTCCCGGCGCTCTTATCCACCTGAGCTACGATCTAATCGGCAAGGATTCGAACCTCGCGACTTCCGGATGACAATGTAGTTCCATCGGCATTCACCGACATACGTGATTTTGAGAGTCACTGAACAAAAGCGGCGACAAGGTATCTGCGAAACATCTGTGCTCTACCAACTGAGCTACTCGAGCCATCCGGCAAAACCGGGTAGCGGGAGGCGGGACTCGAACCCGCGACACCAGCATTACAAATGTAGTTCCACAAGCATTCGCCTGTTTGCTCAAATGACGACAAGTTTCAATAGAGACATGTCTTCCGCCACATCGTTTCTGATGGAAGGACTTGAACCTTCACTTCCTTTCTCAAGGAACCGCTCTTGCAGCGCGTCTACCTATGTAGTCTCTAAGGCATTCGTCAAAATCTGTATCCAAGCCATGACAACAAGTTTTGTGAAGAGTCGCAGGAATTGAACCTGCCTAAGCAAGAATCGAAACTCTTACCTTCAACCGATGTAATCTTCACGGCATTTGCCATGTGAATGAAGAAAGAAAGTGGACGCGACAAGAAATCGAGAGGGACGCAACATATCACAAATGTAGTCCTTATAGCACTCGGCATTCGCGGCCACCGTCATTCTTCAAGACTTGAGCCTTAATTTATACTCCTTATTTTTGTTTTTTCGATTTCGGCCACAAAGTGGTCGGAACCAGAATTTCCTTTTGCAAACTGTCCGATGACATCAAAAACACGGTCAGAAAATCCGCCAATATTTAAGATATCTGTTCGGCTTACAGCCTGTGTCGTTGTGTTCGGCACGATGTCGATACAGATCATCTGCGCTTTTGGGTTACGCGCCTTAAGCCGCTCCCATTCACGCATCAGAGCTGTAGATCGTCCACCTTGCGCGCCTGCCCAGCTTTCATTGTCTGATACAATGATCAGCAAATCGACTTTGGCTTTACGGTGGTTCAAATGCACCAAAGGCGCCGCACAATTTGTTCCGCCGCCGCCAATAGCTGAAAGCTTTGCGGCATTCGTCAAAACGTCATCTTTTGCGTTGACCTTCACATCCGCCACGCAAACCTCGAAAGGCAGCACTTTGGCTGTTTCGCTATTGCGCAAGACAACAGACGCCATGAGACCAGCAACATCAATGCAGCGAACGGCTGATATTGCGCCTTTACGGTAACCAGAAACTGACCAGCTCATAGAGCCGGAGACATCCGGGCAAACAACGACATTACCGCCAAAGCTTGGAACATTTTCCAGTGAAACCTCAAGCGCTTCTTTCAACGCCTCGATGATTTCACTTGGCAAATCAGACTTCTGGCTCGCCACATAAGCGGCCATAATCTGATAAGGAAAAACCTTAGCTTTGAGGATCGCTTCAACATCGGTCAGGCGCTTCGCTATGGCTTTCACAGCACTGCGGCGCTTAAAAACACCGTGGCGGGCAAATGTGTTCAGGTTCATACGAACCATATGCCATCCGCCTTTCTCAGTAATCTGCGTCCAGTGATCAGCATTAAGCTTCAAAGCTGTCAGCATCTGAAACGGAACATCCGGTACAATCTTGCCGCCGCGCTCTTTGAAGACTTCAAAGTCTTTTATAGATTGCGGCAGTTTCGAAAAGTCGTGCTTGCGTCCAATTAAGTAAGCAAACAAAGCCTCACGCTGCGCCGTCAAAGGTTTTGGGTGAACCATCTTGATGATGTCAGCCAATGACGGATCATTACCGACACAAGCTTTAATCAAATCACGGTCACTCGCCTTCAAAAGCCAGTTTTGAACCAAACGCTTTGGCGCTGTCCCAAGTGACTTTCGGCCAACTACGTCGGACCGCATAATTTGGACGAAGTTTCGGAGCATCTTTCCGTTATCAATGATTTGATGAAAAACAGGCGCAACGAGATCAGAGCGCATTTCGCCCTTACCGTTAGGCACTGTCAAACATGCGAGCAACAAGGCTGGCATATCTTTCATAAAGCCGCTCTTACGAGCATAGATAGCTGTTTTCGCAATGAATTCAGGCTCTAGAGTCTTCGTCAATTCCAAGACTTCGGAAAGCTGGTCTTGCGCAGACGCATAGAATGTTCCGTTCAAGCAACCTGTAACCGCCAGCTGCGCCAGTTTCTGGCGGGGGCTTAGGTCAAAAGCTTTGCCGCCTGCAGCGTTCAATACTGACGCCGCTGGGAGTAACTTACCTCGCACTGATGCAAACATAGATTTGTTCGCCATTTTAATCTCCATTCTTCATTCCGGCGGCTCTGCCCGAATTGACAGAGCCGCCGACTATTTTGCTGTTGAACGCAGGGCCCCTATTGGCCTGCCTACCTTTTCCGTCTTTCAACAGTGATAAAAATGCGATTGGTCGAACGAAGTGAGAAATGATTTTTTGAATAAAATTCTTATCTTGTTGCTTTTATTTGATATTTTATAGTTTTCTCGAAGATATCCTGCTATATTTTCTCTCGTAAAATTCTTTTTCATATATATTTTTATAACTTTTTATATTATTGTATATGAATGAAGAAAAATGTCGCCATAGGATTTCTTGGAATCAATCTTGATAACGGCAAGGGCGTTGCGCGTTGGGAGCGATGGCGACCAACAGTTGACCTCTGTCGTCAGGATGACTTTCTCATCCACCGCTTTGAGCTCCTATCTGACCCCAAACACATGGCCATTGCTCAGCAGGTCAAAGATGACATTGCACTGGTCTCCCCTGACACAGAGGTCATCATCAATGAACTCGAGCTACATAATCCATGGGACTTAGAGGAAGTTTATGAAGCTTTGTTCGATTTTGCTTCGCTTTATCGCTTTAAAACAGATGATGAAGACTACCTCCTCCACATCACAACTGGCACACATGTGGCCCAGATTTGTCTTTTTCTTCTCAATGAAGCGCGGTACCTGCCTGGAAAGATCTTACAGCTCTCGCCTCCACGCAAACGCGATAAGGGAGGACCAGGCAAAGTCTCTGTCATTGATCTCGACTTATCGAAATATGACCGCCTTTCCGAGCGGTTTGAGACGGAACGTGAAAGCGATACCTCTTTCCTCAAGTCTGGCATACCCACCCGCAATGCGGCCTTTAATGCTATGATTGATGAAATCGAGCAAGTCGCCATTCGGACCACGAATCCTGTTTTAATATCAGGCCCCACGGGTGCGGGTAAGTCACTTCTCGCCCGGCGAATATTTGAGCTTAAAAAGCGTCGCCATCAGATTGAAGGTGATTTCGTCAGCGTGAATTGTGCAACGCTACGCGGCGATACCGCGATGTCCTCCCTCTTTGGTCACAAGCGCGGAGCCTATGCCGGAGCGATTAAGGATCGCGCGGGCTTGTTACGAACAGCCCATAAGGGACTTATCTTCATGGATGAAATTGAAGCGCTGGGTCTTGACGAACAAGCGATGATATTGAGCGCTCTCGAAGAGCAGAAATTTTATCCAGTCGGCGGCGATCAAGAAGTCAAAAGCGAGTTCCAACTGATCGCAGGCACGACAACCGATTTGACCGAATTAGTCGCGCGCGGACTCTTTCGTGAAGACCTGCTCGCCCGTATTGATATGTGGAGTTATACCCTTCCGGGTCTGAAAGACCGCCGCGAGGATATTGAGCCGAACCTTGATTTTGAACTTTCGAAATTTAGCTCCCGTAACAACCGTAAGATGACACTGAATAAAGAAGCGCGGCAAGCCTATCTCAAATATACACTATCCGCAGATGCGAAGTGGGCGGCAAATTTCCGAGATCTTGCCGCATCCGTCACAAGGCTTTGCACTTTCGCCGATGGCTCCCGCATTCAATTGGACAGTGTCGAGCGTGAGATCGAGCGGCTTAAAAAAGGCTGGAGGCTTAAATCCAGTGATCCCGCAGAAGACATACTTCTCACAGTTATGACACAAGAAGAATTAAGCGAGATAGACCCATTTGATCGTCCATCATTGGCCAATGCTATAAATGTGTGTCGCCAGTCGGACAATCTGAGTGATGCAGGACGCAAACTTTTCGCCGTCTCACGCGAGAAACGCAAAACGCAAAATGACTCAGACCGCCTGAAAAAATACCTGGCGAAATATAATTTGAGTTGGGCAGATATCTAAGCCGCAATCAATGGTTCCTCCGGTCCGC
>CAYTAJ010000092.1:0-2797 GCA_964435725.1 uncultured Algimonas sp.
GAGGATTTTGGGTGAAAAAGACGATTCAAACTCAACTCATAGGCGATGTCCGCCTTTTTTCTGAGTCGCAGACCCTTGAGCTGCCCAAGTCAAAAAAGACCCGCGCTTTGCTGGGTTATCTTATCGTGAGTAACCGCCCTATTCGACGCGAACGCCTCTGTGAGGTTTTTTGGGAAAGCTCCAATGATCCGAAGGGCGCGCTGCGTTGGTCCCTTAGCCAGTTACGAAAAGTCGAAGAGCAAGCCGGTGTCGGTTTTATCGAGGCAGACCGGGAGCGTGTCTCCATCCGCTCGGATATACTCCTGTCGGATCTAGCGGAGCTTTATACGGCCAGCCAAAACGAAAATTGGCCGGAAGAAGACATTGACCCGTTTTTGGACATGGCGAAAGAAGACTTGCTTGGTGGGTTAGACCTGCCGAATTTAGGGGACTACACAGTTTGGCTCCGCACCGCACGCGAGAAAGCCTCGGAGATGTATATCTCTGTCATTCGCGCGCAACTCCGAAATGATGCGCTCAACCCAGAAAAGCAGATTACACTTGCCAAAACATGGTTGGACATCAGGCCGTTTGAAAGCGAGGCCGCACTTGCCCTGCTCCATCATTTAGAAACAGCCAACAGATTAGAGGACGTCGAAGATTGGCAGACGACACTGACGAAGCGTTTTAAAGAAGCGGGCATAGAATTTGATCCGCATACGCCGTCGCAAGTCATATCCAAAGAGGTGCTGACAGAAGAGCAGACACTCCTATACAAACAGAAGATTAGTTTTTGTAAAACGCCGGATGGAAATACCTTGGCCTATGCCACGACGGGCGACGGGCCACCTTTGTTTAAAGCCGCCAATTGGCTAACACATTTAGAGCTTGATTGGTCAGCTCCAATCTGGAGCCCTATATTTAAAGAGCTCTCGCGCGATTTCAAATTCATCCGTTATGATGAGCGCGGCAATGGTTTGTCTGATTGGGATGTCAAAGAGCTCTCACAGAAAACCTTTGTCCAAGATTTAGAGACCATTATTGAGCAATTTGATTATCAGACATTCCCTTTATTAGGCATATCGCAAGGCGTGGCGGTTTGTATTGATTACGCCATTGCTAATCCGGAACGGGTATCAAAGCTGGTTTTATTTGGCGGTTATCCAAAGGGTTGGCGTATTGACGCGACACCGGAAGTCACTGCCAGCCGTGAAGCCATGATAACCCTCACCCGCTCCGGATGGGGGCAAGAGAATCCCGCTTATCGTAACGTGTTTTCTTCGACGTTTATGCCAACGGCAACACCCGAACAGCTAAACTGGTTTAACGACTTTCAAAAACAGACAACCAGCCCGGATAATGCCGTCCGATTCTTGGAAGCGTTTGCCGATATAGACGTACGGGAAAAACTCTCGCAAATAAGCGTTCCCACCCTCGTTGTACACTCACGGGGAGACCAACGCATTGATTGGACGGTCGGTCGCGATATGGCCTCGGAAATACCCAATGCACAATTTGTTATCTTAGAAAGCGACAATCATCTGCTGTTAGACGGTGAAGCCGCCTCGCTCGAATTTACAAAAATTGTCCGAGAGTTTTTAAGAGACTAAGCCAGTCTTCATAGTTTTATGCTAAGAATAGCAATCAAATTGCAGTTTATCTTGAAAATGGTGGAGCCTAGGGGAGTCGAACCCCTGACCTCTTGCATGCCATGCAAGCGCTCTACCAACTGAGCTAAGGCCCCTATCCGGGAGTAAGTTTGGGCCGTTTAGTCTCCGGCGCGAGAGGGGTCAAGACGACAATTGCCGTCTTGATAAATTTAATCAGAAACGGAATAGCTTAGATTTCAACTTCTTCGATGTCATCATCGTCCGCATCATCCGGTGGTGGCATTTCATTGTCATCATCATCAGCAACCAGAGCGGCATCCGCATCTTCGTCTTCGTCTTCGGAATATCCGCCGTCATAGCCAGGTTGATCATCATCACCGGCGCCGCCACCGATAACAGCGACATCATCACCGTCCAGCTCTAGCTCTTTTGCGGCCTCTTCTTCTTCATCGATATCATCTTCATCGATCTCAGCTTTTGCTTCGTCATCCTCGTCATCATCATCGTCTTTTGGTTCAGGTGGTAACTGTGAAGACGGCAGGATTGGCGCAACGATAAACTGCTCCCACGCGGTTTCCGTCCCACACATAGGGCAGAGAGCCGGATCTTTGCCTAAATCATAGAATTTAGCTTCACATTCAGGGCACACACGTTTTGTACCGAGGTCAACCTTTTTTGCCATAAGGGTCGCGTCCTTTGCGAATGGCGCGCAGTGCAGGCATATCCTAAGCTGCGCTAAAAAACTTTTGTGTTGCGTGATGAAGTGGGCGTTGTAAAACCCGCATCCCGCTGGTCAGCCCGCGTCTTAGCGACTCGGCTAATCAAGTCAACCGTCAATGGATGTCAGGTCTATATATGTCTATCCCCCCAGCAATAGCTAAATCACCTGCGAAATCCTTTGCTTCCCCCGCGCTTAACGGAACCGTTCGGGCCCCGGGTGATAAATCTATATCACATCGTTCCATTATTTTGGGCGCTATGGCCGAAGGTAAGACAAGGGTTAAAGGGCTTCTGAGAGGCGCTGACATTTTATCCACGATTGATGCTATGCGGGCCCTTGGCGCGGACGTAAAAGAAGACGGAGAGACATGGGTTGTTACGGGCGTAGGCGAAAAAGGCCTTCAAAGCCCTTCATCTGACATTGATTGCGGTAACGCTGGGACGGGCGTGCGTCTGATTATGGGAGCCGCCGCGGGATATAATCTGGA
>CAYTAJ010000092.1:2897-5622 GCA_964435725.1 uncultured Algimonas sp.
GTCATCGAAAACACGCTAACACGGGACCACACCGAAAATATGTTGCGCGCCTTTGGGGTTTCCGTTGAAACGAAAGCCCGAAGCGAAGCCACACACATTAGTGTGTCCGGGCCAGCGAGGCTTAAAGCGACGGATATCAATGTACCGGGTGATCCGTCATCTGCTGCTTTCCCTATCGTAGCGGCCTTAATAACGCCCGGATCCGACATCATCGTAGAAAATGTGATGATGAACCCAACCCGAACCGGATTGTTTGAAACATTGACAGATATGGGCGCTTTTTTGAGGGCCGATAATTTCAAAAAATCTGGCGGTGAAACCATCGCAGATATTCACGTCAAACATTCAAAGCTGGCCGGCATCACCGTGCCGGAACAACGCGCTGCGTCTATGATTGATGAATATCCGATATTAGCCGTTGCAGCGGCGTTTGCGACAGGCACAACCACTATGAATGGGATTGGCGAACTCCGCGTGAAAGAAAGTGACCGCATTGCCGCTACATCAGCCTTGTTATCCACCAATGGTGTAGAGGTTGTCGAAAGTCCCGATGGCATGCGTGTGTCTGGCAATGGCGGAATATTAGTAAAAGGCGGCGGAACAGTCGCAACGCATCACGATCACCGTATTGCCATGAGCGCACTTATTTTGGGTCTCGCCGCAGAAAATCCAGTGATAATTGACGACGCCTCTATGATTGCCACGAGTTTTCCGAGTTTCTTTGACTTAATGGCATCACTTGGCGCCAAAATAGAGACATAGGCGTTATGGTGGCGATGCAAAAACCCAAATCAATTGCAATTGATGGGACATTTGCATCTGGCAAAGGCACTTTGGCGAAACGCCTCGCCTCACATTATGGCTTGGCTTATTTAGATACGGGCAAGCTTTACCGCGCCGTAGCTAAGTGCGTATTAGACGCAGGCGGAGACCCTGATAATATTGATCAGGCTTCAAAAGCAGCCATGGCGCTTCACCAGGGATCTATTGATGAAGCCTTAGCTGACCCAGCGTTAAAAAGTGGCCCCATTGGTGCCGCCGCCTCCAAAGTGGCTGTGCACCCGCCTGTTCGCGCAGCCCTATTAGAACTCCAACGTAATGTCGCTAAATCAGGCGCTGTACTGGATGGGCGGGATATAGGCACAGTCATCTGTCCAGATGCCGATGTAAAACTCTATATCGACGCCAAGCCCGAAATACGCGCAAGGCGCCGCCATGCAGAATTACAAAGTTACGGCGAAGATATTAATTTTGAAACAGTCTTGGCCCAGCTCCAAGAACGCGATGCCCGTGACATGGGTCGCGAAAACGCCCCCCTTAAACCCGCAGCTGACGCCCACTTCTTGGATACATCAGAGCTTTCGATAGAGGACGCATTTAAAGCCGCTTGTCGTATAATTGATGCCGTTATGGCCTCTACTGATATAGCGTAAATCTAAAAAGTTATAATTTTGCAGTATTTTGCTAAGTTGGAAGGACGGTCTTTCGACACCAAACTTATGTTGTGATCATAGTCTCAACGATTATTTTTCGTTTTTTTTACCTTTTTTGCGTAAGCCTTTTTCCCGTGGCGCGCCACGGGAAATCGTCGCAAACCCCCATAAAACCGAGTAAAATTCGACTCGATTTTGATTGAAAATCTGGCAAGCTTGCCTATGTGTAAGGGTAAGGAAACGAAGTCATATTTTTAGAAAGGGGAGACGATGTCCAATCTTGATGCTCAGATAGAGCAATCAAAAAAAGAAGTAGCCGCAGCGCAAGCCAAAATTAGTGCGCTGTCATCACAAATAGAAACAGCCCGCCAGAAAATGGAAATGGGAAGCGATATATCAATCGATATTGAGAACGCTTCTTTGGATGATGTTCATGCCCATGCGGATGCAATGAACGCTAATATTGCCGAGCTGATTTTAGGCTTGGACGATGTCACTGCCGGTTTCTCCAAAGACTTTGACTCGATGCGCTCGCGTACGGGTTGGGAAAAATTTGTGGGCATCTTTTCTAAACAACGCGCTGAAAGCCTGCGGTCTGAGCGTATTCGTACAGCCTCGATTGAAGATAAGCTACAAGACTTAATCTCTAAGTCCAATACGATTCAGACGATGTTGCAAGGTCAGCTTGACCAATTGCAAATGCATAAAGAGCAGGTTCAAGCCAATCTTGGTCTTACACTGAACAATCGTGAAGCGGCTGTTACCGCGCTTGAGCAAATCAAAGTCGATTTGGCGGCTCTGGACCCTCAGATTATTGAGCTTGAGAATAAGCTCTCTGTTGAGACAGATGCCAAAAAGCGCTCACAGCTTGAGTCAGAGCTGGCCAAAGTCAATGCCACGCATAATGAGCTTGCGCAGCAAGAGCAGGTCAAATTGGCCGAGTCTCAAACGTTGGAGCGCTATATTGAAAAAGGTAAGACCTGGGTCGACAGTTTGCAAAACCAAGCCGCCACGCAAATGGTGCTGATCAATAAGCTGCAAACCGACACAAAACAACGCGTTATTCTTTATGATGCTTTGTCAAAGTCTTTGAAAACCGCGCAACAGCAAGACGTTGCGCATAAAATCAATGAGATTGGTGTGGCTACGGATAAAGAAGCCCAAGTCGCCATGTCAGCGATTGGTGCGGCTACAAACTCGAAAATGGCTGAAATGATGGAAGCCCATGAAGACCACATCGTCTTTGCTCGCAAAGTCTTGGAAGAAAAAGCCAAGGCCGATGAGCGCTTTGC
>CAYTAJ010000092.1:5722-8261 GCA_964435725.1 uncultured Algimonas sp.
GCTGAGGCGAAGATATTGGCCTCCTATCTCGGCGCTTTAACCAATACGTTCACAGCGCTGTCTTATAAATATTTGATGACGCACCGTATTGGAAATCAGGAAAGTGCAGGTATCAGCATTGATAAATCGGAAAGCGGCTTTCCCGTTTTCCAAGAACTGATGCAAATGGCGGCGGATGCAACGCAGGCGAAAAAGCACCTAAAATCTTTACCGACGCAAGAGCGTCTCAAAAAGGATATGGTCAATCATATTCTGACGGAACGCTCTTCGCCGACCAAGCTGCAATATGCGATGAGCCAACGGCTCTATTATGAATATCTGGCGCAGGAGAATCTCTTCCTGACGCAAAACCATCCGCAACTTGTTTGGGTGGGTAAAGATATGAATAGCGGGCGTCGGAGTTATCTCGTGCATTGGGCGGCCTATGACAGCCAGAGCAATTTGCCGGCCGTGTATTTGATGGAATTAGAAGACACCGCCTCACGCGCCCTCGTCCATGATGAGCGGCGTTGGCCACAAGTGCAAACGCATCTGATGGCGCAAGCAGTCTCCGGGTTAAAACTCCTGACAATTGCGAAAGGCTTTGATGAAGACTTTGATACGCTTCACCCGAAACTGCTTCGCCGTTTTTTCTTAGGGCCGATGTATAGTCATAATTTCACCGAGCAGCGCGGTCCTATTCGTGACGTCTTGGCTGAAGCAGACGGCGAAGAAGGTCTGGATTGGGCATTAGCGTGGACAGTCGAGTCACTACTGTCTGAAAAAACGGTGAAAGAAAAAACCGGGATCTTCAAAAAAGCTGAACGCCAAGTCTATAAGCTCGACACCTTTGGCGTGGGCGGCCTCAGCACGGGAGCCACAGATACACAGCGCTCTCTCATCCTACCGCATCGCGCCTATCAGATCCTCGAAGAAAAACGCGCCAATGATTTCCGCGGCACACGCAAATATGTCGTCGGGAAGAACAAAAAAATACTCAGTTATAGCTAAGGAAATAAATGTCTGATTCTGGCAATCTCATGGAACTCAAAGAAGCGATGATCCGCGAAAAATATGACGCGGCAACCGCTTTGCTGGATGGGTTTGACCATACGCCGCGCTTGGCTAAAAAACAGGACGTCAAACCTACGGCAAAGTCAGAGCGGTCCCCCGGCATTGGCACACGGCGACGTTTCCGTTCCACCACGCCCGGCCTCGTGACACAATCGACAGCACGCCCCGAAGGTGTGCATCTGATTGACCGTATTCAAGGCGCCGATGATGGCGATCTGCTCGTCAGCCCATTACAAGCCAATGTCCTCCACAGCTTACGTCGCGCTCTTGCAACAGCACTGGTCGTCTCTGATCAATATAATGATCAGACAGGTCTGTCCGCGCTGATGAAAGATAATCTGGGCGGCAAACTCGCAGGCAGTAAACAAACCGAATTTACCGAGGGCCTTGCGGCGTCTGCCGTGATTAGCCTCCATGTCTTTGCCAATATGGCGAGCTATCTCTTGGCTGATGCCCATGCGGACGGGTCAGACATCATTGTTGAAATCGGTGAAGTCGAAGAAGTGCTCACCGATAATCCGCAGCTTGCTTTGACAGGGGCGCTCTGGGAGTTGGATCAAGACCTCGCTTTATTCGCTGATAGTGATGAAAAGCTTCTCCCTGTCGTTGCCGCCTTCCTCGAAAAGCTTATGGATAAGGTCGCGCTACGGGCTGCCAATATGCCTCGCCTCGGTCCGTTTACGTCGGTTAGCTACCGCGTCGAAGAGGATAATTTCAATATAAACGGCTTCACGCCTTTCGCCCGTGCGCAAAGTTCCAAGCTCACCATGACATTTAAAAAGCCGCATGAAATTGTCGGTAACCACATTGCCAAATATCAGGCGATGAAATTGGCCAAAATGATTATGGCCTATGATTTTGAGCGAAAATTAAATCCATTTGTTGATCTTGGCGGCTTTATCTTCACCTTTATGGGCGACGGTAAACCCGGCACAGGTAAGACCATCCTTATCCAGATGATGGCAGGCCTTATACATGATTACTGTCAGGTGGCAGGCTATCCGTTTCGCTATCAAAATCTCTCGACAGAAAGTATTGATAGCTATCAGGGCAAGTCGGCACAAAACGCCAAGAGCTTCATCAATAATGTCATCGACCCCAATGTGATTGGCTTTGGCACGATTGACGATATCGACCAATTGGCAGGCGTGCGAGGGGACCGTCAATCTAGCGCGGGACAACTCGAAATTACCGCCGTACTGATGGAAAGTTTTGCCGGGGCCAATACGGTGGTGCGCGGCAATTGTACTTTTGGCATGTTTTCCAACTATCCCGAAAAAGTCGATGACGCTCTCAGACAACGCGCGGGCGCCCGCTTCTTAGTGGACGGCCCGCAAACCCGCGAAGACTATATTGATATTCTCACGCTCCTGCTGGGTAAGAACCATAAAATTCCTGTGGGCGACCATAAATTATTTGAAAATCAGCAAATCAAAAAAGCCGTCGCCCGCAGTTTTGAGGCCCACGCCAAACCGCAGGAAGACGG
>CAYTAJ010000093.1:0-2893 GCA_964435725.1 uncultured Algimonas sp.
GTGGACCTTTGCGCTCTTCTGAAACGTCGGGTGAGCGCAACGGAACATCCGCCGCGAACACAAGACGGCGCGGCCCTGTAAAGACCTGCACATCCTCAATGCTCAATCCAGCTTTCTTCAAACCCTCGCTCAGCGCCTTGGATAAATCCGCACCGGCCCGCACCTGCATGCGCGCCGGAATCTCTTCGCAGAAAATTTCAAAAAGAAGTTCAGCCATTAGTTAACCTTATATGTACTGGCTTGATGAAGAAACGACCTATACTCAGAACGCTTAAAAGAATAACTAGGAATATGGTCAAAAGGCGTATGCTTGGGGTGTGTCTCAATAATATCGGAACTATATCCAATATTACTCCAAATTACCGTCTCATCATAAATGTTTACGTGAACTCCTATCAGGGTGCCATCATATCCACCGCAATATCCACAAACATACAATGCTGTTAATCCATGAATAAGGTCAGGTTTGGACTCACCCTTTAACCGTTCAATAGTACCTGGTTGACAAATAATTGATGTCGCAAAATGGTTTGAACCGTTTACTCCGAAATCATTTGGCCCACCTGCTTTGCTCCCCGCTTCGATTAAACCGTGAAGCGGTTTCCCATTTATAACGTAATCATAGTTCTCAAAATGAATAGAAGCATTCACCAGCTCATCAAACATCACGACCACGCCTTTTCTTTGACGTCTGCCTCCACCGCGACATGGACTTCGGCGCAGGCTTTGGCGAGGTCGCGGACGCGTTTGATATATTCTTGACGTTGGGTCGGAGAGACCACGCCGCGCGCATCCAAAAGGTTGAACAAATGAGACGCCTTCAACGCATGTTCATAAGCCGGAAGCGGTAATGGCGGCTCTAGCGCCAAGAGCGCCATGCACTCGGCCTCGGCCATTTCAAATTTCTTCAGCGTGTTATCCGTATTGGAATGCTCGAAATTATAGGTCGATTGTTGCACTTCGTTTTGGTGGAATACATCACCATAAAGCACTTCGGGTGTACCGTTAACGTCATTGGCTTCGGTGAAGACCAAGTCATAGACATTTTCGACGCCCTGCACATACATGGCGAGGCGTTCTAGGCCATAAGTGAGTTCGCCAGATACCAAATCGACATCCAATCCACCGACTTGTTGGAAATAGGTATATTGGCTGACTTCCATGCCGTCACACCAGACTTCCCAGCCTAAGCCCCACGCGCCAACAGTCGGGTTTTCCCAATCGTCTTCGACAAAGCGGATATCGTGTAGGTCGCGATCAATGCCAATGGCATCGAGCGAGCCGAGGTAAAGGTCCTGCAAATTCACCGGATTGGGCTTCATAATGACTTGGAACTGGTAATAATGCTGCAAACGGTTGGGGTTATCGCCATAGCGCCCATCTGCCGGACGACGGGAGGGCTGCACATAGGCCACATTCCACGGTTTCGGCCCTAAGGACCGCAACACCGTTGCGGGGTGCAAAGTCCCCGCCCCCACCTCTGTATCAAAGGGTTGTAATATCACACAACCCTGCGCCGCCCAGTAATTCTGAAGCGTCAGGATGAGGCCCTGAAAGGATAAGGGTTTATCGGTCTTTTTGGTCATGATGGCGTCTTTATTCATGTGCCAGATTTTATCAAGGTTTTAGCGCTGTCGAAGCTTTAAACCAACTCTTTCTCGAGTCCCGCAAGCGTAAGCGCCCGCCTCGCCGCGGCTTCATCTTCTTCGATAACCATTAAGCGTTTGGGGATCATTATGCCCGGTTCCAGCACGGACATATTTTGGTCCATGACAAAGCAATCAATCCCAGAATCTTTCAGCACAGCCTCGGCAAAGCTGATGGTCGCGGGGTTTGGCGTTTTAATCAGAGCAATCATAAATTGGGCTTTCGGCATAAAGCTGTTAAATGCGTCATCAAAACGCTTGTTCACAGGGCTAGTGCAGACTAAACAGAAAGCCAAACAAAAAAGGCCGTAACGCGTGAACGCACCTGCCACAGTTCGAAAAGAGACCTCCCCCAAATCTCCTGCGGAAACGCTTTGGGACTTGGCACGAGACGACATGGCCGCAGTTGATTCGCTGATTTTAGAGCGTATGCAGAGCCCTGTTGGTCTTATCCCGAACCTTGCGCAGCATTTAGTGGGCGCCGGTGGCAAGCGCCTCCGCCCGCTTTTAACGGTCTCTGCCGCCGCCTTAGTCGGCTATGAAGGCATTAATCATCACAAACTCGCGGCTGCCGTTGAATTTATTCATTCGGCCACGCTCCTGCATGATGATGTGGTGGATGAGAGCGCGCTGCGTCGGGGGAAAAAACCGGCCAATCTGATTTGGGGCAATTCGGCTTCGATTTTGGTGGGCGACTTCCTGTTTGCGCGCGCCTTTAACCTGATGGTTGAAACCAATTCCATGGAAGCTTTGGGTATTCTCTCCAATGCGTCCTCCGTCATTGCCGAAGGCGAAGTGCATCAGCTCGCGGCGCTTCGGAACTTAAAAATGACTGAAGATGATTATATGGCCGTCATTAAAGCCAAGACAGCGGCTCTTTTTGCCGCCGCGACAGAAGTCGCCCCTGTGATTGCGGACCGCCCAGAGGCTGAGCGCGTTGCTCTGCGTGATTACGGTATGAAACTCGGTCTTGCCTTTCAATTGGTCGACGACGCACTTGATTATGGGGGCTTAGAAAGTGCCCTTGGTAAATCTGTCGGTGATGATTTCCGCGAAGGCAAAATGACCCTGCCCGTTATTCGCGCGCTTCAAACCGCCTCTGAAGATGAAAAAACATTCTGGCGTCGGGTGATTGTTGACCATAACCAAGAAGAGGTCGACCTTGAAACAGCAGTGTCTTATCTTCGGGCTGCCGGGGCTCTGACCAGTACAATGGATATGGCCCGACAATTTTCTGCCGAGGCGCG
>CAYTAJ010000093.1:2993-8244 GCA_964435725.1 uncultured Algimonas sp.
TGCGTTACGGCTAGGCTTGATATGGCGAAGATAAAGCCCGCTATTAACGCCCCGGTATCACCGCAGAAAATAGCGGCCTTTCGACGAAAATTATAAGGTAAGAAGCCGAGAAAACCGACAATCAAAACACCCAGTAAAAAAGCACTCAAAACAGAGCCTTGCGATAATCCAACGAGGCCCAAAGCGACCGAGGCTATTACAAGAGAACTTGCGATAAGCCCATTCGCGCCATCCATAAAATTCACAGCATTTGTCACGACAAATACCCACAATATCGCGCCCAGAAAACCGACTATAGGAGGTAAAGGCAATAAAGCTTGCCCGTTTGGCAATCCTTGCGGATACCCTATCAACCCGACGCCCCCGGCACATAAAATCAGCATAATGCCGAATTTGAACTTCGCCGAGAGACCCAGCACATCATCACACAACCCCAATAACCCCATCGCAAAAACTAAACAGAGAATTTGCGCAAAATTACTCGGCAAAGCCTGCAGAATGAACGGGTGCAGAAACACAAGAGCAAAGCTGCAAACCCCAAAGGCCCCAATGAGGCCCATACCGCCAGCCGTGGGTGTCACCTGACGATGATTGCTCCGCGCATTGGGCTCATCTCCCAAACCCGCATGAACCATAAAGCCTGTCACGGCGAGACTTGTGAAAAACCCCAATCCTACCAGATTTATAATCGGCCAAAGATGCGCCCAAAACAGGTTGCTCATTTTGGATCACCCAGCTTACAGGCTCTCACCCACCAATTCGGATAATGCGTTTGTATGTCTCTTTCGGCGTCCTTTGCGGCATCAGTGGTTTCATAAAGACCAAAACAGGTCGCACCACTGCCGCTCATACGGGCGAGTTTACAATTCTCTGTCTTTTCCAGTGCCGCAAGAACCTCTCCAATTGACGGCTCTATACGCTTCGCAATTGCTTGCAAATCGTTCGTCCCTGCCAGAGCCCGTTCGAGCAATGTGCCCGTCATGGCGTTGCTTGCCGGGTTCTTCGGTCTAATCTCACTGTCAAAAGCCTTAAATATTTCCGCCGTTGAAACAGCTTTAAGCGGGTTCACTAGAACTGCATTAATTTGACCGAGGCCTATAATGGGCTCAACCCATTCGCCAATGCCCCGCATGAATGCGGTTTGAGAGAGACGACACGCAGGACCATCAGCACCAATTTTTGTCGCAAATACTTTTTGCTTCTTATCAAATACCCGCAATACAGCAGCTGCATCTGCAGTCCCTCCACCTAGACCAGCAGCAATCGGTATGTTTTTTTCTAACTCAACTGAGTGTGAGTCCGCAGCACCACATAATTTTAATGCTTGTATAATCGAGTTTTCCCCATGTCCGATATCTATGAAATTGTTGGAAAAAGGACCTTTATAATCGCATTTTGGACTATGATTGGTTCGAAAACGCAAAACATCACCGAAATCAGCAAACACCACCAAGCTATCCAGCGGGTGGTAACCTTTGAACTGACCATCCGACAGAGCTGCACCGACATGCAAAGTCAGATTAACTTTGGCACGTGCTATCTCTGTAATAGCCGGCATTTATTTTAGGGCGCAGGCGTCGCGGCCGATAAACCGGATTGGAGCTTCTGCTTAATGGTCTCACGTTCTTCATCCGTGGGATCATATAAGAGGGCCCGTTCCCACTGATACCCTGCTTCGCGATAGCGGCCCAGCTTCCAATAAACATCCCCCAAATGATCAATTATGGTTGCAGAGGATGGAGAGAGCGTAACGGCTTTTTCTAGCTGAACTTTCGCTTCTTCATACTGCCCAAGCTTATAATGCGCCCAGCCCAAACTATCGACGATCGCACCACTGTCAGGTTCCATTTCGACGGCGCGACGGATCATTTCAAAAGCGCGTTCCAGATTTTCCCCGCGGTCCACCCAAGTGTATCCCAGATAGTTGAGCGCATCCGCATTATCCGGTTCTATCTCAAGAACGCGCAAGAAATCAGCCTCGGCTTCGGGCCATCTTTTGGTCCGTTCATAGGCAATGCCACGAAAATAAAGGGGCTGCGTATTATTGCGTATCTCTTCTTCGCTCATAGACCCAACAATGGCGGTGTAAATCGGCAGAGCCTCTTCATAATTTTCACGAATAAGACGGGCTCGCCCTAAGGCTTCCCGCGTTGTGAAGCTCTGTTGCTTCGCATTAATCTCTTCCAGAACGACAAGCGCTTTATCATCTTCTTCTCGGTCGAAATAAATATTGGCCTCAGATAGCTTAGCAGACACGATATAGGTCGAACGGTCGGGGAAACTTTTATAAATCTCCATCGCCTCATCGGAACGTTCTGTATTCTCCAACAGGCTTGCTAACCAGAGCTTGGCTTTTTCATTTTTCGGATCGATGTGTACGGCGAGGCGCAACCAAACTTCGGCTGCATCAGGCGCCCGATTGCGCAGGAAAAATTCATAAGAGGGGTCGGTTAAAGACCGAGATAATTGTTGCTTTGCGTTTAGAGGCTTGTCGATAGATTTACCGTCTTCCAACCTATCCAGATAGGCGCGTAATGGCCCGCTTTCTAAACCACTTTCATCCAAATATTTTTGGAGGCGCGCTTTCGCCTTATCGACTTGGCCGCTATTGGCGTAGTGACGCGCCGTTGCCAACGCCGTTTCGACAGTTGATTGCCCGGGGCTCTCTAAGTTTTCAAAGGCTGCATTCGCAAGGTCAGTATTGCCTTCCATGGCATCAATTTTTGCGATTTGAAGCTTGGCCAACTCGCCAAAGAAAGGTCGCGACAGCATCTTCTCAAAATGGTCGCGGGCACGATCTTCTTTGCCCAGAGCGACTTCATTCCAACCTTCGACAAAACTCATCACAAGGCCCATGGTGATGTCGGAGCTATTGCTGTTCAGATATTTTTTGACGGATGAATGACGCCCGCGCGAAAACGCATCAACAGCCAAAATCGTTTGCGCCATGGCTTCGGAATTGTCGACTTTATAGACATCTTTAGCGTGCTCTTTTGCCAATTCAAAATCGCCTGCTGTCAAGGCTGAAGTCACCGCACGGCGTCCCAGATTGACGTTGTCAGGAGACGCTTCAAACGCTTTGGTAAAATACTCTGACCGCGCCTTGGCATCATCCAAGAAATTCGCATAAGTCCCGGCGAGGTAATCGCCCAACAATTCTGCATCTTCAGGCACTTCCAATACCGATTGGGAGGGTCGGGCTTGAGCCGATGCCAAGACAGGCATTGCTAATAGGCTCAAGGCCGCAACTGAAAACATTGCAGCGCGAAGAGGTTTGTTTTTTATAAAATCTGTCATCAAATCTGCTTTGCAGTAAGTCCGGTCAATTACAACTCAAATAACTTACATATTCGGATAGTTCGGGCCTCCGCCCCCTTCGGGCACGGTCCAAACGATGTTTTTGCTCGGATCCTTAATATCGCATGTCTTACAATGAATGCAGTTCTGCGCATTTATTTGGAAACGTGGATTAGACCCGTCATCTTCACGGACGACTTCATAAACACCCGCCGGACAGTAACGCTGTGCCGGCTCATCATATTCCGGGAGGTTAACCCGAATCGGAATAGACGCATCAATAAGCTTGAGATGGCTTGGCTGATCTTCGCCGTGATTTGTGGCTGTGAAGCTCACATTCGTCAAACGATCAAAGGTCAAAACACCATCAGGTTTCGGATAGTCGATAGGCTTATATTTTGAGGCTTTTTCCGTGGACTCCGCATCATCTTTCGGATGACCCAATGTGCCGAACAGGTTGAACTTCATGAGGGTTGCTGCCCACATATCCATGCCGCCGAGTAGCATGCCGCCCAAGAAAGGCCCGAAGCGGGTATTAAGTGGCGCAACATTGCGAACGGGACGAAGATCATCCCCGACCGGGCCATTATGTAGTGCATCATCATAATCAACGAGTTCATCGCCCTGACGGCCTGTTTGTAACGCGTTATAGGCTGCATCTGCCGCCGCAATACCGGAGAGCATAGCATTATGATTACCCTTAATCCGTGGCAAATTCACCAAGCCGGCCGTACAGCCCAGAAGGGCACCACCCGGGAAAGACACTTTCGGGATAGATTGAATACCGCCCTTGGTCACAACACGCGCACCATAAGCGACACGTTTTCCACCTTTGAGCAATTCAGCGATCTCGGGATGGGTCTTCCACTTTTGGAATTCCGCGTAAGGATAGAGATGCGGGTTTTTATAATTCAAATCGACAATCATGCCTAAGAAAACCTGATTATTTTCGGCATGATAGAGGAATGACCCGCCGCCCTGCTTCCAATTTAGAGGCCAACCGGCGCTATGGACGACCTTGCCCTCTTCATGTTTCTCTGGATCAATATCCCAAACCTCTTTCATACCAAGGCCAAATTTTGGCGGCTGGACATCTTTATCCAATCCAAATTTCTCTATGGCGATTTTTGAAAGAGACCCGCGAGCCCCTTCAGAAAGGAAGACATATTTACCGTGGAGTTCCATACCCGGCTCATAACCCGGCCCTTTACTGCCATCCTTTTGATAGCCAAATTCACCGGCGACGACTCCCTTCACGGAACCGTCTTCACGATAAACGAGGTCTGAACAGGCCATGCCGGGGAAAATTTCTACGCCGAGACTTTCTGCCTGCTCGGCCAGCCAACGGCATGTATTCGCCATAGAGACGATATAGTTGCCATGATTGTGCATAAGAGGCGGCAGAACCATATTCGGCACCTGCATCGAGCCTGCCGGACCAAATATATAAAGCTTATCCGCATTGACCTTTGTTTTGACAGGACAGCCGGACATGTTTTCAAAATCCGGGAAGAGTTTACGCAGGCCAATCGGGTCAAGAACAGCGCCTGAGAGAATATGAGCGCCGACTTCTGAGCCCTTTTCCAAGACCACAACAGACATATTCGCGTCTAACTGCTTCAATCGAATAGCCGCCGATAATCCTGCGGGCCCTGCCCCGACGATTACGACATCATATTCCATGCTTTCGCGTTCACTCATCGCTATACCTTCTTTTTATGTCTTTTAACTTCACCGCTTGTAAGAGTTCAGCGGAGGTTATAAACTTATTATATCGCAGCATACTTGGTATTTCTGCGAAACTTTCCTAAGGGAATTAGACATATTTGCCGCGCGGGACAAGGATGTGTCTCGTCGCAACCGCATTTTATCCGGAGCGTGACATAACTACCACTAATGACATAAATCCCGATAAGATTCTTCTCGGCTGGGAAGAATGGGTCGGTCTGCCAGA
>CAYTAJ010000094.1:0-8044 GCA_964435725.1 uncultured Algimonas sp.
TTACGGCGGGGGATTATTTAAAAGAGCGGCTGATTGAGATTGGGTTGTTGAAGGGGTGAAGTCTTAAATTGATTGCAATTTAACTGTTAGGGTTTACGGTTCAAATATCTCCATTGCAGACGTTAGCGAGTGGCTTACTTGGGGCGAATTTAAGACTTTTGTTTCATAATCTTAGCCAAACATATGCCCTAGAACAGAAGTTGCGAATGCTAGGATAACCACAATCGTTCTGATCCAGTGCCAAACCGCCCAGCGTTTAAGCTCCAAAGGAAGTTGATTGGTTGAAAGTCTGTGGTCAGCAAAACTCTTGTTAGCTTTCTTAAAATAAATAAAGAATATGAGCAGTGCACCAGCTGCTAGAACTGCTGCGACAACCCAAAAATATTTACCTTGAACAGAATTCAGAATCCCGACTAGCACGGTAGATATCACAGCAATGACCGTCAGCGGAGCGAAGAAGCGAAATAACCTTGGCCCCAGATTACTATGCAAACGAAAGAAATCTTCCGCTGGCATACTCCTCCAATAAGGCACCAAAATCATAGCTTCCGTTAGCAAGCTTCCTGCGTAGAGACCCAGAAAAACCGTAGCCATCAGATTAAGAGCGTCAATCATTTGATAGTTTCCTCACGCGTTGTTCGGTAAACCCACAGGCCCAGTAAAGGGAAAACTATAAGTTCCATCAACAATGAAGGTGCAATTTTTGAACTCATTAGAAGCGCGGGATCGCCAGCCGTCAGCCGAGCCAAGCCGCCTAAGAAGACCATCACCATTAACGCTAAGAGGATTGATTTAAACTTTTCAAGAAAGATGGCGCCAACACTCATAAACACGCCCACTCCGGTCCAAACACCGGCGATAAATCGAATATGGTTATCTTGAACGGAAAAAGCATCAGGATTTCTAACTGTAAGAAAATCAGTTGGGCCTTGCCAACCCAGCGTAACTATTCCGCCTAAACTTACGTTCAAACCGAGCCAAATTACGACGGCGCCAATCAGGCCAAGAACCATTCGAAGGGATAGTCTTGCCATTTCTAAGTCCCCCGCTCGGTATTCGTAATTGGCGTCCAGATATTCGTGATACAAATTGGGCCAACACAGCCCTTCACTTTCAATGTACCGTCTTCAAGTTTGCGTACCGTCGAGTTAAACGTTTTGCCATCTTCCGGATTGTAAATTTTCCCATTCTTCCAATTTTTCTTAGCCTTCTCAAATCCCCATATAATCGGAACTCCAAGGCGCGCACGACCCTGTAAAGTTTCATCCTTGTTACGCAAATCTAATTCTGATTCTGGTGATTCTGAAGAGACCCACACTAATTTGCCGCAAGGCGTGCTGTCCCCGCAGTCCTCGATCGACACATGTCCATCCTTTGCCTCGGTCAGCCACAGTCCAAAAACCTCATGACTTTCAGCATGAGCCACGCCCGAAAGCGCAAGACAAAGAGTTGTGAAACAGAGTTTTTTCATGATTGAAATCCTATTAATTTATACGCGTATATTTAATTAATATTAGGAAGTCAACAAGATATGTGGTAGGATGCATTATGGACCATAAAAGCTCTCTTACATCTTTACCCAAAGGCCGAGGACGGCCAGCCATTACGACAGAGCAGCGCGAAGAGATGCGCGCGCGGATTGCTGGTGAAGCCCAGCGTCTGTTTCAAACAGAGGGATATAGCCAAGTCTCTATGCGCCGTATCTCAAAGGAAATTGGCTGCGCGCCAATGACTTTGTATAAATATTATAAAGCCAAAATAGATATTTTGCGAACGCTTTGGGGAAATGTCTTTAAGGATGTCTTTGACCGTCTTGATGCCATTCATGTCGATGACAGTTCATCTACGGAAAGGTTGACGGCCATTTCATTAGCCTATGTTCAATACTGGATAGACAACCAAGAAAAATACCGTCTCGTTTTTATGGCCGATGGCATCAGTCAATCCGAGGTGAATATTTTTGTCGATAATCCAGAGATTGGTATGCGCTTCCAGATTTTTTTGCATACCCTTTCTGCGGTACATGAGCATAAACTCACGCCCGAACAGTTAAAACAAAAACAGGACGCCTTGATTTGCTTCCTGCACGGAATTGCACACAACAACGTGACAATAAGCGGCTATGCATGGTCTAAACCAAAAGAGCTTGTGGCAATAGCTGTTGGAGCGATTTCAGCTCGGTAAACGTGCTTAGACTAACGGCTTGGCATTGTTTGTTTGCCCCAGCCACAACGCAATGCTTGGCAAGAGTCGATAACGAGATACTAAATACAAAGTTTGATCGGGGCTATTGTACACTTCGCCCTCAGCTGAAATAACGAGTGTCTTATTTTGGGCGTTTTAAGACGCTCGTCTAGTGTCTCCACTGCCCCATAGGCAGACTTCAATCCAAAACCCGAACGCGCCAAGCTCCCGCGCTATTCCATGCCGTTCTTCCTCCACCTCAATAATGACGCCCTGATAGCCCCGCTACAAAGCTGCATCGACCAAGGCGGAGAGCCAGAGGCGCCGATTACGGCGGGGGATTATTTAAAAGAGCGGCTGATTGAGATTGGGTTGTTGAAGGGTTGAAGTCTTAAACTCATTACAATTCAACTGTTTGGGAGTGAGGCACGAAGATCCCTATTGCGGACGTTAGAGAACCTAATTGATGAGCTTTCTTCTTTAAACTTCGACAAACCCTATTTGTTTGATTTCTTTCGCGGTTTTATATCACGATCACGAATATCAATAGGATTTCCGGGCTGAGTAACAACAATTGGATTGCCTACCACTTTTCCGCCTGCACCATTATTGCTGTTGGGTCCACTAGGTGGCCCACCGCAACCCGGACCTTGAGCAGGTATTGTCATATTGACCGAAGTTTGAGAGGTTTCACCATTGGAATCCGTAGCGGTTATCAAAACACTGAAATCACCGCCGCAATTAGATCCAGCATAAGCACCCACGATAGCCCATGCTACAGGTATTTTCTGTAGACGGCGCATATTATTTTGATAACCGTTGGCAACGATTACAGTATCTTCATTCACGGCTGTTATGTCCCAGACATAGGGATTGTTCGCTATTTTGAGGTCTGGTGCATTTGGGGTATGTTCAAAGACTCCATTAACTTTGGCATAATAAATTGTACCGCCATTCGTTATCGCGACCGAGTTTATACCTGAGGAAGAGAATACTGAGTTTATCGCCCCTGTGGTCGTGGATATAGATTTAACGCCTGTATTTGTAGCGATAAGTAAATCCCCATTAGGCTGATGGACCATGTCATAAGCTGTAAATGGGAAGTTCATTACAGTTGACACCGTTCCGGCCACGTCAATTTTTCGTAACTTGCTACCATTACCGTCTATCAAGTAAATCGTATCCGATGCATCAATCACAAGACTATTTGGATGGCGAAACTGTGCACTATTTCGAGGACCATCTGTTGTTCCCTGACTGCTGCCAGCCCATAAATTCGCTTGCCCATTATTAACACGCCAGATTTTATGATTGTCACGACTGACATATAAATAACTACCGTCAGTCATTTGATCAATTTGTGTCACGGCTTGCACATTGCCATTGATAAGTTGAACCGTGCCGCTCATATCGATTTCGTATAATTTGCCTAAGTTCCCGGTCGGGTGTGGATAATCTTCTCCTGTAACTACAGATCCGTTAGCATTGATTATCACGCCGCGAGCATAGGGGATGTTTGTGGACGTGTTAAAAAGTTCATTTGACCAATTATAATTGGTAGCTTGCAAACTCATACCGGGTGGGAGGCCAGTGGCAGTGACCGTGATGCTATCACCATCGGGGTCTATGGGTGTCACATCAACATTAACTTGCTGCCCCTGATTTACAATCATAGCAGGCCGAGGCCCAAAATAAGGGGCGTCTGCCATTGCAGGGATAGATAGGCTTATCGTCGCTAAGCACATGCATCCAAGTTGAAATAACTTAATCATCATCACTTCTTACATGCCAAGCGTCCAACCTGTTCGGTTCTTTCCCGACCATCTTCTGATGAACAAGCATCAGAGACAATTGTTGCCCCTTGATTTACATTTTCTCCCGACCCAGCAATACCGCCGGGTGTGACAATATCATTTTCAGGCTGCAGAGTTTTAAGACAAATTCCCTCAGTTCGCCCGGGAGCCACATACCATTTCCCGCCATCCGCTTCACATTTTTCTTTATCAGACAATTCATCACCATCTCCGGGCCCCATCACAGCCCCAGCCCGACGGTTGGAGCGCGTCGTGTTATGGTTTGCGGGCGGCAGTGCAGATGGGGATGAATCAGCAGGTGCATCTCCAGAGATAGATGTTGCAATACCCCCGGCAGGGGCAGCTGTGGCAACGCCATTATATTCAATCAGCTGAAACCCAGCCGAATTTTGATGGCATTTATAATGCGTTGTGCCATGATTATTGTAATCTTGAAATGTTCCATCTGCATTCCAGACGCGAATGCTGCCGCCGATATCTTTACACCTGTGGACATCGACGGCCTTATTGCCAGCTTGGAAATGATATTTATCTTGCGCTGTAGCCGAAAAACTTAAAAGTCCCGCAAATGCGCTTCCAATTATAAGTTTGAGTGTATTTTGCATGATGTGCTCCCCTTGAAAAATTGTTTTGCAAATTATGGCTACAAGACGTCAATTGAACAAGCTATGAAATACGTATTCATCGAACGTTCATGCAACAAACCAGCTATTTGTTTTCGTAGTATTCTAACATACGGCAAGCAATTTTCGCTTCCATATCTCTACCCAAAGCTGCCCGGTAAAATGATATACGTAATCCAAGATGTAATGGCGGTCACCCCAACTCAGATTAAAAATATAAACGGTTTACGTATGCAACGTTCTAAAACCCTTCATCTAAATGCAAAACGGATTTAATTTCTGTGCTTTGATTGGCATAGTCTTGTACGGATGTATCGACACATTTTTTATGATAAAAAGAGCGCGTCATTTTACCATTTTTTCTGTGCGCATGTGGTCTAAATTCTACGTCTTGCCGGCGCATTTTTTGATCTAATTTATATAGAGCAGTTAAGTTTTCTTCGTTCACATTAAATCGAATAAGATTTTTTCCCTCCTTCCATAAGAAATAAGCTAGGCTATTATTTCCATCATCCCTAAAACAGCGAATGTCGACGCGATCAATGTCCGTCAATGGTATCTTCATCATAGGAAAGACCGAAAAATATGAATCGCGGAGCAAAAGGTGGTCCTCATATAAAGCTTGCTGATTACGAGCATCAAATATTGATAAAATAATAGCTGGCAACATTATAGCCGCAGTCCATTTAAAGCATCCATTTCGATAACTTATATTTCGCCACCTTAAAAACTCAGTCGCATCGAATGGTTGGTCAATATCAATTTCATGGGCGCGCACAGAATGCACGATATGTGCAATCTGTCGGTGGTGAATAGCCTCTGAATCGAAACCCCAAATATCCGAATTTAAAGCAACATATCGTGACAGCCTATCAGAGCGTAACGTCAGCATATACATAATCGCGCCCGCGAATATTCCTCCTCCGAATAAGCCTAACAAAGCGGATGCACCAAAATTATCCGATATTATTTCAGCCCCGTCAGCTATGATAATTAATTTCGATAAAGCTATTATTAGCAATACCAATAAACCAACAAAAACGGCCATCATGAGAAGCAATACAGGCAAATATCCTAAGGCTAAAAACCAGCCATACCATTTTGGATATGTTTTTGCTTGCTGACCTGCTTCAACCAAAGCGGCCTGCGCCGCATCGATGTAAGTCTGCTCCTTGGAGGTCAACGGGCGGTCATAATCATGATGTTTATTTAACCGAGAGCGGTGTCTGAAATAGTTAAAAACAATGCTAATCCCGAACGCGGCAAGCGAAAAACCGATGGTGACGCCGAGGATTATCCCTATTTCACTTAAAAAGCTCATAATTTTATCCGCGGGACCATAAACACCCTATGACCAATAAGCTGTCATAAGTTAATAATAAATGGTGTGCACCTAAAATACTAAACACGCACCGAGGGATAATCAAAAATATCGCTCTTATGGATTTGTTATCTTACTTCCCTACTACATCTGTATAACCGTGTGCGAGAGCGTAAATATAAGAAATCAAAACGAACCAAGGAAGTAGACTTGCCAATCATGGATAGACTCACAATTTAATATATGTCTGAGATACGGGTCCAGCAGCTAGCTGAAACGGTTTTGTTTAATCAACCTTCATTGGGCGGTTAAGCCATTTGTCAAACGTCCACTTCGCCACCGATGACGTCCAAAAGCACCTCTAAATCCCCACCAATATCCCCGCGAGTGCTGCACTCATAAGGTTCGCCAGCGACGCCGCGAACACGGCCTTTATGCCCATCTCTGCGATGTCTGACATACGGTCGGGGATGAGCGCGCCGAGGCCGCCCATGAGGATGGCGATAGAGCTGAGGTTCGCAAAACCGCAGAGCGCAAAGGTCAGGATGACACGCGTTTTTTCGGATAAGCCTTCGGCACCAGACAGGCTGATATAGGCGATGAATTCGTTGAGGACGACTTTTTCGCCGAAGATGCCGCCCGCCTGTTGCGCTTCGGCCCAAGGGATTCCGAGGGCGAACATGAGCGGGGAGAAAATCAGCCCGAGAATGCTCTGAATGGTTAGGCCTTCAAACCCAAACAAATTACCGAAATATCCCAGCAACCCATTACACAGCGCAATCAGCGAGACGAAAGCAATCAGCATCGCGCCAATGCCGACAGCGAGTTTCACGCCATTTTGCGCCCCGACCCCGGCCGCCATAATCACATTGGCATGACGGTCGGTTTCACCCATTTTCAAAAAGCTTTCATCAGCGCCTTTTGCACCCGCCGCCACAGGTGGGTCCGGCATAACAATCTTCGCCATTAAGAGACCTGCAGGCGCGGACATAAAACACGCCGCAATCAGATATTCCGCATCAATACCGAGCTGGATATAGCCCGCGAGAACTGTGCCCGCGATAGAGGCAAGGCCGGAGACCATGATGGTAAAAAGCTCGTGGCGGGAGATACTCGGCAGATAAGGCTTGAGCGTGAGCGGGGCTTCGGTTTGACCAACGAAAATATTGGCGACAACATTCAGACTTTCGATCGGTTTCGTCCCCGTTAAAAAGCGAATGGCACGACCGCCATATTTCACGATGATCTGCATGACTTTGAGGTGATAAAGAACCTCCATCAGCGCGGCGAAGAAAATGACCACAGGCAAGACGCGGACCAAAAAGCTGAAACCCAGATTTTCCGCCGCTAATCCCCCAAAGACAAAATCAATCCCGTCATTGGCATAGCTGAGCAGGGTCGTGACTTTCTCGGCCATGGTCGCGAGAACCGTTTTGCCAAACGGCACATAAAGTACAAAGACAGCAATCAAAACCTGCAAGGCAAAACAAGAGGCGACAATCCGCAGATTGATCCCTTTTTTATTATTCGACGCCAGAAAGGCGACCAAAAGGATGACAAAGACACCGATAAGTCCAAAAGCAGGATGAGATTGCATAGGCTATGATGCTTTCATGAGGGGGATTAAAGCGCAAGGCTCATTTGGTCAGACGGTTTAATCTCACCGTCTTCGGGGAGGATATCAACAAGGCGATCAATCAGCCCGGTCAAGTCATTGAGATATTCGTCTTGTTCAATAACATAATCCGCAAATTGAGCGGACGGCGCGACGAAGCTCTGATGGGCAGGCTCTACATCTTCGTGGAATTGTTTATGCACAAAATCTTCGGTACGGCCGCGCTCGGCTATGTCCCGCGTCAGGCGCCGGGCATAACGTTCTTCATAAGAACATCGCATATATAAAGAATGATCGATTAAGGGACGGATTTTCGGCGCGTTTAAAATCAACATGCCCTCGACCACAATAAAAGGCCGCGGGTCGAGCGGTTTGGTTGGGTGACGCCGCTGATGCGTTGTAAAGTCGTAATTCGGGAGCGCCACAGCCTCACCCGCTTTTAATGCCGTAATGTCAGACGCGAGCTGATCAAAATCAATCGCTTCGG
>CAYTAJ010000095.1:0-6509 GCA_964435725.1 uncultured Algimonas sp.
AAATCAATCGTTGAAACGCAGGAGCGAAACTCGGCCAACCTCAAACAATTGCATGAGCGTTTGGCGCTGATTGATCGCGCGCAGAAAAATATTGAAACGCTATCCGGTGAAGTCTCTGGTCTGCAATCGCTTTTGTCGAATAAGCAAGCGCGCGGGGCCTTTGGTGAAAAGCAAATGCAGGATTTGATACAGACCTATCTTCCGCCCAATGCGTTTTCGTTTCAGCACACACTCTCCAATGGCAAACGTGTCGATGCGGTCATTCACTTGCCCAATGAACAAGGCAGTGTTGCGATTGATTCAAAATTCCCCATGGAGGCATGGCGTCGCCTAACGGAAGCGGAAAATACGGAACAAGAGGCTACAGCAAAACGCGCTTTTGCGGCTGATGTCTCCCGCCATATCAAAGATATTGCCAATAAATATCTTATCTTTGGCGAGACCCATGATATCGCTATGTTGTTCCTGCCCAGCGAAGCCGTCTATGCCGAGCTTCACACCCATTTCCCGCAAGTGATTGAATTGGGCTTTACGCAAAAAGTCATGATTGTTTCACCGACGACATTCATGGCAACGCTGCATACTATGCAAGCTATAATGCGCGATGCGGCCATGCGCGAACAAGCCCACATCATCCAACGCGAAGTTGGGATGATGGCCAAAGATGTCACACTTTTAGATGACCGCGTCGCAAAGCTTCAAAGTCATTTTAACCAGAGCACAGAAGATATCCGCAAAATTAGAATCTCAACAGAGAAGATTACAAAACGCGCCGATAAAATTGAGAGCTTGGACGTTGAAGAAAAGGAGCCCGGGCCGTCCAATATCGCACAATTTCGTAAACCATCAGGTGGGTGATGGGATATAAACATCGACATCGTGGCCGCAAGGTGGAACCCGTTTGGTTTGGTGGGCGGCTCTTTAAACCTGTTCAGACAGAGGGGTCGTCGGAAACCAGTTCCGAGACAATTTTCAAATATGAGCAAAAAGGCAATCTGGTCACGGCAACCTATTCAGGGGGCGAGATTGAATTCGGACAACTTATTGCGTTGGTTAAATCCGACTATACACTTGATATGCGCTATCAACATCGAAACAAGTCCGGGGACTTAATGACCGGAATTTGTCGGTCGACGCCGGAACTCTTAGAGAACGGGCGATTGCGTCTTCATGAAAAATGGCAATGGACATGCCGCGACAAAAGCCGCGGCACATCTATTTTAGAAGAAATTTAGGCCTTCCAAAACTGGAGCTTTGCCCCTGTTTTGCGAAGCAAGGTTGTATTTGTAACCGTCAAAGCTGTCATAGCGAGAGCCGTATAGAAGAGGCCGTGACCAATAGTGGGCACATTAATCCCTAACCACGGTGAAAGATGAAATCCGATGGCTCCAATCAAGAGAGCTAATCCGGCCAAAGTGCCGACCAACCGCGTCCTTGGGAGTAGGAGTAGCACAGCGGCAAACAGTTCTCCGAACCCTGTCAAATATCGAATATAAGGTTCAAATAGGGTTATCCCCGAGCGCGTAGCAATTGTTTCGAATACAATGTTGTCTGCACCGAATTTTTGAACGCCGAAGAAAATAAAGCCTGCAGCCAAAACAAGACTAAGAGCGAGTGTTAATTTTGACATTGTCGGGTTTCCTTTATGAGTGTCACTATAATCCGGCAGAAAACCCGCCGGATCTGAAATGATATTTTGATATTGCGTAACCATTAGAGATCACCTCCGCCCCAAAGAACTGAAAAGGCTTCACAATGGATGAGCACAGAACTGAAATTTGCGAGGTTCACATTGGCCGGAATGACATAGTCTTGACCGCCCTTATTGGATTTTAACGCGCTAATGAGGACCGAGCCTTGCGTCGCTGTTTGACCGGAGACCGCGTCTACCGATTGAGGAGAAAGAAAGATTTTCAAATCCGGACCATTCTTGGTTTTGAAATTGTCAGACAAACGCAAAATCGTTTGACCATTTTCTTGCAGGATTTGCCAATCCCCTTTGATGCCATATTTCTTCTTTGTGAAAGCGCCGCCCTGTACCAATGACTGACTCATGGACGCCGGGGTAATATCTGCGCCATAAGCCGGGATGGCGAAGCCCCCGGTTAGTGTGGCGAGAATGCCAAAAGAAATGACTGTTTTTTTGATAAATGTATTCACGGTTTTTATCCTTGATTTATAGTGATGTTTGAGAGGGGAACTAAGCTTGAGTCAGTGTGGCGACGCCAAGTGGAACGGAGAAGTCTTCACACCAGACATAGACTTCATTGAACTGGCCGGGGGTGAAATCAGCCGGTAAGGTATACGTTTGACGACCTGATTTTTTATCCAGATCAGCAAATTGAGAGGCTTTGATATATTGACCATCATTACCAAAACCCAGGACTGGGCCGGGGGCGCCATCGAGGAAGAAGTTATCGGCTAAGACGAGTGCATATCCCGAAGCCGTCTTCATAATATAGGCCTCGCCAGAAGTGACGTGCTTAGATCGCCCCTCAAAGCTACCCTGCAAAACCACATTTGGAGAGATGGCAGGCGCTTCGACCTGTGCCGTTGTTCCAGTGGATGCACTCACGGCATGGGATACAGCACTGGATCCGATTCCAAAGATTAGCGCGGCGGCGACGAAAGTAATGATTTTAGTTTTTGACTGTGATGGCATGGGAGCCTCCTCTTTCTGTGTGTCTTACTCTTGTTATTGACCGTTTGGTTATTATTTAGTGTTTTTAAAACCCGACAGGCTCTCAATTCTGAAAAGCTATATTCGGGTTGATGAAATGCAGATAGCATACTTGACTATTTGGTCAAGATAATAGTAATCACTTAAACGTGAGCGAATAAAAAGGAAACCAAATGGCCCGTACGCGCGAGTTCGATGAGGAAAAAGTCGTCAAGGCTTTACGTGACGTTTTTTGGGAAGGCGGCTTTGATGGCACGTCTTATACAGATATAATGAAAGCGACCGGTCTTCAAAAAGGGAGTCTTTACGCTGCCTTTGGTGATAAGCGGTCGCTCTATCAAGTGGCGCTTAATCGATATGACCAAGAAGATGTCAGTGCCGGTGTTGCTATGCTGCGCGATGAAAGCCTCTCCCCAATCGAACGCATTACCATATTAATGGACTCTACCGTTGAAGGCACCAAAAGCGCGCAAGGTCGATGGGGGTGTCTCCTATGTAATGCAGCGAGTGAGGTTGCCCCAACTGACAATGATGTCGAAAAAACCGTAAAAGCCAGTATGGACCGTATTCGAAATGCTATCGCTTTTGCCCTTATGCCGATTGACAAGGTTGAAGCCACAGAGTCAATTTTGGCCAGCTATTTTGGCGCACGCACGCTCGTAAAAGCGGGTTATAATGCGGCGACACTCAAAGCTGTCAGAGACGGCGTTATCCAGTCTCTGAAGACTTAAGTTGAAGCCCGCCATGCTCGGCTGCGTGGGAAACAAAATCGATCCCTATTTTCAGTATTACAAGCAGCAAGAGTGCTAACATCGGCTCTCCAAAAGCTTCGACGAGAATACCGCCAAAGATAATCACAATATGCATAATGAAAATTCGGCCATAGGGCAGAAACATTTGTGTGCCTGCGCTGCGTTTTAAATACTCACCCTTTCCAAGAAAGTTTATCAACATTGATAAAAAATGACTGACAAACAATCCGGCCGCAGATATCATAAGCCCCTGCATTGACAGGAGTTGAGACAACAATTCTGAAAGCGGAGGAATGGTTTCAAAAAAGCTGTTGAGAAAGGTGTAGTGACCAAAACAAAACGCGCCAAAATGTGCCGTAAAAAATAAGGCAAGATAGAGCCGACCGCCAAGCGAACGACGCCTTAGAGAGTTTCCCTCTTCACCTCTCGCCATTAAAATTTTTGGTATATTTAACAGGCCGATGACCACGCTCTCGACCCAGTAAAGCAAGAGCAATGTCCCGACATCCCACCCAAACATTATAACCCCGGCTATGGGAATCAGGTTCATAACCACAAGAAGGGCGAGAGACGGTTTCAATCCTTGGATTTGACTTTCAACCTTTGACATTTTTAGGCTCTAAAAAGGTCGTCTGCTTTTCATGGCAGCAGAAATTGTACCATCATCCAAGTAATCTAATTCGCCGCCCACAGGCACACCATGCGCCAAACGTGAAACTTGAACACCGGCTTGCGCTAAGTGATCTGTGATGTAATGCGCCGTTGTTTGCCCATCCACAGTCGCATTCATCGCCAGAATGACCTCTTTCACATCAGGTGAAGATGCGCGATCTATCAATGACGCAATATTGAGATCTTCAGGCCGGATACCATCAAGTGCAGAAAGCGTACCACCCAAAATATGATAGCGACCGCGAAACGCCCCGGCCCGTTCCATCGCCCAAAGATCAGCGACATCCTGTACAACACAGAGCGTCGAAGGATCACGACCGGGCGCGGTACAAATATGACAGGGGTTTTGTGCGTCCACATTCGCACAGATCCGACAGACAGAAATTTTCTCAGCCGCCTCTCCCAAAGCTAATGATAAGGGTCGCATCAACGCATCCGGCTTTTTCAAAAGGTCCAAAGCGGCCCGGCGCGCAGACCGCGGGCCCAATCCCGGCAGCTTGGCTAATAAAGCGATTAAGCGTTCAATTTCAGGGCTGACATTCAAGCCTGACATAGGCGTCCTTTATGATTCGAGGCCTTAACATAGGGCGTAAGCCTTATTGGCTCCATCATAATTCCGTCGACCCAAGCGCAATGACAGAGTCTAATGCGGCTTCATAATTATCGTCTTTGGCCCATAATTCGAGACCAATAGGACGTTTATAGCCAGCTTCTCGCACGGCTTTTAAGATTTGAATATAATCCATTTCGCCCGTACCGGGCTGATGGCGGCCAGGACTGTCAGCCATTTGCATGTAACAAATCTGATCTGCACCCTTTTTTATATTGTCAATCACATTGCCTTCTGCGCGTTGCATATGAAAAATATCCCAGTTCATTTTAACAAAGGGCGAATTAATCTCACGACATATAGCCAAGGCTTCCGCTGACCCATTTATAAAATGGCCCGGATGGTTATAGGGGTTGAAGGGTTCAATCGCGCAATAGACTTCGGCCTCTTCCCACAAATATGCCGAGGCGCCGACATGATCACGGTAGGACTTTAGAGCCTCAGTTTTTGAAATGCCTTCGACATCCTGATGACCAGTCAGAGTGACAATATCTGTGCCAAGTGTTTTGGCGTCTTCAATAGCACGCTTCATATTATCTAAGAAAACATCGCGCGTCCCTGCGCGCGCAAGCGCGGGTGCATCTCCAACGATTTGGGCGACCTTTACGCCCGCCGCTTTGGCCTGTTTCGCTAAGGTTTTGGCATCACGATCCCAACTTGAAACAAACCAGAACTCAACATGTTCAAATCCAACCTCAGCGGCTGTGGCGAAACGTTGCTCAAAAGGGATATCACGCCACCAACTTTCCAAGTTAACGGCAAAGCCTGATAGTGCGGCTCGAATTTCGCTTTTCGATAATGTCGGTTGAGACATTTCAGAGCGACATGCCGATATCGCGCCCGTCGTGGCCAAAGCCGTTGCACTGACAATGACCTCGCGACGATTCACCTAGAACGGCATTTTCATGCCGGGCGGGAGTTGAATATCCCCCATTGCACTTTTCATTGTTTGCCCTTGGGCTTCATCTAATTTGACTTTGGCATCTTGATAAGCGGCCACGATAAGGTCTTCGACGATTTCGGCTTCTTCGCCGGACAATAAGCTTGGGTCAATCTTCAAGCCTTTCATATTGCCGCCTCCAGCGAGTGTAACCGTTACAAGGCCGCCACCAGAGCGCCCTTCGACGACCAAGTCAGCGACAGCCGCCTGCGCGCTTTCCATTTTGGCCTGCATTTCTTTGGCCTGTTTCATCAAACCCATTAGGTCTTTCATCTTTTAATCCTCATCTACTGGATGGTCATAATCAGGAGGCCGATAATCATCTGGCATAGCTTGATTGCCGAAATCACCTTGCCCAAAATCACCCTGAATCACATTGGCGTTTTGCTTTTCTTTAATGCCTAGTAATTTTGCGTTTTTCAAAAGCGGGTGTGTAAAGGCCGGATGAGCGCGATCTTTGGCGTCTTGATCTGCCTTGGCTTTGCGGCGTTGCTCGGAGAGTGTGGGTGCGCCACCTGATTTTTCCGGACTTATAAGCCAAGGAACACCGGTGAGGTCTTGCAAAGCTCCAACCATTTTACCAATCAGATCAGAGGGGGCACCGTCGACAATCTCCGCTCGGATATTCTGTCGTTTGAATTGGATAGGCCGAACATAGCGTTCAATATCTGATTTCAGCTTAATACGCGCTTTAGGGAGAGCCTCCGTCAATTCAGCGAGGCTATTAATTTCCATTGCCTGCGGTTGCGGCGCCACAGGCTTGGGCGCACTTAGCTGGGCCGTGGCTTGCGTTGAAGACGTTATAGTCCCTGAAGGTTGAGATGTTTGTGGCGGCGCCGATGTCACCATTGAGGA
>CAYTAJ010000095.1:6609-8031 GCA_964435725.1 uncultured Algimonas sp.
GCCCGCGAAATTTCATGACAAATATCCATTAAGTCGCGCATCACGACCGCCGGGTCTGCCCCATCATCATATTGCGCACGCATTTCAGTAATGGCACCCTTGCCATCCCCTAGAGCTGCCATGCCAAACAGGTCCAACACACGTACACGGTCGGCTAGGCCCAACATGGCGCGGACTTGTTCGAAGCTGACTTCACTGCCGTCAAGACCCGCTTGCACAATCGCCTGATCTAAGAGGGAGAGACTATCGCGCACAGAGCCTTCTGCCGCACGCGCAATCAGGGCCAGTCCTTCATCAGAGACTTTGACATTTTCTTTGTCGCAAATCCCTTTCAGATGTAGCGACAAGGCCCCGGCTTCAACACGGCGCAGATCAAATCTCTGACAGCGGGACAGAACGGTGATGGGGACTTTGCGAATTTCAGTAGTCGCAAAGATAAATTTTGCATGATCCGGTGGTTCCTCCAGCGTTTTCAAGAGCGCATTAAACGCCCCGGCCGAGAGCATATGCACCTCGTCGATAATATAGACTTTGTAGCGCGCTGTGGCCGGGGCGTAGCGTACACCGTCCAACATTTCGCGCATATTCTCGACGCCTGTACGAGAGGCCGCATCCATTTCCAACACATCCATGTGAGAGCTGGCCATTATGAGTTCGCAATGTTTGCCCGGTTCAGAAAGGTCTGTCGAAGGGCCGTCCACTGTGTCAGATTCATAATTCAGCGCTCGGGCCAAAAGGCGGGCTGTTGTTGTTTTCCCAATTCCGCGAACACCTGTCATCATAAAGGCATGCGCGATACGCCCCGCGGCAAAGGCATTGGTCAAGGTTGTGACCATGGCATCTTGGCCAATCATATCTTCAAAGGTGGACGGGCGGTATTTGCGCGCCAAAACCTGATAGGACTGTTGTGGGGTCGTGTTCATCATCAGGAATATAGAGACAAAGCCGAGCCGTGAAAAGGGAGAGACGGCTCGCGTCCACAGCTAATTGAAATATGCAAGAGAGCTATGCGTGACATTTATTTGACCTTTTCGCCTATTGGCTTACACGCAAAAGCGATGGAGGGCTTATGAGCCAAACGCGCCATGATTACCGTTTTCGACCCGAGCCAAAATGGGAGGACGGATATTTCATTCCGCCTGCCCCCATTCCCGTTCCAAAACATCCCGATGATTGGGATTGGCGAGATATGTTCGGCTCCGTCATGGCAATGAGCCGTAATCCTGTTGAGGGCAGCACGCTCGTGTCTATGACAGAGGATTACTATAGTGGGGAGATGTTGGGACAAAGCCTCACCGTTTTAGGCAACCCAGACCTGATTAAATATCTCTTTGTTGAAAAAGGACAAAATTTACGGATGCATGCCATTCGGCAAGCAATTTTGAAACCTGTTTTGCGCGACGGCTTGTTAACCGCTGAAGG
>CAYTAJ010000096.1:0-7654 GCA_964435725.1 uncultured Algimonas sp.
GTATTGGTCAGAGAGACTTCTGCCGTTGGGATGAGGTAATGATCGTCTCCTGCCTTGTATAAATCCTCTGCAAATTTTGGAAGCTGCCCTGTCCCATGAAGCGCTTTATCCCAGACTAAAAAGGGCGGCGTCGTCTCTTCAAACCCCTCGCCTGTCTGCATATCGAGCATCATCGCGGCGAGAGCGCGGTCCAAACGTGAGAGCGCCCCGCTCAAGACCACAAAGCGGCTGCCGCTCATTTTTGCAGCCGTTTCAAAATCCATCAGGCCAAGCGCTTCACCCAGATCAGCGTGATCTTTGGGCGTAAAATCAAACTTGCGAGGCTCACCCCATTTAGACAGTTCGACATTATCGTCCTCGGATTCGCCATTCGGGACATTTTCGAAAGGTAGATTAGGCAAGCTGGCCAGAAGGTTTTCCAACATGGCTTTTTCACTATCGACCTGCGCGCCCATAGCGGCGATGACATTTTTTGCCCCTGCGACTTCGGTCTTAAGGCGTTCTGCTTCTTCCTTATCGCCCTTCGCCATGGCTTGACCGATAAGTTTTGAGCTTTTGTTGCGCGCCGCTTCGGCCTCTTGCACAACCTGTTGGGCTTTACGGATGAGCTTGTCCTGATCGAGAATTTTTTTAGATTGCGGGTCTAATCCTCGTTTGGCCCATAGAGCGTCATATTGCTCAGGAGTCTCGCGTATCGCTTTGATATCGTGCATGGTTTAATTATCCGTCGGTTTCGCGCGCTGCTAAATTCGCTTCGCTATAGTCTGTGTCGCCTCATGCGTAAACCACATGACGAAGGCCTTACATATTTTTCTCATTCATAAAGCATTCACCCTGTTTGTCTAAACGAGGAATTAGGAAATTAACACACAAGGGGTCCTTTCATGAGACATTTAACAGCATCAGCAATTTTAGCCTTATCTTTGATGGCAGGCACAGCACAGGGGCAGGTTTTCGACGGTTGGGTAGGTGAAGCCTCCCTCGCCGGTTCAAAAACAACAGGTAATACTGACACCACCGATATTGGCCTCGCCCTTAAACTTGATAAAGTTGGGGACGTATGGACGCATAAATTCACAGCGGCCGCTGACTTTGGCGACGCAAATGGTGAAACCAACAAACAACGCTATGCCTTGGGCTACCAAATTGATCGCCATATCAATGACCGTACCTATGTTTACGGCAATGCCGATTATTTCAAAGATGATTTCGGCGCTTTCCAAGAAGGATATTTTCTTGGCGCAGGTTTAGGATATAAAGTCTTAGTAGATGAACCCATAACGTGGAATCTTGAAGCCGGTTTAGGATATCGTAACCAGACAGAACAAGAACCTTCTGCCTTAAGCGTTGATGAACTAGCAGGTCGCCTTTTTTCAGACTTTGACTGGACCTTAAATGATAACGTGTCAGCCTATAATGATACGGAAGTTATTTTTGCTGAAAGCAATACAACAATTTGGAATGAAATAGGTCTGACCGCGCAAATTGCCGGCAACCTTGCTGCGCGCACCTCATTTAGAGTGGATCACAATACGAATGTGGCTGCCGGCCTTGTAAAAACTGACACGATTACACGCGTCGGTATCGTTTACACAATGGACTAAAGGTTAGTCTTAATACGTCTATTTAACAACCGTTTACGGCGTATTTACCATATGTGACACATAACTTGCGGGAGTAATCTCGCGAGTTTTTTCATGTTTCGATCCCTTTCCCTTATTGGTCTGATTTGGGCCAGTTTTACACTCTCCGCCCAAGCACAATTTGTTGAGGGTCTGACAGGCGAAATTTCCCTTGATGGCGCAGTGACGACCGGAAACACCGATACATCGAATTTGGGTTTTGGATTAAAGCTGGCAGCGGCCACCGAAAACTGGCGACATTCTTTTAAATCAAACGCCGTATACGGTCGCGCGAATGGCGCTACGAATAAATCTCGCTATGCTCTCGGCTATCAACTTGATCGTGACATTAACGACCGTCTCTATTTCTTTAGCAATGCGGACTATTTCAGCGACGATTTTGGTGCCTTTAAACAAGGTTTGTTTCTCGGGGGTGGATTTGGTTACCAAGTTCTAGAGGAAGAGCCGACCACCTTGCGCCTCGAAACAGGCTTAGGATATCGCGAACAAAAGGCACGTTTGAAAGATGACCCCTCAGGCTTGGTGTCTCGTACGGAAACAGAACTTGCCGGACGGCTTTCTTCTGATTTTGATCACACCTTTAATGACAATGTTTCATTTCAAAATGACACGGAGCTTTTATACTCTTCATCAGATACTTTCATTACAAATGAAGCCGGTATCATATCAAAGTTATGGGAAAACATAAGCTTACGCGCCTCTTTTCGCGTTGAAAATCACAGCAATGTCCCTGAAGGCCGCGAGAAAACAGACACAATCAGCCGATTAGGTGTTGTTTATACAATGAAGTAGCGAAGACCTCAGATAGGCGCTATGTTCACAGTATGAGCCAGTCTCCGCTTTACCTAACGCTTATGCGTCATGCCAAGTCATCTTGGAAGGATGGCACCCTCACCGATCATGAACGCCCTCTCAACAAAAGAGGGCAAAAAGCGGCCACACGCATTGGTGAAGTCCTTACAGCGCGAGGCTATGCCCCGGACATTATCTGGAGTTCTGACTCTAAACGGACGCGCGAAACGGCTATGCGCCTCATTCGGGCTATTCCGGGTGCGCAATCGGTAAATTATAACTCGGATTTCTATCACGCCAGTCCGGATATTGTTATCAAAGCCTGTGAGAGTGTAGAGCCCCCGACCCAAAACTTAATGCTCCTGGGGCATAATCCCGGATGGAGCGGGCTTTATTACTATATGACACAACAAGAGCATGATTTTTCAACGGCAGCCTGTGCGGTGTTTAAAGCCACTCACCCGCTTGCTGATGATTGGTTCACGCCTGAAAACTGGAAACTCGTCGATTTGCTTATTCCTCGAGATTTGATGTGAAGCTCTTAAAGGCCATACTCATTTCTTATTGGAACTTTTTGTTCTACCCGCTTCTTTTCATTCTGTTTATTTGGTTATGGATTAAAGGCGCGCATTGGGTGTGGGGGCTCTTGGTTATCCTTGCCATGTTGATTTTTGATCCGCTTTGGCGGCGTCTGCTTTTTCGAAAATAATCCTTACCACAAAGAAAAAGCGCCTCCGACTTATGTCGGGGCGCTTTAGTAAGAAGGGAATTTCTTAAGGGGATAAGAATTCCAGCTACAGGCTCAGGGACCGCGAGCCTTAGTAACACCGTAAGTACGCTGCTTATGATTGGGCGGATTGAAACATCTTAAAATAATGTTGAAACAATCACGATTTTATAAAAATATAATACACTGTTATGGTGCTTTTTTACGTGACAAACCTATGTCGAGGCCGTAAATACAAATCATCGACAGTTTATGACAAACGTCCACGTCGATATTGATAATTGACTATTTTGTCTTTATCTTAGTTTTGTTGGCCCATAAAAATCTGTTCCCACATCCGGAATTTTATGGGCCAATTTTTTACCCTAATTTTCCTTTAAAGCTCAGAATTGTGTCTTCTTCGCGCAAGATATACAGCAAGGCCATAGCGGCAATTGTCGGTATGGCGGCTAAGAACAACATATTAATGTTATCTGACCCAACGATCAGATATGGGGTCGTCATAATTGTTCCGATTGTGTGCAAAATCAGAACCAACCCATAGCTGATACGCTTTTTAAAGCCCGTCACAAAAGCAATAAGCAAAAGCATCATAAGAACGCCTGAAATCATACTGAACATTTCTGACGCAGCAAATTTATAATATTTATTCGAGATATTGTTAATCGCTTCCGGTTTAGCAAAACGAATGAGCTGCCACGGCAGAAGAAAGTAAAAAATCGCGAGACGTGTAAATAGTAGAACAGCTTTGAGTGAATTCGGCATATGCCCCTCCTAAAACGATTGGGTGCTCATAAGCATATCTATTGCGTACCCCAACACACTATTGGGTCACGCCTTCACACGCTTTTGTGATTATCCAGTTTCGCCTTGTAAGCGCAAACGCGCCTTATCAGCGCCCATTAATGCTAAAAGCGGCCCCATCTCTGGGCCATGGTCACGTCCTGTGAGTGCGCGACGGAGCGGCATAAAAAGCCCTTTCCCTTTGCGGCCTGTCGCCTCTTTCACAGCAGCCAACCAAGGCCCCCATGTGTCGCCATCCACTTCCGCCGGAAGCAGCTTAGCCGCTGTTGCGCAGAAGTCTTTGTCCTCATCATCAATGATTCCGGGCGCGGGGGCATAGACAGTCGTTGACCAGGCGGCCGCGTCAGAGAGTGTTTCGACATTGCCCCGAATAGCCATCCAGAGCGTTTCACCCCCGGCAACCCCCATCTCTTCGAGATGGTCTCTCACTGTGTCGTAATCAGTTTCGTGCAAAAGACGACCATTGACCAAGAGTAACTCGTCTTCGTCAAAACGCGCGGGCGCGCGGCCGATCTTATCAAAGCTAAACTCTTCAACCAAAACATCCAAAGACGGACGCGCTTCAATAGGATCAGACGTCCCGATTTTACCCAAAAGAGAACAAATGGCCAAAGGTTCAATAAAACGCTCGCGTAATTGATCCATCGAAAGTGAGCCTAAACGCTTCGACAGGCCTTTTCCATCGCTACCGACCAAAAGCGGCGTATGAGCAAAACTTGGCAAATGATCAGATAGCGCGCGGAACACTTCTATCTGCGCGCCGGAATTTGTCACGTGATCTTCGCCGCGAATAACATGGGTAATCTTGGCTTCAATATCGTCAACGACACTTGGCAAAGTGTAGAGGAATGACCCATCGGCCCGAATGAGGACCGGATCAGAAATAGAAGCCGTATCAATCGTTTGCTCCCCCCGCACGACATCATGCCATGTCACAGGATTACCCGAGAGTTTGAACCGCCAATGCGGTTTACGCCCTTCCGCTTCAAGTTTTTCTTTGTCGGCCTCCGCCAACTCTAACGCACCGCGATTATAAACAGGCGGTTTGCCCTGAACGCGCTGTAATTTGCGCTGACGGTCAAGCTCTTCCGCTGTCTCATAACAAGGATAAAGCAAACCCGCCTCCTTTAGCTTTGAGGCTGCCGCCTCATACATTGGGAAACGGTGAGACTGGTTAAAGGTTTCCTGCCATTCCAATCCGAGCCAAGTCAGATCTTCACGAATGCCATTTTCATAATCATTGGTGCTGCGCTCCAAATCCGTATCATCAATGCGAAGGATGAACGTGCCGCCCTCTTTTTTGGCAAAGAGCCAGTTCATCAAGGCCGTCCGGACATTTCCGACATGGAGTTTCCCGGTTGGGGATGGAGCAAATCTAACACGTACTGACATAAGGTTTCTTATCTACGATTATTTCAAAAAGGAATTGAACTATTCTGACATCTCAATGGCTTTTAAGCTTTTGCCGACAGGCTTTTTCATGGCTGACAACAAAAATTGACTCATCCATTTGAATAAACTTCATTTCTTTGAAACTCCACAAATATCTTCTATCATTCGTGTATAAAGCTGCATGAGGCGTAACAGACCCGGGCCCCGACAGAATTATAGCAAGTGAAGATTTTTTTCGAAGACAGTAAACACCGTCAAAGTTTTGCATTGCCGTCAAATGAATGACGGTTGTGAACGTAATCTGCAGCAATAAAAGTAGGGATAAGAAAAAAGCGATATTCCCGATTAAAGCTGATTTGGCGGAAAACAAAAGAAGCCTCAAGGCTTTAAGCACAAGATATGTGACGCCGAATGAGCCAATAATAATCGGAATGGCATAAACCGGCTTAAACATTACAGCAAAAGCAAAATTAGCCAGTAGCTTTAAGGTCCCAAAAGGTGACATTGCCAAAATTGCAAACATCTGAAGCCCATTATCTAACCAAGCCAAAGACAAGAAAAAGTCTAAAATGGTCCAAATCAAAAGCGTTACTATAATAAACCACAAAAGACTTTTTTTGGAAGTCGTATCAGATGCCTTAACCGTCATGATTGGGTATTTTATCCCGGTATCGATTAGTAATGGGGTAACGACGGTCACGCCCGAAGTTCTTGGGTCCAATTTTCACACCCGGCGGCGCCTGTCGACGTTTATATTCAGCGATATAAAGCAAATGTTGAATACGTGAGACGTTCTCCGGCGTGTGTCCGCGCTTCAGCAAGGTTTCAACAGAACATTCCTCATCCACGAGGCCCCGCAGAATATCATCCAGAATCTCATATTCCGGCAGGCTGTCGCTGTCTTTTTGATCGTCGCGCAACTCGGCTGAGGGCGGCTTTGTGATAATACGCTGTGGAATTGGCTTTTCTGGCCCCAATAAATCATCAGGATTGTTTTTATTACGCCAATTCGCGAGGGCAAACACCTCTGTTTTATAAAGGTCTTTCAGCGGATTATAGCCCCCACACATATCGCCATAAAGCGTGGCATAGCCCACCGCCATTTCTGATTTATTCCCTGTTGTGACCAACATCGGGCCAAATTTATTAGAGAGTGCCATAAGCGTTAGCGCCCTCGCCCGTGACTGAATGTTTTCTTCCGTTGTGTCCGCTTTGGTGTCGGTGAAAAACGGGTCGAGCATCTCGTGAAATGCGTCAATGGCCGGCTTGATAGGTATGACGTCGTAGCGACACCCTAATCGCTTGGCGCAGGCTTTTGCATCCTCAACAGAGTCAGAACTGGTATATTTCGTCGGCATCATCACACACCAGACGCGGTCTGGGCCGAGGGCGTCTACGGCGAAGGTCGCAGCCATGGCGCTGTCAATGCCGCCCGACATGCCCAAAACGACCTGTTTAAAGCCATTCTTATTGACGTAATCCCCAAGACCCAAACAGGCTGCGCGCCAATCGGCTTCATAACCCGTCAATTGGGCTTCCATCTTAGCCTTTTTACAGACCCATTTATGGGCTTCTTTATGCCAGGTTGAAACATCGTAATCCGGCACAAAGCTTTTGAGAGACTGTACGATGGCGCCAGCCGCGCTCATGGCAAAAGAGGAGCCGTCAAAGACCAATTCATCCTGCCCGCCGACCTGATTGACATAGATAAGCGGCAGACCTTCATTATAGACTTTAGTGCCCAAAGCTTCGGACCTCTCAGTCAAAGCTGTCCGCCGCCAAGGGGAGCCGTTGGGCGAGATCATAATCTCCGCACCGCGATCTTTTAGGTGGGCTGCCACGCCCTCTTGCCAAAGATCTTCGCAGATTGGCAGACCAATCTTTATCCCTTTAAAGTTAATGGGTTCAGGCAGAGGCCCGCGTGTAAAAATACGGGCTTCATCAAAGACGCCGTAATTCGGCAGATGATGCTTTTTTCGAACATCCGTAATCTTACCATCCCGCATAAACAAAGCGGCGTTATAGAGTTTTCTCTCCTCCATCCACGGCAAGTTAAAAACAACAGCAGGCCCGCCTTCTGTCAGCTTAGCGAAATCTTGCGCAAGCATCTTACAGTCTTCGACAGCCGCCGGTTTTAAGACCAAGTCTTCGGCTGGATAGCCAATAATCAGCTGTTCGGGCAAAACCAAAATATCTGCCCCATCCGATTTGGCACGCTCGAAGGCGTCCTTGGCCAATTTAATATTCGCCTCCAAAGCCCCCACAGTCGGGTTCAATTGCGCCGAAGCGATTTTTA
>CAYTAJ010000097.1:0-4851 GCA_964435725.1 uncultured Algimonas sp.
TTCATCTTCTCAGGGTAAACGACGAGGTTTTCGATCACACCCGCCAAACGGTGCAGGGCAAAGTCGAGATGTACGGTTGTGTCGGGGCCAATGCCACGCTCGACTGAGCTATGAGAAATGTCACGCTCATGCCAGAGAGCGACATTTTCCATGGCGGGCGTAACCGCCATGCGGACGAGGCGCGCGAGACCTGTCAGGTTTTCAGTCAGAATAGGGTTGCGCTTATGCGGCATGGCGGAAGAACCTTTTTGGCCTTTTGAGAAAAACTCTTCGGCTTCGAGGACTTCGGTCCGTTGCAAGTGACGGATTTCAACGGCGATGTTCTCGATAGACGACGCAATGACGCCTAATGCGGCAAAATAAGCCGCATGACGATCGCGCGGGATGACTTGTGAGGAAACGGGTTCAATGGCGAGGCCCATTTTTTCGGCGACATGTTCTTCGACTTTGGGGTCAATATTGGCAAAAGTCCCAATCGCGCCTGATATTGCACAAACGGCGATTTCTTCGCGCGCACGGAGCAGGCGCTCGCGGCCACGGGCAAATTCTGCATGGAAACGGGCAAGTTTGATGCCGAAAGTGGTGGGTTCGGCATGGATACCGTGGCTGCGGCCAATGGTAATCGTATGTTTGTGCTCTTTGGCGCGTTTTTCGAGCGCGGCGAGGACGCGGTCCATACCAACGAGTAATAGATCTGTAGCGCGTGCGAGTTGTACAGATAAAGTCGTGTCCAGAATGTCTGAGGAGGTAAAGCCCTGATGCACAAAACGGGCGTCTTCACCGATAAATTCGGCTAGGTGGGTCAAGAAAGCGATGACATCATGTTTGACTTCACGTTCAATCTCGTCAATTTTTGCGACATCAAATTCAGCGGAGCCGCCGCGTTCCCAGATATTCTTTGCGGCTTCTTTGGGAATAACGCCAAGCTCAGCAAGAGCGTCACAGCCATGCGCTTCTATCTCAAACCAAATACGATATTTTGTCGCCGCAGACCATATTTCGGTCATCTCTTTACGGGCGTAGCGTTCGATCATGGCGCGGGACTCACTCTGTAATTCCTATTCGCGCGCAATGCCGAGTTGACCGCATCCCGTCAAGGGGATGCAGCCGTTCAAGATGTGATTAAGCTTCCGCTGTAGTTGCTGATGAGCCTTCATTGCGCTCTTGCGCATCCGCCCAGTCTTTGGGCAAGACTCTTGAAGCGTAGAAGAAGCTAATCGCCGAGAGCACAAACATCACCGTGCAAACGGTTATAGCCATACGGATAGCTTCGACCTTTTGAACTACCGCGTCCGCTCCTTCCAAGGCCGGGCCGCTAGCAATGAACATATCAGTCAACCACCCAATCGCTGTAGGCCCCCCGCCAAGCGCGATTAAGTTTAATATAAAGAAGAAGAGCGCCGTTGACATGGCCCGCATATTAATGGGCGCCAAAGTCTGGGCAATTGCAAATGATGGACCGAGATACATGCCGAGGAAAAATAGCAAAATTGCACCAAAGAGGAGATGCAATGTTGTCGATGGTACCCAGAAGGTCGCAATGGCTAGCGGAATGCAAATCAAAATGGAAAGAGCAGGTACAAGTCCGTAATATGACACACTTTTTCCCGCCAGTTTCTGGGCCAGATAGCCTCCAAAAAACGTGCCCCCGCCATAGAAAAACATATTGGTGAGTGCGAGGACATACATGAATTTTTGGAACCCGTATGCAGCCTCACCTTGCAATGTGTCAAAGGGCAAAAGGTAGTCAATCTGCCAAGCCGAGACGGCATAACCTACAAATGAGGCCAGTGAAATGCCAAAGCACATGGCCCACCAACTCTTGATTGTCAGAAGCGTTTTAAGGGCGGTCTTAAAGGGGATTTTGATTGCGTCCTCTTTGACCTGTTCTTGGGCGCCCCGCGTGGGTTCGCGCACCACAATGCGGGTGATGATTGCAAGGGCGATACCCGCAACGCCCAAAACGATGAGGAGGCTACGCCAGTCAAATGTACTTTCTGGATTAGTCAGGTCTGCATACCCTGCAACGAAATAAGCAAAGCCTAACCCGAGAGGAATGCCCAGCGCATAAATGCCGAGTGCTCCCGAGCGCTCTTCTTTAGAGTACATATCTGAAATGATGGAGTGTGAAGGTGGAGAGCCACCCGCTTCGCCAATGCCAACACCCATACGCGCAAGCCCAATTTGCACGAAGTTATTGGCCATTCCTGTTAAGGCGGTGAAACCGCTCCAGACCGCAAGCGATATTGTGACGATATTCGTGCGGTTATATCGATCAGCTAGCCAAGCAATAGGCAATCCGATTACACAGTAAAATAGTGCGAATAAAAAACCCTTCAGGAGACCCATTTGGAAGTTGGTCAAATCAAGGTCTTTTTGAATAAAAGGAGATAAAATTCCGATAATCTGACGATCGATAAAGTTAAACGCGTAAATCAGCGTCAATAATAACAGGACCATTGTACGATAAGATTTGCTCGGCGTTTTTGTGTCGTCAGACATAAACTTCCCCAACTTGTTTTCTTTTAACTTGAGAGCAAAACAGTAAAGGGGTCAAGTAGGAAGATGAATTCAGGCTATTCAAAAATTCTATAGCTTTGATAGCTCTTACATAAGACCCAATGTCTTGAAGCTAGCAATGTTCTCGCGCCCTATGATGATGTGGTCATGGACGACGACATTTATGGCTTTGGCGGCTGTTGCGACTTCTTTGGTCATGACTATATCAGAATGGCTGGGTGTTGGGTCCCCGGAGGGATGATTATGGGCGAGGATAACCGCAGTCGCTTCGAGTGCGAGAGCGCGTTTTATGATTTCTCTAGGATAAACAGGGGCACGGTCAATTGTGCCTTTGCCCAACACTTCATCCGCGATGAGGCGGTTTTTTCTATCCAGGAATAAGACACGAAATTGCTCGACGGGTTCGAACTGCATAGCCGAGCGGCAATAATCGAGTAAAGCAGTCCATGAAGATAAGACAGGGCGTCCCAAGACGCTCTCGCGCCCCATACGCACAGAAGCCGCGTGTAGGAGTTTGAGATCTAGGGCTGTCTTTTCGCCAATACCTTTCACCTCGGTCAATCGATGCAAGGGTGCTGCACAGACTTCGGCTAGATTGCCGAAGGTTTGTAGTAAGTCTTTGGCAATCGGTTTAACATCACGACGTGGGATGGAATTGAACAGGAAAAGCTCAAGTAATTCGTAATCCGCAAAGCTATCCCCGCCATGTTGCGCGAATTTCTCACGCTGCCGGTCGCGGTGGTTCAGGTAATGCGGCTTCTTCCCCAAGACAGCCTCTAAACGTAAGGCGGGCGGTGAAGGCCTTTGGGCGACAGTGTGAATATCTCACACCCGTCTTTGGTAACGCCGATAGAATGCTCGAATTGCGCGGTGAGCTTGCGATCGCGGGTTACTGCTGTCCAACCATCCGATAGGATTTTCACATCAGGGCGACCCAAATTAATCATAGGTTCGATTGTAAAGAACATGCCCTCACGTAGGACTTCACCTTCTCCGGGGCGTCCAAAATGCAGAATATTGGGTGAGTCGTGGAAGAGGCGACCCAGGCCATGACCACAGAAATCTTGTACAACGCCGCAACGCTCACCTTCGGCAAACTTCTGAATGGCGTGACCAATATCGCCCGTCGTATTGCCGGGCTTTACGGCCGCAATGCCAAGCATCAAACTGTCATAAGTGATGTTGATAAGGCGTTCCGTTTTGCGATCCACATCCCCCACAGGATACATGCGTGATGTATCGCCATGCCACCCGTCTACAATGACGGTTACGTCGATATTGACGCTATCGCCATTTTTTAGCGGCTTTTCGCTTGGGATACCGTGACAGACAACATGGTTTACTGAGGTGCAGACCGTATGTTGATAGCCGCGATAGCCAAGACAAGCGGGAACCGCGCCATTATCGACCACAAATTCAAACGCCGCTTTGTCCAGAGCCGCTGTCGTGACACCGGGCTTAACCATGGGCACCAGCATATCCAGACATTCGGCGGCGAGGCGTCCAGCCTTGCGCATGCCTTCGAACCCGTCCGGCCCATGAAGTTTAATCGCTCCGTCGCGGAGATCTTCGGCACTATTTGCATCTACATAATTCATGCGCGCCGTATAACAGTGGACGATGCAATGCGCTATACCTAATAGCGTCGCAAGAACAGGAACAAAAATGACAGATAAACAGGTTACAGCCGGCATTATACTGATTGGCGACGAGTTGTTGTCCGGTCGCACGCAAGACACAAATCTGGTCACGATAGCGAAGTTTTTAACGCCCTTAGGTGTCGCTGTTGGCGAAGCCCGGATTGTGGCAGATGATGCGCAGACAATCACAAAAACTGTTCGTGTTTTTTCTGAACGCTTTAATTATGTTTTCACAACAGGCGGCATTGGACCAACCCATGATGATATTACGGCAGATTGTATCGCAAACGCATTTGGACTGGGCATCAGTGAGCGAGAAGATGCGCTCGATGCGCTGCGGGAACGCTATGCGGAAGATGAGTTAAATGCCGCCCGCCGTCGCATGGCGCGTATACCCGACGGCGCGAGTCTGATCAAAAACCCCGTTAGTCAGGCGCCGGGCTTTCAGACTGAAAATGTATTCACCCTGGCGGGTGTGCCTCAAATCATGGGGGGCATGTTACAAGATATTTCCCATCGGATTGAAGGCGGGGCAAAGACTTATTCTGTAACCGTTACGGCAGAAGGTATAGGTGAGGGCGACGCGGCCGCGCCTCTTGCTGAAATAGAGAAACGCTATGATGGTGTGAGCATCGGGAGTTACCCCTTTTTTAATGAATACTTACGCGGCGTGAATTTCGTCGCTCGGGGG
>CAYTAJ010000097.1:4951-7598 GCA_964435725.1 uncultured Algimonas sp.
CAATGAAAGCCGATGCAATGAAAAACAGCTATGGCTCCGGCACAACAGAAGCGTCTATGAAGGAAGAGGCGATGATGAAGAAGGACGCTATGAAAGCTGATGCTATGAAAAAAGATCAGATGATGGTCAAAGACGCAATGGTCGGAAAACCTGTAAATTGCCCAACAGGCACGGTTGCTCAGGATAATGGAACCTGTCTCCTTGTGGACTCAGCTGGCTCCGGTACGTAGGTTAGCCTGAAACGTCTTCAAACATATCTATTTTTAGGGTCAGCTCTTATCGGGCTGGCCCTTCTTTCTGTGCGATTCATTTCGCCTGAATTTCGCGTTGGGACGACGACGGATGAACATCCTGTCTTTCTGCTCGTCGGTCTTTTGATTTTTGCTGGATTTGTCTGGTTAGCCATTATCCCAATTTTGAAGCGATATTTAAAAAAGACGCCTAAAGGTAACTATCTCAAACTGAGCGTTGCTGGCATTCTTATAGGCTTATCACTCAGGGCCATATTCTTTGGCTCTACGCCCATTTATGAAGATGATTGGAATCGATATCTTTGGGATGGAGCCGTTATCACGCAGGGTGTTAATCCCTATACCTATAGTCCGGAAGACGTTCACAACTATGTCGGTGATAATCCTGACCTCATAAAGCTTTCGATTTTATCGGCTGACAATGATGGCTTTGTCACGCGTATCAATAACCCACATTTGACCACGATTTATCCGCCCATTTCGCAGGGTGTCTTCGCAATAGGCGCTTTAATCAAGCCTTTCGATATTGATGTGTTGCGGGGATTATATTGGTTGTCAGAGGTGCTGGCACTCTTACTCTTGGTGAAAGCCTTAGCCATGTTTGGGCGTTCTGAAATCTGGATCTGGCTTTACGCTTTAAACCCCATGGTGATTTTTACGGCCTTTAATGGCCTGCACATGGATATTCTTCTGGTACCTTTCATTTTGGCATCAGTTATAGTGGTTAAGTCACGACCCTTTTGGGCAGCTATATTGTTAGCCAGTGCTGTCGCTGTGAAGCTATGGCCACTCTTGCTTGGTCCTGTTCTGTTTAGAACACACCGAAAACAATTTTTCCAATTTGTCGGATATGGCGCTGTGTTAGGCGTACTCTCTCTTGTTCTTTGTTTGCCGATGCTCTTACAAATAGGTGAGGCGAGCGGATTGAGCGCTTATTCTGCGCAGTGGCAGCGCAGCAGTTTTATCTTCCCCTTTATCGAAACTGGGTTTTTTGCGCTATCAGAGAATGGCGCTTTGCTGGCACGCTTATTTATAGCCGCTTTGATTGGCGGCATCGCACTCTGGTTTGGATTTTTCAGCAAAGACAGATTTGAAACACTACCAAGCACCTTCCTAGTGATTACGCTTGCCTTATATCTTTTGTCGCCAACGGGTTTTCCTTGGTACGTTATCTGGTTCGCGTTCCTTATCCCTTTTGTGCCGCTTTATGGAGCGGCTCTCTTATGTGTCACGGTTGGCCTCTATTACATGCGGTTTTGGTTCGGTGAAGCGGGGACCTATCATATCTATCTGAACGGGCTGGTGCCGCTACAATTTGGATTGCCCATAATCGTGTTAATGCTCGAAGCCCTAAAAGCGAGGCAAAATGACCGCCTTTAATGTCAAAATCGTGATTCCGGCTTTGAATGAAGCCGAGGCCATTGCAGGTGTTGTGAATGCAGTGAAATCTCAAGTGAACGACGTCATTGTTGTGGATAATGGGTCTACGGATGATACGGCAGAGGTCGCAAAAGCGGCGGGGGCGACCGTTGTCTCCGTTCCCGTGCCTGGTTATGGGCGTGCATGTTTGGCGGGCATAGACGCCGCCGGGGCCTGCGATATTATCGTCTTTATGGATGGTGATGCGGCGGATGATCCGGATGATTTGCAAAACCTCCTCAATCCTATTCGCACAGGTAAGGTGGCTTTTACGCTTGGTTCGCGTTTAATCGGCGATGTAGAAGAAGGCGCTTTGACTTTACCTCAGCGTTTTGGAAACAGCCTTGCTTGTTTCCTCATGCGTTTGATTTGGAAAAGTCGCTTCACGGATCTAGGCCCGTTTCGCGCCATTCGTCGCGATGCGCTCGAAAAACTCAATATGCAAGCCCCGACTTTCGGATGGACGGTCGAGATGCAAACACGGATTTTAAAGCATGGTGTTTCTTACAAAGAAGTCCCCGTACGTTATAAAAAGCGTATCGGGACGTCCAAGATCTCCGGTACAGCCAAGGGTGTCATTCTTGCGGGGTGGTACATCCTGACGACAATTTTCATAGAGGCTGTAAGACAATAGGCCTCTCCGGTGAGAGAGGCCTAAGAGCTTATGAAGTTTTATTAAAATCCCTCATATCTGACTTGGACTTTACCGGTTGCTTGTTCACCACCGAGACCAACAGAACCGCCAAAGCTCCAATTATCATCCCCGCGAATGGCAATCGTGCCCCCAAAGCCAACCTTGTCGCCATAGGCCGCAAAGCCTCCGGCGGCGGACCATTTGGCATTAGGCGAGAGATACATGTCCGGCAGGGCAGCCACTGCGGCGAGGCCCTGTTCCAAATCATCGAGCTTTACGGCGTTCGTAAGGATACCGTCAGCGTTTGCGCTGATTTGCACGAAAGCTTCGTCAATACGGGTAC
>CAYTAJ010000098.1:0-1767 GCA_964435725.1 uncultured Algimonas sp.
TCGGCGGGCGTATCAAAATCGAAGCGAATGTGAGCTTTATAGTCAAAAGCAATCTTGTGCTGACCGCCAAGTTTCAAACTGTTTTTGGTCTGTGCAGTCTCCCATACTGTTTCAGCGTCCGTCGGGTTAAAACTTTCCGGTTTTAATCCGGCCAAACCCAATAAAGCCGCGCGGGGAGAGCCATGTCCGTCTCCTGTAAAAGCCAGAGACCCCCGTAAATCTACGCGGATACGGGCCGTAGTTTCCAGCAACTCCAAACGCTTTAATCGGCGGACAAAGCGCTCGGTAATCCGCATCGGTCCCACCGTATGAGAGCTGGATGGCCCAATCCCAACGCGAAAGATATCAAGAACAGATAACATAGCGTCTTCTAACCCGTTTAGAGACTTTGCAACACCTAAAAATCGCTTAAAAAAAGATCTATGAAACAGCTAATCGTTATTATGGGAGTATCAGGATCCGGCAAGTCGCATATTGGGCGAAGCCTCTCTAAAGAAATGGGCGTTCCCTTCTTAGAGGGCGATGATTTTCATTCTGAAGCCAATATATCAAAAATGGCAGGTGGGTCTCCTTTGACCAATCAAGACCGTGAGGGTTGGATTGATGCTATGGGCGACACCATTCAAAAAAAACCAGATAACACCCTCGTTCTATCTTGCTCCGCCTTGAATGATTTTGTCAGAGACCGGTTAAAAGAGAGAAGCAAGAGGCATATAGAATGGATATATTTAGACATCTCACGCGACGAACTCCTCCGTCGATTAAACAGACGAAAAAATCATTTTATGAAAGCAGACTTATTGGATAGTCAGCTCGACGCTATGCAACCTCCAAAGGAGGCTTTCAAAATCAATGAGACTTTGAAGCCTTTTGAAATGGTGCAAACTATTCTTAATTATCTTGAAACCGTTAAACTATGAGGCTCAAAAGGGCCGCCACGAAGAAACCTGTAAACCCAACAAGCGATGAAGAAATTGTCCATGTCTTGAGTGTCTGAAGTGTTGTTTGACCAAAATAGCGGTTTACCAACCAGAAACCACTATCATTGACATGGCTCATAGCTGTGGCGCCTGCTGCAATAGCTACTGCCACCAAGGACAATTGTGGATCAGAGAGGTCTGCCGCCAGCGCAATCGGATAGGTTAGGCCCGCCGCCGTAATCATTGCCGCCGTCGCTGAGCCTTGTGCAATGCGAATAAGGAGCGCGAGCACGAACCCTGCTGTCACAGGCATCAAGCCTAAGGATAATGTACTTTCGGCTAGGGCTTTACCCGCACCTGAATCGACTAAAACTTGTTTAAACGCGCCCCCTGCCCCCGTGACCAACAGGACAATGCCCACAGGTTCTAGCGAACGATTGAGCGCTTCACGACGAGCGGCTTTTTCCGCTTCAGTTTTTGGATTGAAAACAAAAGCCGCAATGGCGCAGGCGAGCAGAAGCGCAACGATGGGCTCTCCAATAAAACCAAAAATGGTCTTTAGGTTTTCGGGCGCTTGTGTGGTTTTTAATATCGTCCCAAAAATAATAAGGGCTAAAGGTAATAATATAATCGTGAGCGCTAAACGTGCCAAACGTGGATTAAACTCTTTTCCCTTTTCAGACACTCCGGCAACGGCAACATCCTCAGCTGTCTCCAACCATCCGCGTTTTTCTGCAAAACGCGCGAAGAGTGGTCCGCCCACAATCATGGCCGGAATACCCGCAATAACGCCAAACAACATCACCCAACCGAGATCGGCTTGGAGTTGTTCAGCCACCGCAATCGG
>CAYTAJ010000098.1:1867-7564 GCA_964435725.1 uncultured Algimonas sp.
CGTTGGCAAATGTCCAAATATTGCTGTGCTGGTTCATCATCTGTGACGAGCACATCAAGGTCTTCGAGATGCGCCATGCGGTTCATGGCTGGATTACCAAATTTATGTTTATCCGCCACCAAAATCGTCTTGCGGGAATTTCGCAAAATTGTGCGAGCAGTTCGAACTTCTTGATAATCGAAATCCAAAAGGGCGCCAGTCTCATCAATGCCACCAATTCCGACAATGCCGATATCCAAACGAAAATCATTAACGAAATCGACAGAGCTGGATCCGATAATACCACCATCATTATTGCGCACTTCGCCCCCCGCAATCATGATTTTGAAACTATCATTATTGGAGAGGATTTGCGCAACATTGATATTGTTTGTCACAACATGAAGGTTTTCATGTTTCAATAAGGCGCGTGCCACAAATTCTGTCGTCGTTCCGATATTGAGGAAAAGCGACGCTCCATTAGGCACGAGCGATGCTGTCAGTTCTGCAATCTTGCGCTTAGCATCTACGCCGGATTTCAGACGATCTTTATAAGGACGGTTTGCACTACTTTGCGGTTGCCCGGCTCCACCATGAAACCGCGTCAGCAGGCCCTTGGCATTTAATTCATTCAAGTCTCGACGAATGGTTTGTGGCGTCACATTAAATTCTTCAACCATTGACTCTGTTGAAACAAAGCCCCGCTCTGTGACCATATTCATAATAGCCATTTGCCGTTTAGACGGCTGAAAGTCGGGTTCAGGGATAGACATGAACTCTTAATAGCAGTCGAGATATAGTTTGTAAAAGCAAGACATTTTAAGAGTTACGTCACCCCCAAAAGGGTTTTGAAGTCTTTAATCATAATAAGGCGTTACGATAACGAATTTACAAAATTCTATTCTCTTTTCTTCTTTATCTTCAGGTAGTGCAGATTGATATTCTAGCTTCAAGACATATCCTGTAATTGCAGCATTAGAATTTGCATAAGATAGCCAAATATCACCTTGAAACAAATTATCATATGTATCTGGGAATTTTTTATTTTGCTCGAAAGCACGCTCCATCCACATAGGAATAACGTCTTCAAGACTCTTTTTCGCGTTTCTATAACTTTCGGCTGTAAAGTCTGACTCATCTCGCTGCATATCAGGCTCAATTTCTGAAACGAAGTCGGGACATATAAGTTTTTCCGCAAAAGCAGTTTGAGAATATAATAAAATCACCAATATAACTGACATTTGGAATTTGAATTTAATCATTGGAACTCTGTTACCTGTTATTTGGTTTCGTAAATAGCAATTCAAGTTTGTCAAAATAATGACACAGCTATTCCATGGCAAAACGTCTAATTTAACTGCGATACCCATTTGGAAATTTCATCAATGATTTCCTTATTATGCTTCACCCAACGAAAATGATCTATCTTAGATGCAAGGTGTTCCGAGGGCCTGTATCGCATACGCGTCAAGTCCACTATAGGCGCTTTGCTAATTAAATGATCAGTTGCGCTGTGTGGAGCGAGTTTATCCTTATCAATTGAATAGGCAAAAACGGGGCAATCCAAATCTTGTAAAGCGGCTTCATAATTTAGATCAGACCCGTTTATCACGAAATTCCCGGTTCGTCCTTGATACGCCCAATCCCGCATCACTTGTTTGGGTTGCCGTCCCCCAAATCCGATTTTGTGACCCGGGAAATACCCCATTATTGCCGATAGCCAAACACTGCTTCGTGTGCCGAGCCATGTCTTTATATTTTGAGGAAATCGATAGGCTTTATAGTACACCGAACCGCTCGCGATAATCGCGATGGCATTTACAGCATCAGGGCGGGTCGCAGCATGAAGCAGACTGAGATGCCCCCCTAAACTATGCCCCAGAAAAACCCGTTTTTTATTTGGGAAAAGTTTACTCGCTTTTTTGATTATCGCCGGTAAGTCCAATTCGAGAATTTCATGGTAACCAAATTTTGCTTTCGGGACTTTTTGGTTGCTACTGCCCTGCCCTCGTAAATCACAAAGCATGACGCTATGACCCTGCGCGAAAAGAGCCAAAGCAAGAGGTTTGTAATAGGCCGCTTTAACCCCCATCGCCGGCAAGCCAATAAATACGATATCAGAGCTATCCTCCTGCTTCTCATAAACCAAAGCCGTAATCTCGGCCCCGTCGCGTGAGGTTATGAGTGTATCTTCTGACTCCATCTATTTCATTAATAGCGGGAAAAGCTCCGGATTACCTAATATAAATTTGGTGACGAAATTCGTGCCAAAGCGTGTATCACGGGCGAAGTGTTTCTTCTTATCACTGATACATTTCAACAGCATCTTACCTTGTGTATTTAGCGTATGCGCCATGTAATCTGTCTGCAGGTTTCCGTGCCACACTACACCCATCTTATTGACTGTATAACGTGTGTCTTCCTCCTCAACACAGCCTGCCTTTATGTGGCTTTCCAAAATTTTCATCGCCGAGGCATATCGATCACAGTCTTTAAATTTATTTAGCAGAGCTTTATCAATTTCCTTAAATCGCGGGAACATCACCATCAAACGATCCAACACACCCGACATGCCTATGGGCTGCATCGTTGTGGATGACACGCCATATTCATCTATATTGGCGATGTAATCTTCTATCTTGTCGGGATTGATTGATACCATATCTTTGACATTACCGCGCGCCGCACAGCCAATGCCGATAATATCCTGGCGACCACAATGCGCTGTTTGATATTGCGAAGGCCCTTTATGCTTCGAGAAAGTCTCTGCGATTGTATTATGATAGCCATTGGCCGTCATATAATCATAGCCGAACTCCCGCATCGCCAAGAGCTGCCACATGGTTCCGGGTTGTTCCAGTTTCTCTTTCATAATCAGCTTGTGCATAGGGCGATAAGGCAAATAAACCGTCCCGAACAGGTCCGCCTCTTCAGGCTCATACTCTGTCACTAGCTTTTGCAAGTCACAAACAAACCCATCAAAGGTCTGCCCCGGTAAATCATACATCAGGTCGACACAGCGATCGCCTTTGTAATTAATCTTGGCCATATTTTCAAAAAGCTCATCGATATCTTCTTGACGGTCGACACGCCCTATTTGTTTGCGCAAAACCGGATCGAACGTTTCAATACCAAAGGTTACGCGATCAAAACCAAAGTCTTTGACGAGTTTCAGCTTTTCGATATCTTTGAAAGAGCGCGGTTCCCCTGTGAAGGTTTTTTCTAATTTATCGTAATTGGGAATGACTTTTTTAAGGTGTGTGAACAGGCGCTCCATCCCTTTATGGCTAAGAGTCGAAGGTGTACCGCCCCCAATATAAATTGCTGTCCAATTACGGGCTTGGACGTAGGGTTGCGCCATATACCAATCAATTTCTTTGATGAGATAATCGACATAAAGATCAAGGCGATCTTTTGATTGGCGCGGATAGTGGTTTTTATTGAAGTTACAATAATGGCAAAATGACTTACAATAAGGCACATGAATATACATCATGAGGTCATCATTCAGGTTCGCGTCAGGCTCTTGAAGGCGCAATAAGTTTTGATTGACTTGTTCCCGCGTCTGCCAATCCCAATCCATCGTCCCGAAATTCGGCATGATGAAATGTGTGATAGCATAAAGCCTGTCGAACGGTGTCGGTTGCGGTGGGTTAGGCCCGTAATAGTGAGGGGATAAATCAATTTTAGACATTTTCTACCTCTTTAATAATCATAGGATGAGTTTTGGATGGCAAATGCTGTGCAGTCTGCTTCAACAGGCTGTTGACGCTCTCTTTTGCCGCGCGAAAACAATTCTCTATAGAAGCCCCTTTCATATAATCTCCGGTCAAATAGAGACCGGGATGAAGGCTTAATTCCTGTGAGAGATTTGACTGGAACTTAGCTTCTGCAAGTGTGTAACCGCAAAGACCGGACGGCCAATATTTTACTTTGAAACGCCGAAGATCATTATTAGCAATGTTGAAATATGGGGCTGCAATTGCCTCCGCCATTCTTAATAGATCAGTATCATTGAGCGTTTCGTGTAAAACCTCATGAGCGGCCTCACCACTAAATGTATATCGCACAAGGTTGAGGTCATTAGCGCCATAAGCACCGATATTACTAAGCGGTGAGTCCGCCCCTAATGTCAGAGCACGAATATGAGGTTTGAAGACGGGGTTTTTATAATCCGCAATGATCACACCGACAGGGAAGTATCTCACAGCTGATAAATATGCCGCCAAGTGAGGCCAATATGGACGCAGCAATTGTGTAGACGCATCTGCGGGTAAAGCTAAAACGAGCTTGGGATAAGTTTTCGCTTTACCATTGATTTGAATACAATAACGCCCTTTTTCGTAAGATAGAGTTTCCACCCAACTGCTTAAATGTGGTCTTAGTTTTGGTGTCTTGGCGAAACTCCCTACGACGTCTGAATAAGGCGATTTAAGTTGGTCATATTCATCCCGTAACATCTGCAGGTGTGTGCCCAAATTCTCCAGCGAGACATGATATGGCTCAGCTCCGTTCATCCTCACGGTCAAAGAGCGGATAATTGTATCGGCCAGTTTTGGGCTAAAATAGTCTTTTATTGTAGATGGAAACGCATCGCATAAGTCTTTAAAATAAGGCCCGCAGAGATCACCATTCTCCCGATCGGCTTTTACTGCATTAATCGCTTTTTTCAGTTTCCAAAGATCTTGTACGGATGCGGCATTCAGTAAATTTAGAATGTTCTGGAACCTTGTTTTTGAGTTAAAAGGTTTAACCTGACCGCGCACTAATCTTGCAGAATTAATACCGAAATATTCGTAATTTGGCGATGCATAGGTATCTAAGAATTCACGAAATTCCTTATATTGGTGACCAATATTTTTACCGCCAAAACAGACCTCTCGATCTCCAAGCGTATCAATTGAGATACGCCCCCCCAACCGATCTGACGCCTCATACAGATCAACGTGATATCCAGCTTCCAATAAGTAATGAGCAGCGGCGATGCCCGATATACCGCCGCCAATAACGGCAATTGACTCAGACGCAACACTCATCCGTTTTGCTGTTCATAGCGTCTTAAGAGACGTTCATGAATTAAACGAATATGACTTTGGTAACGCACTAGCGGGACGTCATTCTGAATAAAGGTTCCGTCGAACGTTACGCTCTGCAAATGACCTTTTCTATAAATCGGATTAAGAGCCCTCGCCTGAATAAATAAATCATCAGAGAGGTTAGCAAAGCCCGAAAACGACATATCGCAGCCATCGAGAACAAAGGCATAGTCAAATCCAACATCCAAAAATATATGCGGAACCGCTAATCCCAATTGTCGCCCGGCTTCTATGATATAAAGTCCTGGCAAGTGACGACGGTCATGTTCAAAAAAATACGCATGATCAGCTAGGACGCGGACTTTTGCCGTGTAAAGCTGTTGACCAAGTTCATCAGACTCACATTTCAACCAAGTTAAGAGACGGTTTTTGTCAAAAGTCTTATGCACGTGCTGTTTTATAACAGGCACTCTCTCATCGCGTACCTCATTACAAATTACCCGCGCCTCTTCTAAAACACCCACAAAAACCCCATAATACAACTTTATGGAGAATAATTATGATTTATACTTTAAATAGTCAATATAAATTTGCATCTTAGGAGTGTATTTTGACTATAGGCAAAAAGAGACCTCCTAGTGGAAAGCTTGGATTGTTAAGAAGAAAAATGGCGCACCGGGGA
>CAYTAJ010000099.1:0-7474 GCA_964435725.1 uncultured Algimonas sp.
GGCCATCATGGAGCGTGACCTGCCCTGAACTATGCATGCCTGCTTTTTCAAGCATTTTCACAATATCCGGCTCACGTGCACCATCAAAGACCGGTGTGCCAATTGGAACACCTTTGGTGAGGTTACCGGCGAGTTCGACAATCTCGTGGTTTTTCTTCGGCAGTTCTTCACCTTCACCATAAGCATGCTGGACTGTTCCACGGAGATCTTCGATATTGCCATCGGCGCGATATTGCTCGAGCGCATTGTCAATCATCTTACCTACGCCGGAACAAGCCCAACCCAAATGAGTTTCAAGGATTTGTCCAACGTTCATGCGAGACGGAACGCCAAGAGGGTTCAACACGATATCAACGGCTGTACCATCATCCAAGAATGGCATGTCCTCGATCGGATTGATCTTAGAAATTACACCCTTGTTACCGTGACGACCGGCCATTTTATCACCTGGCTGGAGCTTACGCTTAACAGCAACAAAGACTTTTACCATCTTCATCACGCCCGGCGGTAATTCATCACCACGCTGAAGCTTATCGACTTTGTCTTCAAAACGAGCATCAAGGCGGGCTTTAGACGTATCATATTGCTCTTTTAACGCTTCAAGTTCGCCGATAGCCTTCTCATCATCGACACCGATACGCCACCAATCTGAACGCGGCACATCATTAAGTGTTTCTTCCGTTACAGGGCCTTTTTTGAAGCCACGTGGACCGGAAACAGCGTTTTTGCCCATGAGTGTGTTCTTCACAGAGGCATAGATAGAGCGCTCGAGGATTGAAAGCTCATCATCGCGATCCTTACCGAGGCTCTCAATCTCTTCACGCTCAATTTGCATGGCGCGTTCGTCTTTATCGACACCGTGACGGTTAAAGACACGCACCTCAACAACAGTACCAGAAGCCCCCGGTGAAAGCTTGAGAGATGTGTCACGAACGTCAGAGGCTTTTTCACCAAAGATCGCACGAAGAAGTTTTTCTTCTGGCGTCATTGGGCTTTCGCCTTTTGGTGTGACCTTACCCACGAGGATATCACCTGCATGGACTTCTGCACCGACAGCCACGATACCCGCTTCGTCTAGGTTACGAAGGGCTTCTTCACCGACATTTGGAATATCGCGCGTAATCTCTTCCGGCCCGAGCTTTGTATCACGTGCCATGATGGAGAATTCTTCAATGTGAAGTGATGTGTAAACATCATCACGCACGATGCGTTCAGAAATCAGAATAGAGTCTTCGAAGTTATACCCATTCCAAGGCATAAACGCGACGAGTACATTTTTACCCAAAGCGAGTTCTCCGAGGTCTGTCGACGGACCATCTGCGATAATATCGCCAGCCTTCACTGTATCACCCACCATCACCAATGGACGCTGGTTAATACAAGTCGACTGATTGGAGCGTTGGAACTTCAACAAGTTGTAAATATCAACGCCGGACTTAGAGAGGTCTGTCTCTTTCGTTGCACGCACAACGATACGTTCGGCATCAACTTGTTCCACAACACCATCGCGTTTTGCAGCAACTGTGGCACCTGAGTCCAAGGCTACAACAGATTCCATACCTGTACCGACGAGAGGCGCTTCAGCCTTCAGGAGCGGCACAGCCTGACGCATCATGTTTGATCCCATCAAGGCGCGGTTCGCATCGTCATTTTCCAAGAAAGGAATAAGAGCCGCAGCAACAGAGACAAGCTGTTTCGGAGACACGTCAATAAAATCAACATCTTCCTTAGCCACCAAAGTCACATCGCCGTTCACACGACAGGTCACGAAATCAGAGGCTAACTCGCCATTTTCGTCAATCTCAGCATTCGCCTGCGCCACTGTGTAGCGCGCCTCTTCCATAGCAGAAAGGTAGACGACTTCATTGGTCAGCTTGCCATTATTGATTTTGCGATAAGGGCTCTCGATAAAGCCATATTTGTTCACACGGGCATGTGTGGCCAGAGAGTTAATCAAACCAATATTTGGTCCTTCAGGCGTTTCAATAGGACAGATACGACCATAATGCGTTGGGTGAACATCGCGGACTTCAAAGCCGGCCCGTTCACGCGTCAGACCACCTGGCCCAAGCGCTGAGAGACGACGTTTATGTGTAATCTCTGAGAGCGGGTTAGTTTGGTCCATAAATTGTGAGAGCTGCGATGACCCAAAGAATTCACGCACAACAGCCGCAGCCGGTTTCGCGTTAATCAAATCGTGTGGCATGACTGTCTCAATATCGACAGACTGCATGCGCTCTTTAATCGCGCGTTCCATACGCAAAAGACCAATGCGATATTGGTTCTGCATCAATTCACCAACCGAGCGAACACGACGATTGCCTAAGTTATCAATATCGTCAATTTGTCCGATACCGTCTTTGAGTTTTGTCAGCGTATCGACAACAGCTAGAATGTCTTCTTTGCGAAGAACACGGACTTCGTCATCGCAATCCAGCTCCATACGTAAATTCATTTTGACACGACCAACCGCAGACAAGTCATAACGTTCTGTATCAAAGAACAATGAGTTAAATAGCTCCTCAGCGGCTTCCGCTGTTGGCGGCTCACCCGGGCGCATAACGCGGTAGATATCGACCAAGGCACCTTCGCGCGTTTCGTTTTTATCCGCTGCCAGAGTATTACGGATGTAAGGACCGACATTGATGAAATCGATATTTAGAACAGAAATCTCTGTGATACCCGCCTCAACAATAAGCTCCATAGCTTCAGGAGACAGTTCGTCACCGGCTTCAGCGTAAATCTGACCTGTCTTTGTGTTGACAATATCTTCAGCCGCAAAACGCTCTGACATTTCCTCATTTGAAATAAGGATATTTTTCAAACCATCATCGGCGAGCTTTTTAGCACCACGCTTTGTCAGCTTACGACCTGCAGGGGCAACAACTTCACCCGTCTTGGCATCGACCAAGTCACGCAGAAGTTTTGCACCACGATATTCCTCAGCATTAAACGGACGCAACCAACCGCCAGATTTTTTGTCGAGCTTAAAGTCAATCGCTTCGTAATACTCAGCCAAAATGTCCTCTTTGGACATACCCAAAGCATAGAGCACAGTTGTTGCCGGCAATTTACGGCGACGATCAATACGCGCATAAAGAATATCTTTGGCATCAAATTCAAAATCGAGCCAAGAGCCACGGTAAGGAATAATACGAGCAGAGAAGAGGAATTTACCGGAGCTATGACCTTTACCCTTATCGTGATCAAAGAATACGCCTGGTGAACGATGCATTTGAGACACGATAACGCGCTCTGTACCATTTACGATGAACGTCCCTTTTTCCGTCATCAAAGGGATGTCACCCATATAGACGTCTTGCTCTTTAATATCTTTAACAGAGCGAGCACCTGTGTCTTCGTCAATGTCAAAAACAACTAAACGCATTTTGACTTTCAGCGGTGCAGCATAGGTGATGTCACGTTGCTGACATTCTTCTTCATCAAATTTTGGAGGTTCAAACTCGAAAGAGACATATTCCAAAACAGCCCGATCAGAAAAATCACGAACAGGGAAAACAGAATTGAAGACGCCATTCATGCCTTCATCACTGCCACGCTCGGCTTGCTCTATGTTTTTTTGCAAAAATTGATCGTAAGAACTTTTTTGAACTTCGATTAGGTTCGGCATACGCACCACTTCAGGAATACGGCCAAAGCTTTTACGAATACGTTTTTTACCCGTGAATGTAAGCGACATCAAAGACACCTTTATGCTTTGGGGCGAAACTTACCTCTCTAGCTGCAGTCCAAAGAAGCATTTCACCCAAAAAAATCTTTGAAAGTTTTAATCTGCTTTCACCAGACGAAATGTTTACTCTACACTTCGAAAGAGTTGGGTTCGAGGTCAGGTCATTCTAAAAGAATGGCTAAACCCCGAACCCGTAATCAAAAGACTACTTAAGCTCGACAGTCGCGCCAGCAGCTTCAAGCTTTTCTTTGATTTCTTCAGCTTCAGCTTTTGGTGCGCCTTCTTTGACAGGCTTAGGTGCGCCTTCAACAAGCTCTTTAGCCTCTTTAAGGCCAAGACCTGTGATACCGCGGACTTCTTTAATAACAGCAATTTTGTTGCCGCCGAATGAAGCAAGGATGACGTCAAATTCGTCTTTTGCTTCAGCAGCACCGCCAGCGTCGCCACCAGCAGCAGGACCGGCAACAGCAACAGCTGCAGCGGCTTTAATGCCATTTTCTTCAAGAATGTCGTTTAGTTCTTTTGCTTCGAGGATAGTTAGACCCATCAGCTCATCAGCTAGCTTTTTTACATCAGCCATTTTAGTTTCCTTTTAAGGTTTTCAGTTCGAAATTTTGCGAGAATGAAAGTTGTTGTTACGCTTCGGCCTTTTCTTCGATCACTTTGATCGCGCCAGCTAGGTTTGAACCTTGTGACATAAGACGTTGAGCCACCTGTGAAGCCTGACCGAGGAGGCGTTGAGCCGCCATACCGATAAGCTCTTCGCGACTTGGTAGTTTGGACAATGCCACAATACCGTCAGTTTCAAAGATTTCTTCACCCATGAATCCACCAATGATTTCGAACGCATCGGAATCTTTAGCGAATTCAACAGCGACTTTTGGCGCAGAGATCATATCTTCGGCCCACGCAATTGCGACAGGACCAGAGAATTTCTCAGAAGCCGCTTCGAAAGGTTTTCCTTTCATTGCGATCTTCGCCAAACGATTTTTAACAACACGGAATGTTGCGCCTTGCTCACGGAGCTTGGCACGCAATGCTTCCATTTCCACAACGGTCATGCCTGAATAAGCAGCCATAACCACGGAGCCAGCACCGTCGAAGATCTCTTCGAGTTCCTTAACGGCGTGTTCTTTTTGAGAACGGTCCATTTGCGGTCTCCCTGTTAAAATGAACCTCACACCATGTGAGGCCCGACAAATGCCTCCAAGCCCGAAAGCTCAAGAAGCGGTTTTTCTGTCCCTTTTCAGGTCAACAGGGTTCGAACTGAAACGCAGGCACATATTCGTGCAATTATTTCAGCCTCACTCTGTCTGCGCCGGAAATTAAGCCTTACGTTTGTAAAGCACCGGTGGTCTCGGACAGACCCGTTAAATTTCACCCCAAAAAAACTTTTCTGGACAAAATTAACAAGGTTTCAGTGTTAAGAGGCAAACCCCTCAACACAGAATTCTTATGCAGATACCTCAGACGTATCGATTTTCACACCCGGGCCCATTGTTGAGCTGATTGTGATACGCTTTACAAAAGTACCTTTAGCACCTGATGGGCGCGCTTTTTGAATAGCCGTCAAGAATGTGTTGACGTTTTCCTCAAGTTTGGCTTGCGTAAAGCTAGCTTTGCCAACACCTGCGTGAACAATACCGGCTTTTTCAACGCGGAATTCAACCGCGCCGCCTTTGGCATCTTCAACAGCTTTGGCAACATTCGGCGTAACTGTACCCACTTTCGGGTTCGGCATCATACCTTTCGGGCCTAATACTTTACCCAAACGACCCACAAGTGGCATCATGTCTGGCGTCGCGATAACTTTTTCAAAAGGCATGTCGCCGTTTTGAATTTGCTCCATCAAGTCTTCAGCACCGACAACATCAGCACCGGCTGCACGCGCTTCGTCCGCTTTTGCATCTTTGGCAAAAACAGCAACACGAACAGATTTACCTGTGCCATTTGGAAGATTAACGACACCGCGGACCATCTGGTCTGCATGGCGAGGGTCAACACCCAAATTGATAGCCACTTCGACAGTTTCGTCGAATTTGGCTTTGGCGTTATCTTTTACGAGCTTTACAGCGTCAGCTACTGAGTAATCCGTATCGCGGTCAACATTTGACCGCGCGGCCACTGTTCTTTTTCCTAACTTAGCCATAATCTTACTCCGTCACCTCGTAACCCATTGAACGTGCGGAACCAGCGATGATTTTTGTCGCTTGATCCAAATCGTTCGCAGAGAGGTCCGCCATCTTAGCTTCCGCAATCTCTCGGCACTGCGCCAAAGAAACCGTTCCACCCACTTCGCGACCCGGATGGTTTGCACCGGATGTCTTCTTCGCTGCCTTTTTGAGGTAGTAAGAGGCAGGCGCTGTTTTAGTCACAAACGTAAAGCTCTTATCCTGATAGACAGTGATAATTGTTGGTGTTGGAATGCCTTTTTCAAGACTTTCTGTCTTAGCATTAAATGCTTTTGCGAATTCCATAATATTCACGCCGCGCTGACCCAATGCAGGCCCGAGAGGCGGTGATGGATTGGCTGAACCCGCAGGGATCGTAAGCTTAATATAGCCTTCAATCTTCTTTGCCATGTTCCACTCCTTCAAGTGTCCCTCTAATTAAAGAGGAGATTGGAGCAAGCCACCCCATGCGGCTTGCGATGTGGTGTTCGTGGTACGGAAAGACTCTGGACTTAGAACCCCCTCCCACAAACATTTTCATACTAGGTCGTTTTTTCAACCTGCGTATAATTTAGTTCGACAGGCGTACCCTGCCCGAAAATATTGATGAGCACTTTGAGACGCGCGTTCTCTTCATCAACACTTTCAACTGTTCCGTTAAAGCTCTGGAACGGGCCATCAATCACCTTGATCGTCTCACCCAGATCAAATTTAATCATTGGACGCGGCGCATCCACACCTTCCTGAATCTGACCGACAATACGCGCCACTTCAGCTTCGCTAACCGGCAGCGGCTTTGTTGTAGATCCCAAGAAACCCGTCACTTTTGGCGTATTTTTTACTAAGTTATGGACAGCATCCGTCAGCTCACACTTAACCAGAACATAGCCAGGAAAGAACTTACGCTCTGACTCAACCTTACGACCTTTGCGAACCTCAACGACATTTTCAGTCGGCACGAGGATTTCCTCAAAAAGATGCGACAAACCTTTTTGCTCCGCTTCACGCTCAATACTGCGTTGCACGTGCTTTTCAAAATTTGAATAGGCCTGAACGATATACCATTTTGCTGCCATGGTCTTACGCGCCTCCAAATCCAAGAACGACCTTGATGATCGAGGCCAACGCCCAATCAACGATGAAGAAGAAAATACCCATCAAAATCACCATGAACATAACAAGCACAGTGGTTGTGAGCGTTTCCCGCCATGTCGGCCAAACAACTTTACGCCCTTCTTGACGCACCTGCCCCAAATACTGGACAGGCCCGACCTTCGGCGCGCTATCGGCTTTGGCGTTACTCGCCTTGGCTGTTGCTGGCTGTTTTTTGGCCATTCTTTTTAAACTCCAAAACGCGAGACCGCTTTTTTAGCGGTTCGCGTCAATTTTCACCTCTTTAGGGCAAACTTCTCGGTGGGACTGGCAGGGGCGGAGGGACTCGAACCCCCGACCCTCGGTTTTGGAGACCGATGCTCTACCAACTGAGCTACACCCCTAAAGTCTTCCCGATCGGGCGGCGAGCTCAGTCTTTCCAAGCTCGCTATGTAAAGCCGTAAGACTACTCAATAATTTTAGAGACGACGCCGGCGCCGACTGTACGGCCACCTTCACG
>CAYTAJ010000100.1:0-7420 GCA_964435725.1 uncultured Algimonas sp.
CAGCTCCAAAGAGAGGTGAGGCAGATTGCCATCGCGGCGTCTCAGATAAGGCGGTATGAATTAAAGCTCGATATGCTCCGTCATCCTGAGTGGCGCTTGAAAGTTATCAAAGATTTAGGTGGGGTGGATAAGCTTATCTGCCTTTGGAAGAGGCTGTCTGAACCGCGCGAAACCTTTAAGCGTCAGACCATAAAACTCACCTATGAAGAGAAACGATACAGAGAGCATATCCAACGTATCGCCAAAGTCCACGCCCATCCGAATATCTATCGCGACCCGTTTCGTGTAGATCAAGACGGAGAGTTCCGCCTGCCGCCTATGCCGAGGCGGGCGTCAGGAAAACCAAAGAGCAAGCCGTCTCCCTATAATTATGACGCGCGACCTGTCGTCGACTTCAAAGGTCTCAAGCAACCTATCATGGTGTGGCCGGATGAGCTCTTTGTTTTCATAAATTGGGAAGAGCGGCCGAGAGAGGTAAAAACCACAAAGAGACGGTTTGCCTTCGTGGATAAATGGCTCGCCGCTATTCTTGCGGATACGGCGCAGGGTTTACCGGCGCAGCCACGGATTAAGACCAAAACGGCGAGGGCTCCACCTTGTGTGCATTGGTTTAAGGGAAGCACCACCTGTCGACCTCGGCAGGTGGGTAGGGGGGCTGGAATGGCATTATATGGAACCTACATCCTTACTAACTTTTGCTTCGCAAAAGCGTCGCTCGCCATACTAATAGATAACTAGGAGTGAAAGTTTTCAAAATTACTATTAGGAACTCGCATTCTCACTTCGAGTATTTCAAAGAAATGCGGGACTCGCTGCGCTCGCTTCGTTCGAATGTAAAATACCCCTTGCATTATTTTGAAACCCTTGTATTTCGCGCCTTTAAATTACGGGTTGGTGTGGTGCCGCCGTTGAAATCGCTGTTCGAATAGGTCGAACAAGCCGGGCCACGTCGAAGAAAGAGTATTTACGCATGTCTAAGCGTCATTCCACGAAATATAAAATTGATCGCCGTATGGGCGAAAATATTTGGGGTCGCCCAAAGTCACCTGTGAACAAGCGCCCTTATGGCCCGGGTCAGCACGGTCAAGGTCGTAAGTCTAAGCTCTCTGACTTTGGTACGCAGCTCCGCGCCAAGCAGAAGCTTAAAGGCTATTACGGCAATATCACAGAGAAGCAGTTCCGTAAGACATATGATCAAGCAACGCGCATGAAAGGCGATGCGTCTGAAAACCTCATCGGTTTGCTTGAGCGTCGTTTGGACGCCATTGTTTATCGTTCGAAATTTGTCCCGACTGTTTTTGCGGCGCGTCAATTCGTGAATCACGGTCATGTTCTTGTGAACGGCAAGAAAGTGAACATCCCATCTTACCGTTGTAATGTCGGTGATGTTATCGAAGTCCGTGAGAAGTCACGCACAATGGCATTAGTTCTTGAAGCACTTGAAAGTGCAGAACGTGAATTGCCTGATTACATTTCTTTGGATCCAAAAGCGATGCAAGCCACATTTACACGCGTGCCAAGCTTTGACGAAGTCCCATATCCTGTTGTTATGGAACCAAATTTGGTCGTGGAATTCTACTCTCGTTAAGAGAGATAGCCCTTCAAGAAAAACCCGCTCAGCCTTTGCAGAGCGGGTTTTTTTATGTCTTGAAATAGGGGATGCAATCAAGCGCGGCTCCAAATAACTCGAAATTCATCATCGCCGCTTTGACGAATAATTCTTTCGTCAAACATGTAGAAACCTTTGCCTTGAAATTTAAATTGTTGCGTTCCGGTCCTGTCATTTTGGATGAGTACAATTTTCTCGCCCACATTATCGCACTTAAAGACTTCGACGATAACAACAGGTTTGCAGCGGCGAATGCTCAGTTCTATGTCCATGCCCAGCGGCAAATCATAACTGGCTTGAATAGATTGACCCTCGCGTAAGTAAGTCCGCTTCAAGCTAAACGCATCGACATAAGCGCTTAAGATGAAGTTATTTTTTTGTGCTTCTACTGATGAAACCGATTGGGTTGCATTTGTCACACCAATGATTTTCTTGGGGTTAAAGAATGCAGGAATATAGTGGAGGCTTACATAGCACATGGCTCCGCCCAGAATGAGCGAGAAGGCTGTACCAAATGTACGACCCAAACCCATTGACTTCTTTTCTAAGCCTTTGCCGGGCTTATCAATATAGTCAGCGTGAAATCCGCCTATAGATTTCTTCTTGTTTCTTTTATGAGCAATTGAAAAACGTGCCATTTAACGCCCCAACTTTAGTTAAACCTTCTCCCCAAAGCCTTCTGTAGATTAACAAAGAGGCGTTTAGACAGGTTTAAGAGGGCGTTAATTGGATATTAGCTATCTAGGCTGTTGTTTCGACGCCTTTTTCCGTCAAAAGCGTCCGTAATTCGCCACTTTCAAACATTTCTCGGACGATGTCACAACCGCCGATAAATTCACCTTTGACGAAAACCTGTGGAATTGTTGGCCAATTATTATAGTCTTTAATGCCTTGGCGAATATCCATATCTTCAAGAACATTGACACTAGCATAGTTCACACCGAGATAGTCAAATACCTGAACAACTGTGGAAGAAAACCCACATTGTGGAAAGACGGGTGTGCCTTTCATGTAAAGAACTACGTCATTCTCAGACACAGTTTTAGAAATGCGTTCTTTTACGTCCATCTTATGGGTCTTTCTTATTTCTGATACCTAGGATTTAGGTCAGATATGTTACGTTTCAAGGGGATGAATGGCTTGCCGTGATATTCTTACTTATCAAGGTGCACGTGTTTCCAAAGCAAGCGCATGTAATTCACCATCTGCACCGTCCATTTTGCCTTTGAGAGCCGCATAGACGAGCTGATGTTGGCGAACGCGGTTTAATCCCGCAAACGCAGAGCTAATAATGACAGCTTTCCAGTGATTATTATCGCCGGCCAAATCAATCATTTCTACCTCTGCATCGGGCAGGGCGTCTTTGATCATTGCAGCAATGTCTTCGCCTCTCATGGCCATAAAAGCGCTCTCTAGTCCGTTTTATTCATTAAGTTGGGCAACCATTCTTCGTTTTTCTGACGCAATCCATCCAAAGAGACATCAAACGCGCCATCAGCCTTAATGCGGTCACCACCAACCTTACCGACGATTTGCGCGGCAATACCTTTCGCATGTGCCGTAGACACCACGGGATTAACTGAGTTCGTCTCAACAGCAATGAGATAACGGCCTTGGTCTTCACCAAATAACCAGCCATGCTTGGTACCAGCGGTCGGCGCCGCCAAATGGACACCGATATTTGAGGCAAACGCCATTTCACAAGCCGTTACCGCGAGGCCACCATCAGAACAATCGTGAACGGCATTCACACGTCGATTCCGGATGAGTTTGCGAATGTAATCCCCATTGAGCTTTTCTTTTTCCAGATCAACAGGAGGAGGGGCCCCATCTTCACGCGATAAGATCGAGCTAAGGTAAATAGACGCGCCTAACCAACCTGTGGTTTCTCCAATTAAAATGAGCGTATCGCCTTCTTTGGCGCCTTTAAGCGTCGAAAAGAAATCTAGGTTAGGGATAAGGCCGACACCGCCAACCGCTGGCGTAGGTGGGATAGCTTCACCATTCGTTTCGTTGTAGAGGGACACGTTGCCAGATACCACTGGATAGTCAAAGGCATGACAGGCTTCATTCATGCCTTCAATAGCCCCAACAAATTGCCCCATGATTTCGGGGCGTTCAGGATTACCAAAGTTCAGACAGTCCGTAATCGCAATAGGGTCAGCCCCAACGCAGCTCAGATTGCGCCATGTTTCGGCGACGGCTTGTTTCCCGCCTTCATAAGGGTCGGCATAGACGTAACGTGGGGTGCAATCCGTCGTAATGGCCACAGCCTTATTTTTACCGTGAATACGGACGATGGCGGCATCGCCACCGGATTGACTACTATCAATCGTATCTGTCATCACATGACGATCATACTGTTCCCAAATCCACCGCTTAGACGCAATATCAGGGTGCTGCATGACACGCACAATTGCATCATTGTAATCCTGTGTTTCGTGTACCTCTTCCGCTTTTAATACGGGGCGTTTCTCAGTCGGTACATGGGGCCGGTCATAGTTGGGTGCATCATCGGCGAGGGGGGCGATTGGAATATCACAAACTTTTTTACGATTATGCTTGAGAACGAGGCGACCAGTGTCCGTCGTCTTGCCAATCATGGCAACATCGAGTTCCCACTTTTCAAAAATCTCATAGGCGAGTTTTTCTTTACCCGGTTGAATCACCATCAACATGCGCTCTTGTGATTCTGAGAGCATCATTTCATAGGCTGTCATTCCTTCTTCGCGTTGAGGAACTTTATCCAAATTCAATTGAATGCCAACACCGCCTTTATCGGCCATCTCAATTGATGAAGACGTAAGACCAGCAGCGCCCATATCTTGGATAGCGATAATGGCATCAGTCGCCATAAGCTCAAGACAGGCTTCAATCAGGAGTTTCTCCGTAAAGGGATCGCCGACTTGAACCGTCGGACGCTTTTCATCTGAGTCATCGTCAAACTCAGCGGACGCCATTGTCGCGCCGTGAATGCCGTCACGCCCTGTTTTTGAGCCGACATAAAAGATGGGATTGCCGACACCTTTGGCGGCGGAATAAAACACGTTGTCTGCATCAGCGAGGCCAACGCACATGGCATTTACAAGGATATTCCCATTGTACCCTTTGTGGAAGTTCGTTTCGCCACCAACCGTCGGCACCCCAACACAATTACCATATCCACCAATGCCGGCGACAACGCCGTTTACGAGTGTGCGCGTTTTAGGGTGATTAGGTTCGCCAAAACGCAGCGCATTCATCAGCGCAATGGGTCGTGCGCCCATTGTGAAAACATCACGCATAATACCGCCGACACCCGTCGCCGCACCTTGATATGGCTCGATATAGGACGGGTGGTTATGGCTTTCCATTTTAAAGATAATCGCGTCGCCATCATCAATATCAATGACGCCTGCATTTTCACCTGGGCCTTGAATAACCCGGTCACTTTTTGTCAGGAATTTACCCAAATGACGACGGGATGATTTGTAAGAACAATGTTCTGACCACATGACAGAAAAAATGCCGAGTTCAGTCAGATTAGGTTCGCGCCCTAAGCGATCGAGAATGATATCATATTCGGACTCTGACAGTCCGTGTTCTGCCACGATCTCTGGCGTGATTTCAGATTGTTTTGCCATTAGATTGACTCGATAATGGATTTGAAAAGATCCAAGCCATCTGTTCCGCCATGTAGCGGATCAACAGCCCGTTCAGGGTGAGGCATCATGCCGAACACGTTTCCCGCTTCATTGACGATTCCGGCAATGTCACGGGCAGAGCCGTTCGGATTGTCCGCATAACGAAAAACAATACGGCCTTCTTTTTCCAGCTTATTTAGCGTTTCGTCATCCGCGTTATAATTCCCGTCATGATGGGCAACAGGATAGACAACCGTGTCTTTAACCCCATAGCATGATGTGAAGCGCGTATTGGCGTTATTGATAACCAAACGTTCCGGGCGGCATACAAATTTAAGGCCCTTATTGCGCATCAAAGCGCCCGGAAGCATGCCAGCTTCGGTCAGTACCTGAAAACCGTTGCAGAACCCTGCCACGGCTAAACCTTTTGCTGCTTTGGCTTTAAGGTCAGAGACAATCGGTGAACGGGCGGCGATGGCGCCGGACCGTAGATAATCCCCATAGGAAAACCCGCCCGGTATGACCGCAAATTTGACGTCTTCGGGAATTTCAGTTTCCCGATGCCAAATCATTTTGGGGACTTTCCCCGTGACCTTTTCAAGAGCAACGGCCGCGTCGCGGTCGCAATTCGAGGCCGGAAAGACAATAACGGCTGTTTGCATGGGCTTAGTCTCTCAGCTCAATGCGGTAACTTTCGATGACCGTGTTTGCGAGAAGCTTTTCACACATCTCTTCGACGCGGGCCTTTGCGACTGTTTTGTCTTCTGACGTTAAATCAAGTTCAATCACTTTGCCTTGGAAAGCATTATTGACCTCATCAAAGCCAAGGTCGTTCAATGAACGCGCAATCGCGCGACCTTGAGGGTCCAGCACACCGGGCTTGAGGCCGATATATACGAGGGCTTTCATAATCAGTCCTAATCTTCGTTTGAAACCAATGAGAGATTGGTCACGTTATTTTGGTTTTGTTGTTTGATGATACCGAGGCGAGTCGCCACTTCGGTGTAAGCTTCGGTGACATCGCCCAGATCACGCCGGAAACGGTCTTTATCGAGTTTCTTATTGGTTTCACGATCCCAGAGACGGCAACTATCTGGGCTGATTTCATCAGCAAGCACGACCTGATGGCCGACGATGCCGTTTTCATTAGAGACGGGGAGGCGCCCAAACTCAATTTTGAAGTCAATCAAATTGATGCCAATGCCGCCAAACATACCTTGAAGATAATCATTGATACGAAGGGTCATCGCAATCATTTCATCAAGCTCTGAGGCCGTTGCCCAACCAAATGCGTGGATATGTTCCTCGGCGATTAAGGGGTCACCAAGATCATCTCTTTTAAGGCAGAACTCTACAATAGAGCGGGGGAGTTTTTCACCCTCTTCAATCCCTAGGCGTTTGGACATAGTGCCAGCCGCGACATTACGACAAATTACCTCGAGCGGAATAATCTCAACTTTCTTGATAAGTTGTTCACGCATGTTCAAGCGTTTGATGAAATGCGTTGGAATACCAATTTCGCCAAGACGCAACATAACGAACTCGCTGATACGGTTGTTGAGCACGCCTTTACCGTCCAAAATGGCTTTCTTCTCAGCATTAAAGGCTGTTGCGTCATCTTTGAAATATTGGACAAGCGTGCCGGGTTCAGGTCCTTCATAAAGGATTTTGGCTTTGCCTTCGTATATTTGTTTGCGGCGGCTCATTGAGGCTCTCCGAATGGCGCGAATTAGCCAGGATACCGACTCAACACGCTTAAAGCCGCGTCTTAGACGTAAGGCAGCAAAACCGCAATGAGCTGCCTGTGATAATTATGGGGATTTTCCATCTTGAAACCCTTTAATCGCATACATAAATGAAGAGAAAGAAACTTTATAGGAATTACCATGTCAGTCTTTGATGATCGCGAAAATGCACAAGAAGCAAAATTCGTAATGGATGCGGCAAAAGAGTTTAAAGTCGCAGCCAAGCGGAACAAAGCTTTGGGCCTTTGGGCTGCGGAAATTATGGGACGTCCGGATGGTGAAAAATACGCTTTAGAAGTCATTGCGTCGGACATGGAAGAGGCGGGTGATGAAGACGTTTTCCGCAAATTACGAGGTGATCTAGACGCAGCCGGCGCAGAAATTTCTGATGCGGCCATTCGTGAAAAGATGGCAGAGTGCCTCAAAAAGGCGCGTCAAGAAAT
>CAYTAJ010000101.1:0-7364 GCA_964435725.1 uncultured Algimonas sp.
GCGTTTGCAGCCACTCAATGTCTTTTGACGCGTCTTCATCTATCAATTCATCCGATAGCTCTGGCCATGGGGCGACTATCAAATGGCTCTCACGGTCTTCTGCAATCTTGCCCCAAAGCTCTTCAGTGATGAAGGGCATGAAGGGGTGAAGGAGTTTGAGAATTTGGTCGAGCACCCATGCGAATGTTGCTTGAGTTTCTTCTTTTTCTTTGCCGTCTTCGCCTGATAGAATCGGTTTGGAGATTTCCAAATACCACGCACAGAATGTGTCCCATGTGAATTTATAGGCGGCATCGGCGGCGTCATTAAAACGGTAGTTTTCGATACAGCGCGAAACCTCTGCGACGGTTTTGACGGTCTCTGAGACTATCCATTTATTCATTGGCAGTTTGGCCCAAGCGGGGTCCCAAACTTTGGGCTTGCACCCATTCATCTGACCAAAGCTCGCCGCAGACCAGAGCTTAGTGCCGAAATTGCGATAGCCTGCGATACGGTCAACGGAGAGGCGGATATTGCGCCCCTGCCCCGCCATGCTCGCGAGCGTAAAGCGCAGCGCATCCGCGCCATAAGGTTCAAATCCGTCGGGATATTGCTTGCGTGTCGTTTTTTCGATTTGTGGGGCTTTCTCCGGGTTTTTGAGGCCACGTGTGCGTTTGGCGACGAGGTCATCCGCACTGACGCCATCAATCAGGTCGAGCGGATCGAGCGTATTGCCGATGGATTTCGACATTTTCTTACCTTGTTCATCGAGGACGAGCGCATGGATATAGACATCCTTAAACGGCACCTCTTCCATGAAATGGAGACCCTGCATCATCATCCGCGCCACCCAGAAGAAGATAATATCAAAGGCGGTAACGAGGACAGACGTCGGATAGAAGCGCTCAAGCTCCTCGGTGTTTTCGGGCCAGCCAAGCGTGGAGAATGGCCAGAGACCGGAAGAGAACCATGTGTCTAGAACGTCAGGGTCTCGAAGTAGCTTGATATTTTGACCATCATCATCGTTAGGTAAATTTCGCCAAACTTCATTGCTTTCCTCTTCTTCCCCAATCAAAACTGCATCTGCGTTAAACTCTCCATAGAAAATAGAAGCTTTCTCAAGTGCCTGTTTAAAAGTTTCAGCGACAAAAATTTCTGGTTTATCCCAGTCCCATACTTCTAAGGTAGCGGGTTCTTCACCAGTGTAATTTACTTTAGTGAGCGATGGTCCGTACCATGCAGAAATACGATGCCCCCACCACAATTGCCGCGAGATACACCAAGGCTGAATATCCTTCATCCAATGATCATAGGTTTTCTTCCAGTTCTCTGGAATGAATTTCGTGGTGCCATCATCAACTTTTGTCATCGCCTCCTTGGCGAGCTTTTCGGCGTCGACAAACCATTGATCCGTTAACATCGGCTCAATCACCACGCCCGAGCGATCGCCATAGGGCTGCATGATTTTCTTATCTTCAACCTTAATCAACAGGCCTTCGGCATCAATATCCGCGACCACGGCTTTGCGCGCTTTGAAACGGTCCATGCCGACATATTTCTCGGGCATAATTTCGGAGGCAATCATCTCACCGCGTGTCCCCATGAGGGAGTACATCGGAATGTCATTCCGCTTGGCGACTTCATAATCGTTGAAATCATGCGCGCCGGTGATTTTGACGGCGCCAGAACCGAAATCCATATCGGGATATTCATCTGTGATAATCGGGATGAGGCGATCTGCGAGGGGCAAGCGCACCATTTTCCCAACAATCGGCGCATAGCGTTCATCATCAGGATGTACCGCCACCGCACCGTCACCCAACATGGTTTCAGGACGCGTTGTCGCGATAGAGATATAATCGCGCTCTTCTTCGAGCACGACATTACCGTCTTCATCCTTCTCTATATAGGTATAGGTTTCGCCACCTTCGAGCGGGTATTTGAAATGCCAAAAATGACCGTCTTTTTCGATGTTCTCGACTTCCAGGTCTGAAATCGCCGTTTGGAAATGCGGGTCCCAATTGACGAGGCGCTTATCGCGGTAAATGAGCCCCGCTTCATACATATCGACGAAAGACTTTGTGACGGCTTCGGCCATATTATCATCGGGGTCGTTAGGATCGCCTAAAGTGAATTTTTCCCGTGACCAATCGCAAGACGAGCCCAAGCGACGAAGTTGGTTAAAGATATTGCCGCCGCTTTCTTCTTTCCACGCCCAGACATGTTCCAGAAATTCCTCACGGCCCATATCTTTGCGCGCCTTGCCTTCGCCCGCGAGCTTTCGTTCAACAACCATTTGCGTGGCAATACCGGCATGGTCCATGCCCGGTTGCCAGAGAACGGCTTTTCCTTTCATGCGATTGTAGCGCGTCAGTGCATCCATAATCGTATTGTTGAGCGCATGGCCCATATGCAGGCTGCCCGTGACATTGGGCGGCGGAATAACAATGCAGAAATTATCGTCCTTGGTATCCTCAGGCTTAGCCGCGCGAGGCTTAAAATGCCCGGCCTCTTCCCACATTTTATAAAGGCGAGGTTCGGCCTCTTTCGGATCAAATTTATTATCCAACATTCTCGGTCTCTAATTTTTGGCTTACAGCCCTATTTTCGCGGGGTATCGCCTATTACGGCGCAAAAGAAAACCCTGCACTTTTGCCAAGCACAGGGTTGAAATCATCAAGTCCCGGCGCTTGCCGGGAAGATACTTATTTCCCGGAAGAGATACGCTTCACTTCTTTTGTCACAGCACGTTCCACAATGCCTTTTAGATTAGCGTCTAGCCACTCTTTTAACATGGGACGAAGCGCTTCCATGACGAGGTCACCAATACGGTCACCGCGCTCGGCTTTGATGGCCTTTTCTTCGACGACTTCATTAAGCGACGCAAACACCTCTGACGTGGCTGTTTCGGTTACATCATCCAGAATGGCTTCTGTTTTTACTGCTCTTGGCATATCTGCCGTCTCCTCTTGTATTTCATTTAAAGTCGTTGTTTCGACACTCTCATCTGAAACGGGTTCAGAGACAGTTTGTCGCTTATCTTCAGCCGCTTTCGCTGCGACGACGGCCGCAGCGCCCAATACGCCGGCTGTCAAGCCGGTTTCCAGTACCAAATCCGGCTCGCCTTCTTCGGCAGGGCCTTCGATAATGGCAGGTTCCTCGGTAAGAGCTGTCGCTGCACTCTCAATCGCCTGAGCGTCTTGTTCTGCCGCCGCAGCAATATCCATGAGAGATGAGCTTTCAGCCTCTTGTAAGTTTTCCGCTTCATCCGCCGCAACACTCTCGGCGGTCGGCTCAGGGGCGGCTTCAGGCACAGGCTCTGGTTCAGGAATAATCAATTCTTCTTCGTGAGAGGCAATTTCGCTATCCAAAGTCATATCCAGAATATCGTCCAGAATATCGCCTTCATAAGATGATTCTGCATCAAGTTCTTCCGTCCTCGACAGGGCCAAGGCCATGTCCTCACTTGATTCGCTCGTCTCTACATCTGCCTCCGGCTCTGTGAGATCCTCCATCAAGGATTTAACGAGCGGAAGGTCATTTCCGTCTGTACTGAACGCTGGCGCTTCAACTGTTTCAGCCGCTGAAGATGCCGCATCGTCTTCGACAACCAAATTATCTGCAAACTCATTGAGTAAGTCATCGATGGAGCTATCGCTTTCAGATGATAGATTATCAGTTTCGACTGTATCAGAACCAACGACTCCGGTGCTAGATGCGGCGGCTAAGCCCACCGCAGCAAGGTCTGACCCGAAAACATTTTCGCCTGAATGAGTTTCAGATAATTCGTTCACTGACGCTTCGATCTCTTGCTGAACCACTTCATCAGGCTCTTCCGGGATATCAGCCAATAAACCTTCTAGTTCATCAAAAAGGCTGTCATCATTGTCTAATGTTTCGGCATCAACATCAGCTTCAGCAAGCGCTTCAGTCGTCTCTATTGCTTCGGTTAAATCAAATATTGAATCATCTTCGACAGCATCTCCGATAGATGAGGAGGCTTCATCAACTATTTGATTAGCAACACTTTCTGTAGCACTGACGTCATCTGGAACGTCAGGGATCTCTAAATCAAGTGCATCAAATAACGCATCATCTTCAACTGACAACTCAGCACCCGTTTCAATGACAGGAGCCTCATCAGCCACAGTGGAGTCAGCCTCACCTAATAAAGCTGATATATCCAAATCCATGACATCGCCGGATAAATCATCCGCTTCAGAGGCCGCTTCGACAATCCCTTCGTCGGCCGCGTCACCACCATCAAGCGAATTAAAAACACTATTTTCATCAAAAGCAGAAGGCGCAACATTCTGAGTTTCTTCAACAAGAGATGACACTGTAAGGTCCGGAGTCGGGTTCGCGTCTACCGCTTCGCCAAATGCAGGTGGCGTTTCTAACGCTTGCGGCTCAGCTAAATCCATGGCCTGATCATCATCCGCTATAATCTTACGGATAGAGGCCAGAATGTCTTCCATGCTGGGCTCATCCGCGAGTTCTGCGTGTCCGGTATCTGATGTCGTTTCAGACATATCTTCCTTGCGTTTCATCATCGGTTTCTCCATCGAAACCATCTCTTTGCACCTTCCCCCCGAAAGCACCTTTAACAAAGGGTTAAGACAACACTTATGACTTGTCTAGCCGGGTAAGCAATCAATTCTGGGGGGAATCAGCCTGAGACGCATTTTTTAATGTTGGCAAGTCGCGTGTGCCCTCAGTCTGGTAAGGATCGGTCTCTATCTCTGGTTTAGTCTCACCTGCAAGCGGGCTGATATCCGGCTCTTGTCCGAGAGAGGTTTCTATTGCCGTTTTACCCGCAGAAAAGACAGTTGTTATGCCTTCCACGGGTAGCTGAGCGGCTGTTGAGACAGGGGGATTGCTAAAAATAGTTTCTACAGTCTCAATGCCCGAAGACACAGCGTCTGATAGTCCATCAGCAGCACCCTCAATGGGATCAGCAATTGCCCGGTCTGAAAACGCAGTCAGGCCATCATATTTCACGGCCTCAAAATTCTTATTCGGATCATAAGGCGTCTGAACAGGCAAGTTTATACCTTGTGAGTCAAACACACCTATTGTCGCCAAGAGCTGAAATGTTGTGGCATTTACATTGCGTTCGGCACTAATCACAGAGAGTTTTGCATTTAAAAGCTCTTGTTCTGCATCCAAAACGTCGAGCTGCGTGCGTGTGCCTACCTCTTGCTCAAGCGTCACACCTTCAAACGCAATCTCTGCGGCTTCAACTTGCTTACGGCTCGCCATGAGTGATTGTTGGGCCGCCTCTTTTTGCGCCCATATTTGCTTAATCGCCTGATCCACAGCCAATTCACGGTCGCGCGACTCAAACGCCAAGCGTGTTTTGGCATGTTTGGCTTGCCTGACGCGCGAGCTGTTTAAACCACCTGAAAATATTGGTATGCTAATTTGCGCCGTCAGTGATGCCGTTTGCGCTCGGTCAAAACTGAATAATTCCCCGCGTTGTTCTGCAACCGTTCCGTTGAGGGAGATGACAGGCTTACCCGCCGCTTTAGCCACATCAATGGCCGCCTTTCCCGCTTCTTCACTATAATAGGACGCAATCAATTCCGGATTATTCGTACGCGCCAGACGGATGGCATCTTGTAGCGTGGGCGGCAAAGCAAAAGCGGGCGTCGGCTGCAGGTCCATCGGCATACGCCCAACGATGCGTTCATAAACGGAACGCGCTGTTTGCAAATCCGCATCCGCTTGCGCCAAACCCGCCTCTGCCAAGGCGACGCGGGATTGTGATTGTGCAATATCCGTTCGGGTGCCCTCTCCTACCTCAAAGCGGGCATTCGCTGCGTCTAGCTGTCGGGATAAGACTCTGACATTGCTTCGGCGAATACGCGCGGCTTCTTCGGCCAGCTGTACATCCAGATAGGCATTTGCCGCAGATAGAAACAGTTGGTTTTCCGTTGCGCGCAACACTTCTCTTTGCGCCAAAATACCGGACTTGGCTTGAGATTTAAGCGCTTTGACGCGGCCCCCTTGATAGAGTGGCTGAATGACCTGCACCTGCCCTGAACGCGGGCCGTAGAAAAACGTAAGGTCAGCGGCTTCCCCCGGCCCCGGAGCTGGCCCTGATTGAATAAAATCACCCTCACCGCTGAGAACAGTCCGACTATATTGTCCGCTTGCATTGACGGTGAAGCGACCTTGCGCTCTTGCCTGAATATAATTTTCATCAACTTCACGCAGACGCGCGCGTTCCGCCAATAGTCTCGGATTCTTATTATAAACCGAGATGAGCGCTTCTGTCAGCGTCTCAGCCTGCGCGACCTCTGCGCCTCCAAAGCCAGCCAAAAGCATCACAGTACTTAGGGCAAATGATTTAAAGGCTTGGCAGGTCATATTAAATGTCACTTAGTCAATGGGCTCGCGTGGTTTCAATTCACTATACGCATTGACCAATCGAACAGGGCTAAAAAACAAAGCTAGGCTCAGGCGTAAATCCTGGCAAGATTGGGGCATTGGAGTCAAACTCGACGCGCTCTCCGACAACATCACCGGACTTGGTATAAACTGTGGCGTGTCCGACTGGGCCTTTTTGCAGAATGCAGACCAAACGGCCATTATTGGCGAGTTGCGAGAACCATGTCTTAGGGATGTCTGAAACCGCGCCATTGATAAAGATAACGTTGAATGGCCCATGCTCTGCCGCACCGACTTTTAGATCCCCTTTGACAATAGCGGCATTGGATACATCTTGCTCTACGAGCAATTCGGTGGCGCGATTGACCGCCTCATCCGTCGTTTCCAGACCAACAACTGTATCGGCCAAACCAGCCATAATCGCCGTGGAATATCCCCGTCCACAGGCAATATCCAAAACAACATCGCTCGGCCTTATGTCGGCGGCATCAACAAGCTTGGCAAAATCCCGCGGACGCAACATCACGCGGCCTTCATCCATCTCGATATGGGCATCACCATAGGCCAAAGCCATTTTAGCTTGCGGCACGAAACGCTCTCGCGCTGTCGTTCTGAAGGCTTTCAAAATGGCCGGTTCCGTCACATCATTTGTCCGGATTTGGCATTCTACCATGTGATCGCGGGCTTTGGCGAAGTCGAACATCTCTAATTCCTCATAGCGCTATTGGTGCGAAGTTTACATTGACTGCAGACTCAGACCTTTGGCGGCTTCATAAGCCTCTATACACTAGACTGCCAGAACAAATCGCGGCAATCACAGATTTCGCATAAGTTCTATGCGTCAAAGGTGAAATCAGGCTTGCAGGATGCCCTGCCCCTCGCTATGAGGGCGGCCCTTGTGACGGTACCATGGCGGAGTGGTGACGCACCGGATTGCAAATCCGTGTACCCCGGTTCGATTCCGGGTGGTACCTCCAAGGCAGACCATTCGA
>CAYTAJ010000102.1:0-1635 GCA_964435725.1 uncultured Algimonas sp.
GCTTATGAAAACACCATTCCATAATCTTCCTTCACGCCGTGGTTTTTTAGGGGTTTTGGGGGCTGGGTCAGTTGTCGCCTGTGCTGAGACTAAACCAACACCCTTTATCTCAAAGACTGACAATCGCACGGGTCGATTTGCCCATGGTATCGCGTCGGGTGATCCTTTTGCCACATCCGTTATTTTATGGACACGGGTTACGCCGGACAAAGAAGGTGATGTGAGCGTTATTTGGGAGATGGATCAGGACGCTGATTTTAAGTCTCTCTCGGCTTCAGACACTGTCACAACCAATGCCGTCAAAGATTATACAGTCAAGGTGGAAGCCCAAGGTCTGGAACCCGGAACCTGGTATTATTACCGCTTTCGCGTCGGCGATACAGTGTCTCAGATTGGTCGCACGCGAACCTTGCCGACGGATGATATTCAGTCAGCACGCTTTGCCGTCGTGTCCTGCTCCAATTGGCAGCACGGATATTTCAATACTTATGATCATATCGCGAAACAGGCTAAAAACGACTCCTTTGACGCGCTGATACATCTGGGTGATTATTATTATGAATATGGTGCAGACGGGACGCCCCGACTCAATGACCGCGTTCATGAACCCACGCATGAAATCGTCTCATTGGCGGATTATCGATTGCGTCATGCGCAATATCGAACAGATGCCTCACTGCAGGATGTGACAGCTCAAATGCCCCTTATCGCCGTGTGGGACGACCATGAAACCACAAATGATAGTTGGAAAAACGGCGCGGAAAACCACGATGAAGGCGAAGGCGATTGGGACGCACGAAAAGAAGCCGCTCTTCGGGCTTATTATGAATGGATGCCCCTACGCGAACCCGCTTTTGGTAAAACGCGCGAAGATATTTACCGTGCTTTTGAATGGGGAGATTTAGCTTCCATTGTCTGTTTAGAAACGCGTCTCACCGCACGCGCGGAACAGCTTATTATCGAAGATTATATTGATGAGATAGACGTACCGGGCGGCGCAGAAAAGTTCAAAAAAGAAAAGCTTTATGCCCCTGACAGAGAGATGATGGGGCAAGATCAACAAGACTTCATTGTTGAGACTTTCGCGAAATCAAAAGAGGCCGGGAAGCCTTGGCGCTTATTGGCGAACCAAGTTATTTTAGGGCGGCTCCTCACCCCTGACTTTACGCCCTATATTGATGAAGACGCCCTTCTCGCGATTGAGAAAGATTGGGCCGGTGTCAGAGACTTTCTGACTTTATCAAAATATAGCCTCCCCGTTTATCCCGATAGTTGGGATGGGTACCCCGTCGCGCGTGAAAAACTTTACGGCGCTTTGTCCGATGCGGGAATTAACGACATGCTTGCTCTGACCGGTGACGCCCATGAATTTTGGGTCAATGAATTAACGTCAGAGGCCGGAGAGAAATTCGGTATGGAACTCGTGACGTCTTCCGTCTCGTCTCAGACTTTGACCGCCTATCTTGGGGACGCGACAGCTGATCATAATCTTTTACTGACGCAATCCAATAAAGATGCGCGATATTACAACGCACTGGTCAATGGTTATATTGACCTGACCCTGACACCGAAGAAAGCGGCTGTGAAAATGGTTGGTATAAGTACAGTTGAAAGTCGAGAGTTTGAAGCCTTTGA
>CAYTAJ010000102.1:1735-7332 GCA_964435725.1 uncultured Algimonas sp.
ACGCGGTGGTGGCTCGGCGTATTCATGACCGCTTCAAACCAACGGGGCATTTTATCAATCGACTCTGTGTGAATCCAAAACTGATATAGGAGATTAACCGACGCTACAAAAGCAATGAGCAAAGGATGGAAGCCTAAAAGCACAAGCGGGATTGATAAAAAGATGTGTCCTGTGAAATGGTTGTTCCAAGGCTGTCGCAGAGCCGTGGTCAGATTAAAATGCTCGGAACTATGATGGACAACATGGGCGCTCCAGAACCACCTCACTTGATGAGCGATACGGTGTTTCCAATAATAGACAAAATCCTGCGCGACTAAGGCCAGTAAGATGATAGGCAAGCTATAGCCCAAATCGAACAAACGAAATTGCCAAGCAAAAAGCAAAATCGCGAGACTGATAAAACCAAAAGCTAAATCCGTCAGAAGGTTGCCAAGCCCCATCGTCATAGAGGCAAAAGCATCTTTCGCCTCATACTGACCCTCTAAGGCCTTACGATTCACGAAGAACCATTCAAGCGCAACGGCCACCACAAAAAACGGTGCAGCCCATGCCAAAACAATAGGAAAATTAAGCGACGTTTCGGTCACTTCGTTTCCTAATAATGTCTAGTCTTTGTCCCATAAGGGGTGTTTTGACGTGAAAGGCGCGAAAGTCAAACTGTCCCTATGACGCAGTCACAGCTTATTACAACGACATTTCAGCGCAGTTGCGCAGAGAGTTTTTTAAAAATATTCGTAATCATTTTACCTCTTTGTGGTAAACACTTTTAAAGAAATAAGCGTGGGGTCTAGACTTTGGCCCAGTTAAAAATAGGCTAAATTATGAGCTCTGAGGCAAGAAAACCTGTTCGCATCGCCGTTTTACCTGTTGCGGGTTTCGGCACACGCGTCTTGCCTGCGACGAAAACCATTCCCAAGGAAATGCTACCCGTTGTTGATCGTCCTGCCTTGCAATATGTCGTGGACGAAGCCGTTGACGCGGGCATTGAACATTTCGTTTTTATTACAGGCCGTCAGAAAAGTGCCATCGAAGATTATTTCGACAGCGCCTATGAATTGGAAGACACCCTTCAAAAACGGGGCAAGACGGATATTTATGACCATTTAAAATCCAAACAACCCAAAGAAGGCTCTGTCAGCTTTATTCGTCAACAAGCCGCCAGAGGCTTAGGTCATGCTGTCTGGTGCGCGCGCGACATTGTGGGGAATGAACCTTTTGCTGTCTTATTGCCTGACGTACTGATTCAGTCAGATAAAAGTTGCCTGTCACAAATGATGACCGCGTATAATCAAGTCGGAGGGAATATCATCGCGGTCGATGCTGTGCCCGAAGAACGTGTCTCTAATTACGGCGTCATCAAACCCAAAGCCGGTGAGGTTTATAAATCGAAACAATTAATTTCAATGGACGGTATGGTTGAAAAGCCAGCGGTTGCGGATGCACCGTCCAATTTGAAAATAACAGGTCGCTATATTTTACAGCCGGAATTAATGGGCTTACTCAAAGATCAAGAAGCCGGTGCCGGAGGTGAAATTCAACTCACCGACGCCATGGCTCGCCTCATGAATGAACAAGCCTTCCACGCCTTTGTCTATGACGGACAAGATTATGATTGCGGCAGCAAAATCGGCTATCTCGAGGCTGTCCTAGCCTTCGCCAAAACCCATAGAGAGATTGGCGAAGACGCAAGAGCTTTAATTAAAGCGATGGCGGATTAACGCCCAACAACATCCATTTCTTCGATGAGATGATTAGCACCATCGACCTTTTCCATCACCCATAACATATAGCGTGAATCGACATGGATGGTGCGTGTTGTACGCGGGTCAAAATCCCAATCTGAGTTTACACTCTCAAATGTACCATCGAACAACAGGCCTACGAGCTCACCTTTGGCATTCATCGTCGCTGAACCGGAATTACCGCCAGTCGAGTCGAGGTCTGACAAGAAATTGACAGGCACCGAGTCAATAGAACGCAATGCGTAATCGCCATAGTCTTTGGCTTTAATCAGGTCGAGCTGCTTTTGCGGAGAATTAAACGGTTCTTCTCCTGTATCCTTCTCCAAAATCCCTTCAAGGGTTGTGAAAGGATCATAACGCATGCCGTCTTTCGGTGACCCACCTAGAACGGTGCCATAAGTTACGCGCAAAGTGGAGTTCGCATCGGGATAAGCTGTGAAGCCTTGATCCTTTTGCCATGCAATAATCGCTTCCATATATTTCGGCTGTAGCGCAGCCAAACGTCCGGCGCGATCTTTAGACGCCTTTTCAGACTCCAGACCTCTTTCATAAAGTGCCACCGCCATTTTCATGAACGGGTCTTGGCTGGCTTCTAATTCAGCTGGTGTCGCCTCCATCAACGCCAAACGCTTCTCCACTGTATTCAACGTCGTATTGGCATACATACGATCAATGCGGCGGGACAACGCCTCCATATCAACCGTGTCTCCCAGACCTAAAAACTCGTCCAAAGCTTTAACCCGCTGGTCTTTCGGTTGAGCGAGATAGCCTTGTAAGAATAACATCCACTCAGCCTTGTCGACCTCTGGGTCGTAACGACGCTCCATCGCCGTCATGCGTTGTTTGAAAAACGTCATATCGCGTTCTTGATATCCGCTCTCGCGCTCATCATTCGGTTTTTGATTTTCCAAGGCCAAACGATAGAGACGACGGGCGGCTCCAAAGAGCTGTGGGCGAGTCGCATTCCCATACCAGTAATTCTGGCGCGCAGCGAAGGCGCTTTCTTCCGACAACTTATCAAGCGCTTCAATCGCTTCGGCATAACCAGCTTCAGGGGCTTCTTTCGCGATCCAGGCATTCAGTGCAGCTTCGCGTTGCGCGCGACGTTCAACCAATCCTACACGACGGGCCCCATCAATTTGACCATAGAGGTTCTTTAAGAAGTTATTGAGACCAGCCAAGCGCGACTCATATTTAATACGGGCATCCGTACCCTCTGGGGCGGCCTCTTCGATGGTGGCAACCCAACCTTCTAACAAGTCGACCCAGGTTGGATATTGCCAATCAAATGTGTTTTTGACCTGTGCGAGGCGTGTATAGCGAGAGGTTGAACCTGGATAACCGGCCGCCATAACGAAGTCGCCATCCTCCAAACCGGAAGCCGAGACTTTTAATGTATGTTCCGGTACAAAAGGCACATTCTCTTCGGCAAAGTCCGCTGACTTTCCATCCGGAGAGACATAGGCGCGGTAAAAGGCGAAATCGCCTGTGTGGCGTGGCCACTGCCAGTTATCAATATCACCGCCATATTTACCGATGGCGTCGGCAGGGGCGTAAACCAGGCGGACGTCTTTAATCTCGAGGCGTTTAATCAATTTATATTGCAAGCCTCCAAAGAAAGAGGAGACCTGACAACGGTGACCCGCATCTTGTTCACATGAGGCGATAAGCGCTTTGCGGTTCTTATCAATCTCGGCGAAGCGTGCCTCACCCGATAAGCTTTCAGAAATCCCGCCTGTCACCGCTTCAGTGACATCGTCGACATCAACCGTCACATAAATACGGGACCCTGGCGCCGCCGGTAATTCAGCGCTGAAGTTCTCGGCCAGAAACCCATTTTCCAAATAGTTATTTTCTTCGGTTGAATTAAATTGGACGGAGCCGCGAGCACAGTGATGGTTGGTCACGACGAGGCCTTGTGGAGAAACGAAAGAGGCTGAGCACCCTCCCAGTGAAATAATCGCCCCCATCGGAAAGCCCGTCAGATCTGTGAGTTGATTAGCGCGAAGCTTCAAACCTGTCTTACGCAAATCCTTTGCGATTTCCGGTAATTGATCCGGTGTGAACATGCCCTCTTTCGCATGTGTCGTTGCAGTAAAGCTAAAAGCAAGTGCAATAGCAGCACTGGTGAGTAATCCCCGATTTGTTTTGATAGTCATTAATAATCTCCTTTAAGCTCATGATTTGTATGCGCCCAAGACGATAGTTTCTAGGGTGAATGACCAGATAACATGGAAAGATTTTGCGAATTTGGTTCATTTATAAGGTCATGTTATTCAATAACAATTGTTTTTGGGGATATAGCTTTGTCAATGACGCCTATTATATCTTAAAATACCACGAACTTTTTCAGCTCACAGGACTCGACTCTTAAAAATGTTCCATTTATGTTCTCTTGCAATTTGAGGCATAAATCATGGACGCCCCGACAAAACTGACGACGCTTTATATCGATTTCGATGCCTTTTTCGCGAATGTCGAGAAACAGCTCTGCCCCGAAGAAGCCCATCGGCCTACAGGGGTCAGTGCATTTCCATCTGATCATTCTGCCCTTATTGCGCAATGTTATGTCGCAAAAGCCTATGGCCTGCATCGCGGTATCAAAGTCCAAGAGGCCAAGAGGCTCTGTCCGGATATTCGTATCGTCCCTGCCCGACATGATGTTTATGTGCAGATGCATCACAAAATCATCGCCGCCATTGAGAAACACATCCCCGTCAAAAAAGTTTGGTCCGTCGATGAGATGGAATGTGACTTTGGTAAATTATCGGATGAGACCTGTCTGAATATAGCGCGAAAAATTCGTGACCAAATTTCTGAAGATATTGGGGAGTATGTCACGCCGTCTATTGGGCTTTCTTCCTGCAATCTCTTGGCTAAAATTGCGGCTGAGATGAATAAGCCTCATGGATTTGAGGTGCTGCACCCACGCGATCTCCCGGGGCGGTTATTGGATGTACCTTTACGCGATGTACCCGGCATTGCCGCCGGAATTGAAAAACGGCTCAATGATGCGGGCATTCATACGATGGAAGATTTTTGGCACAGTTCCCCTAAACAAGCCCGCGCCATTTGGCGTAGTGTTGAGGGCGAACGCGTCTGGTGGATGCTCCATGGCTATCCGGTTGAGAAAGCTCCCACAAAACGCGCCATGTATGGTCATAGCCGTCAACTTTCCGGCACTTGGACGAGCAAAAAACGCGGTGAAGATTGCCTGCGACTACTCGCCGCCCAAGCCGCGCGACGTATGCGTAAAGACGGATTTTTAGCCACTAAACTCAGTGTTTCAATCAAAGATCAACGCAAAGATCGGTGGTCAGCAGAATTACACACAACACCCATACGCGATGATTATTCCATCTTGCGCCTCACACGCCGCGCCTATGCCGCTTGTTTCGAGCAAGGTGATATTCGCAGTGTAAGGCAGGTCTACATCACACTGCATGGGCTCACCCGTGACGGAGCCTTTGCGGATAATTTCTTCGACCCCAAAACCGATGAAACACAGAGAGAACGCCTGAGTCGATTAAGCGATGCGATTGATGCCACTAATGCTAAGTACCAATCCGATATTTTAACAGTCGGCTTGCAGGAACAACCGCCCGGAGATTATGCGGGCGGGAAAATCGCGTTTGGGCGTATTCCCGATGCTATGGCCTATGCCAAACGTGTTCAAGCGAGCGCAGAAGATCGCCACCGCAGGAAGCAAAAGCGCTCATAAAGTGGTGTGAGAAAAAGCCGTAAATTCCATAATTTAGGGCTTGAACACGGCGGTGCAGCCCCCTATATCACGCTTCTCTTAACGCGGGGTGGAGCAGCCCGGTAGCTCGTCAGGCTCATAACCTGAAGGTCGTA
>CAYTAJ010000103.1:0-7240 GCA_964435725.1 uncultured Algimonas sp.
GAGGATGAAACCATGGAAGAACGTGTTGTCAGCGGTGTCGCCTATTCCCGCGATGAAGCCCAAATCACATTATTAAAACTCGAAGATCGCCCCGGCATGGTCGCCAAGGTCTGTAAGGCCATGTCCGACGCCAATGTCATTGTCGATATGATTGTGCAGGGGATTTCCCGTTCTGATAATTCTGCCAACCTTACCTTTACTGTTGGGAAGCGTGATTTGGACAAAGCTTTGGTTGCGTTGGAAGGCGCTAAATTTGAGATTGGGTTTGAAGATATTAAATCAGATCCGGATGTGACCAAGGTCTCTGTCGTGGGTATTGGCATGCGCTCTCATACGGGTGTGGCGCAAACCATGTTTGAAGCTTTGGCCGAGCGTAATATCAATGTGGAAGTGATTGCAACATCCGAGATTAAAATCTCCGTCCTGATTGATGCAGAATATACGGAGCTCGCCGTACGCGCCTTACATAATGCATTTGAGCTTGAGAAAGCGTCTGCGCCTAAAGTCTCTGCGCCTTAATCATAAAAAATACACAGAGCCGAATGCGTAAGCATTTGGCTAGACCTATATTTCTATCTCAACAACCGCATCAATTTCGACCGCCACATCAAGCGGCAGGCTTGGGGCACTTACGGCAAAACGAGCATGGCGGCCGGCCTCACCAAACACCTCAACCATCAGGTCAGAGCACCCATTAATCACCTTCGGAATATCGGCTTGAGTGTGGTCAAATGTGGCTTGCACAAAGCCGCCGAGCTTCACGATGCGTTTAACGCGAGAGAGGTTCCCGCCACAGGCCGCTTTCATTTGAGCGATGAGATTCAGCGCAGAGAGGCGCGCTGCATATTGTCCGCGCTCCACATCGAGGTCTTCACCTAAACGTCCGCCAATCGCCTCGTCGCCAATCTTAGAAATTTGTCCTGAGATAAAGACCAGATTGCCGCTGATGACATAGGGCACATAATTCGCGACAGGCGCGGCCGCTTCAGGCAAAGTCAGGCCAAGGTCAGCCAGTTTTTTTTCAGGGGAGGTCATTTCATTTATATCCATTCGTTTAGGCTTTGCGTATAAAGTGGCATGACCGAAACACCAAAGACTTTCCCGCTCCCCACTCAGAAAAAAGGGGTTTTAGACTTTCTTCAAACGCGGCGCTCGAACTTAGCCAAAGCCATGGCAGGGCCCGGTCCGTCAGAGGCTGAGCTTCAGACGATTTTAGAGATTGGGGCGCGTGTGCCGGATCATCGAAAATTATCGCCTTGGCGATATGTCTTGTTTCAAGGCGATGCGCGCGCGGATTTCGGTAAACATATTGCCAGTGCTTTCATGAAAGATAATCCGGATATGCCTTTGGACAGGTCCCTGTTTGAAAGTCAGCGCTTTTTGCGGGCGCCTCTCGTGATTGGTGTTATTTCTTCGCCTGTGGAATGCGCGCGCGGCACCCCGATTTGGGAACAGCATTTATCCGCAGGCGCGGTGTGTTTTAATCTCTGCCTCGCCGCCCAAGCCCAAGGCTTCGCTGCACAATGGCTCACGGAATGGTATGCCTATCATGATGATGTGAAAGCAGCTTTGGGCCTGTCCGAGGCTGAACAAGTCGCCGGGTTTATTTATGTGGGCACAGCGCAAATGCCATCGACAGAACGCGCGCGCCCATCGCTTGACGCCATCACATCTCATTGGGGCGAATAAAAGCCGCACAGAGGCCCTGCAGAATGTTGTGTAGATTTTAAGGCGATTTCGCCTATGTAGAGTAATTATGACAAAGAGCCCAAAAACAGCCCCTGATGAGTCCCTGACCACACCGCGTTCGACAGGGTTAAAGCTCGACTTCATCACAGATGAAACACCAGAAGCAGGTGCGGTGACAGAAATCGCCGATGGCGTCTTCTGGCTCCGCTTCGCCCTGCCCATGTCGGGTCTGAACCATATCAATCTCTGGGCACTCAAAGATAAGGATGGTTGGGTCATCGTCGATACGGGTATCGGCAATCGCGACAGTAAAGAGATTTGGCGCAAGCATTTCAAAGAACTCATGGGCGGTCGCCCTGTTAACCGCGTGATTTGCACCCATCTTCACCCAGACCATACGGGCCTCGCCGGTTGGATATGTCGTGAATTTGGCGCGCCCCTTTTAATGACACGCGGTGAATATTTCCTCTGTCGCCTCATGGCGGCGGATACAGGTCGCGCCGCCCCGCCCGAGAGTTTGAAGTTTTACAAAAAAGCCGGCTTTACAGACCAACAAATCGAACTTTACAAACAACGCTTTGGTGGATTTGGCAAAGCGATTACGGAATTACCACAAAGCTATGATCGTTTGGTCGATGGAGAATTAGGTTTAATCGGCGGTCGCGAATGGCGTGTGATTATTGGTTCTGGCCATTCACCTGAACATGCCTGCCTTTACTGTCCGGAACTCAATCTTTGCCTGACGGGGGATCAGCTCCTGCCTAATATCAGTTCCAATGTCTCTGTCTGGCCCACAGAGCCTGAGAGCAACCCGCTGGAAGACTGGATAGCCTCTTGTCATAAATTACGGCGTGAATTGCCAGCCGATGTCCTCGTCGGTCCGGCGCATGGTATTCCATTCCGCGGCGCGCATAAGCGTTTGGATAAATTAATTGAACATCATGAAAAGGCCCTGACACGCTTGTTGAAGTTTTGCGAAACACCGCGTCTGGCAACCGAAGTTTATTCCGTTCTCTTCCGCCGTGAAATTACAGACGGCAATCGTATCATGGCCGTAGGCGAAAGCATCGCGCATCTGAATTGTCTCAAAAACCGCGGCCTCGTAACGCGTCGATTAAATGATGCGGGGCAGTTTACTTATAAAGCAAAGCGAGAGGCTTTGGCGGCATAGTAAGGTACAAGTTCTGTTCAACTTTCTTTGTAGTTACAAGATAACTTACGGTGGTTCTCCTGAAACTAACAAAACCGAGCTGCTTAAACTGCCCAAAGAAGGCCGCTGGCTAACTTCTGAAATATTCCTTAAAGAGGACTCTTTAAGGGACTTCAACAGAGAATGCCCCACCCTTTCGGCCGTTTTTATCAAAGGCTTCAACTCGGAATGTGCCCGATGGTAAAAGCAGAGGAATGCCTGTTTCACCTGGTCTAATAGCCAAACGGTCTACGGGGACGGCTTTGTCGGGATGGTTTAAATAGCGGGCTTCGACAATCAAGTTTTCGGAATAGTCTAAATATGCCTTTGGGATTTTGACCTCTCTGTCGCCTATAACTCTTCGCCAGTCAGGTCGGTTAGTTGTAAAAGTCAACGGCGGGTGCCCTATGAAAAAATCTGTGTAGGATTCTAAGGCTTCACCCTCGGAATTGACTCTTTCTTTTGCTATTACGATTTTATCTGAAGGACTGCTGCACCCAGTTTGGCTGATGGTTAGGGGATTGATACCCGTTTTTTCTTTTAAGTAATAGGCCATCCATTTATTAGATCGAATGGGTTTTTCGGCTACATGCGAATGGCCAACATGTATAAGCACTTTGGCTGTGGGGCTCTCATCGAATAATTCAGAAATTAAGTTATCGCTTTGCGCATGTTCCCGCGTGTCTATTCTAACTTTCATTTCTGCATCCTGCGGGGCTGCCTGCTCCCGCGTTTGCTCATATTTAACCAATGAAAAATTCGAAGATTTGGTGAAAGAAATAAGCCGACCAAAAAGAGGCTCATTGGAATAAAATCCATCAGAGGCAAGACCGATTTTTTGTGTATCAGTAAACAACCCGTCTCCAAAAGTTTCGGCTGCGTAGTATTCAAAACCCTCAGAATGGAGCATTTTGATAACATCTAGAATAAAGGCTCGGTGCTGGGGGTTTGAATGATTTTCATTTAAAATAACGATTGAGTGATTTTTAGCGGTGTCTAGAAGGCTATCAATGGCCGAGTTGCCTGCCTTCGTTTCTGAAGTCACGCATGTAGAGGATGGCGAAATTGGTGCCCCATCGGCAAAGATAATATCCTCGCGCCCTGCTAGGCTAAGGATTTGTCCATGATAACCTTTTTCGTTCCCGTCAGCGGTTTCATAAGCTTCAATACCCGTAAATATCTGGGCCCGCACGAATTTCGAACTTTTATCCAGTTCCGGCAAATCACTCTGAGACATGGCTTTCGTGACAACGGATTTCTTAGCTCCCGACTCTACCGGCTGACAGGACGTTGTCACGATACTTGTGCAGAGCAAAAGGCATAAAAAGAATGATTGCTTAAATGAATTCAATTGTTGCTCCCAAAAAACCTTCTTCATTTATGTTATATTTTGTTGTCATAATTCTGAACATTAAGCATTTAAGGAGCGATTACAAATTCATATCAGAGGCGCCTCTAGTTTATGAACTAGTACTCACTAAACGCCCTAAAATCGCCTCAAGCAAGACACTCAAATAGTTTTCATTAGCTTGAACGAAATGACGGCTTAAGCTTTCCCAATCCCATAAATTACAAATGGGCCTTGGCCGTTCTCCTCCTTTTTAAATTCCACGCGTTCAAAACCGGACGACAATAGAAGCGCTTTATAATCATCAGGATGTAAGCTGGCGTGATAGACGGTTTCGCCGCCGACTTGACCTGTGACTTCGCCTTCGCTGGGTCCGATTGTCAGCATGAGATGACCGCCGGGTTTTACTAAATCTGCGATTTTAGGCAGCGCCTCTTTTTGTTCATGGACGGAAAGATGAAAAAACCCGTGCCAACTATAAACAGCATCAAACTGTGTTTCCAACTGTATGTCTTTAATATCTTGAACACACCAAGTGCTTTGTGGATATCGCTCTTTCGCTTGCGCAATCATCGCCTTCGAATAATCGACGCCCGTCATATCGAGTCCGGATTTTATAAAATAGTCTGCAATCGCCACACCTGTACCACAGCCCAAATCCAAAACGCTCGCCCCTGTGGGAAGATGCGATATAAAATAATCTAAGAACGGTTTTTCAAAGAGTGTTTGCGTCCGCAGATTATGCCAGTCTTTGGCTTGGCGTTCGTAAACTGAGTGTGTGTTTTTATAGATCGCAGAAAAATTGTCGTCAGTCATCACGACTTAATTTGTCTAATTGTGAAAGAACGATTGGGAAGCCGATTAGCCCCAATACCAAACCACAAATAAAATTCATTAAGGGATAAAAATTATATTCAAAGCCGTCGAAGTCTATACCTCTAACGGCTTCTAATAAGAATATAACGGCACTGACTGACAGGATCAGCCCGAAGCTGATGGGGAGGTAGCGTTTCCAAATACTCATTGTCCCAGATCTCCGTTTTCACTTTCCGCTGAAATGGGTTCCTCTTCGAGCAAGATAACACAGCTGATTAGCTTGATTGGCGCCGCGGCTTGAATGGCGATAGGCAAGCCCATAAGGAACGCAATAAACAGCCCCATGGAGTGACGCTTGGAAAGCTTAAACATAACCAAATCATAAACCGGACAGGGAGTTTGTCAAATAGCGCTAGGCCCGCAAGAAAAACTCGTAAACCTGACTGCCGGTTTCGATTTCCATGGGATAGCCTGTTTTCGCGAGGCTGGCTTCGAGGTCCTGCACATCATCATTCGGGATTTGAAATCCGCAGAGCACATTCCCTGTTGAATTACCGTGATTGCGATAATGGAACAGGCTGATATTCCAACGCGCATCTAGTGCAATCAGGAAATCCGTGAGCGCGCCCGGACGTTCGGGAAATTCAAAACGATAAAGCACTTCGGGGATAGAGGCACTGGCGCGGCCGCCTACCATGTGACGCAAGTGACGTTTCGCGAGGCGGTCTTCGGATAAATCTGTGACGGTAATATCATGGCTCGCCATATCGGAAATCACTTTTTGGCGTTCTTCGAAATCCCGCGTTTTAATCCCGACCAAAACATGTGCGGTTTCAGATTCGGCATAGCGGTAATTAAATTCCGTGACCGCGCGACGACCGAGAGCGTTACAGAAATTGAGGAAAGCGCCGGGGCGTTCGGGAATAGCGGCTGCAAAAAGCATTTCTTCACCCGCACCCAATTCCGCGCGTTCAACCATATGGCCGATACGGTCAAAATTCACATTGGCCCCCGACAAGGTTGCGACAAGGTCCCCTTTGGGCGCATCGTCAGAGGCAATATGTTTGCGAATACCCGCAAGCCCAACGGCACCCGCCGGTTCGACGACGGTGCGCGTGGCCTCAAACGTATCTTTGACGGCGGCGCATATTTCATCATTAGATACGGTGATACAGCCATCAATTAAGCGAGAGGCAATGTCATAAGTGTTCGTTCCGATGGTCCGCACGGCGACACCGTCGGCAAAGCCGTCCACATGATTCAGCGTGGTGGGCTGTCCGGCGTCTATAGCCGATTTCAGGGTCGCAGCCCCTTCGGGTTCAACGGCGTAGATTTTCGTATCGGGTGATTGGGCTTTTATCCAAGCGGCAATGCCGGAGACCAAACCGCCGCCACCCGTGCAGACGTAAATCGCGGCGGGCGGACGCGGCATTTGCTCCAATATTTCTTTACCGACTGTGCCTTGCCCGGCGATCACTTCGACTTCGTCAAAGGGGTGGATAAAGACGGCCCCGCTTTCGTTAGCATACTCAATTGCCGCCTCACAGGCTTCGTCATAGCTATCCCCGACGAGGCGCGTTTGTGCGCCCATGGCTTGCACATTTTCGACTTTAATGGGTGGTGTGGTGACGGGCATGAAAATAATCGCCTGCGTGCCATAGTGACGGGCGGCAGCGGCCACGCCTTGGGCATGGTTACCCGCACTGGCGGCGCAGACGCCTTTGGCTTTTTCTGCGTCGCTTAACCCGGCAATGCGATTGGCCGCCCCGCGAATTTTAAACGAGAACACATCTTGGAGGTCTTCGCGTTTAAGCCAGATATTTTGGCCGAGTTCCTTGGAGAGTTTCGGCGCCAGCTCTGTCGGTGTCCGTTTAGCGAGGCCATAGACATCCGCCGCCTCAATCCGCGCTTTGAGGTCATTGAGATTTATGCGCGGTGCATTAGTGGCTGACATAATCCGCTATCCAATCCCCAACCTCTGAGGTCGAGAGTTTTCCGCCGAGATCGCCTGTTGTGTATCCGCGCTCAAGTGCAGCTTCGACAGCGCTTTCAATTGCTTTGGCCTCGGCATCCAGACCAAAGGACAGGCGTAACATCCAGGCGGCTGACAATATCATGGCGAGCGGATTGGCTTTGCCTTGCCCGGCAATGTCCGGGGCGCTGCCGTGAATGGGTTCATACATACCGGTTTTGCCATC
>CAYTAJ010000104.1:0-7220 GCA_964435725.1 uncultured Algimonas sp.
TTAACCGACGTCTGAACGCGGGCCAGAATATCATGTGATGTCATATAAAGCACATCGCCATTTTCGCCGCCAAATGTGACATTCGCAATGCGTTTGCCTGTTCGGATAAGGCCTAAGCGTTCACCCTCGGGTGAAATGACGATCACACCCCCCGGACCTGTTGCATAAATACGACCGTCTGTATCGATGGCCATGCCGTCAGCCAGACCGACTTCACCGGCTTCCAAATCGGCGGTTGCATCCAATAAGAGACGGCCATTACCGACCGTTCCGTCCTCGGCAACGGAATAGGCTTTCCACAAGTTTTGTTTTGGGTCTGAATTGGCCACGTAAAGCGTCTTTTGGTCCGGGGACAAGATAATCCCGTTCGGACGGGTCAGGCTGTCATCAATAAGGGTCACATCACCATTCGGCGACAAAGCATAAACGCCATTAAAAGGAATTTCTTTAAATTCGGACTCGTCTTGCCCTTTGAGGCCATAAGGCGGATCGGTGAAAAACAATATGCCCGTTTCATGCAAGACCGCATCATTGGGACTGTTGAACTGCTTTCCTTCAAATTTCTCAACAATGAGGCGTTTCTCTTTTGTCGAAAGGTTCATGGCGTAGACACCACGATTGCCGTGATCGGGCAGGATAATCTCATTTTCACTCAGACGAATAAGTCCATTGGCACCGGCTGAACTGATATGATCAGGCACGGGTAAAGCGTGACCGGACGGTTTCAAATATTCTGTGAGGCCCTCACCGTCTTTATAGCTCCAAATCATATTGCCGGGCACATCTGTGAATAATAGACGGTTGTCCTCGGCTATCCAGACAGGCCCTTCTGACCAGCCAAAGCTGCCGCCCAGATTTTCGACTTGCGCCCCATCTGGAAGGATACCGTCCACATTCATTTCAACTGCGCCAATGACATTGGCGGCTTCTATTTTTGGCGCTTCCACATCAATTGGTGCGTCTGTCGCATTACTACAGGCCGCAAGGGCAATAACGGAAGACACCAAAAAGAGAGATCGTATCATTAATTCAACACCATAGCTGCGGCCCCATAGAGGGCAACGAAATGCGCCTTAATCAGACGCACAGGAATATCTTGAACAAACCACGTACCGTGACCTCGGCTACGGAAACGGTCCACGAAGTTTGACTCGCCGAGGAAAGGCGCGATGTGACGCGACACGCCGCCCCCCAAAACAACGCCGCCTGACGCGCCAAGCGTCAACGCGGCATTTCCGGCAAAACCACCTAGGATGTCACAGAATGTTGTGACCGTTAGGCGTGCCGTCGATTTTGGATTAGCTTCAGCGGATGCCACAATCTCAGCCTCTTTTGTGCAGGTGGCCGTTTCGCCCCTAATCGCGCAAATCGCTAGGTAAAGACGGAATAAACCCGGACCTGAAATCAGGCTCTCTGCGGAGACATAAGAATTAAGCGTTTGTTGATGTGCTAATATCTCCCGTTCCAAGGCTGTCTGGGGCGCAAAAGCCACATGCCCGCCCTCGGTTGGAATAATACGCGGTGGTTGCCCCGGCAAAATACAAGAGACGCCCAAGCCGGTTCCCGGCCCCATAACGGCGACTGGTTTATTATAATTCACCTTCCCATCAATCAGGATATCAAAGCCATCATCGGGGATAACGGTCGCGCCATTGGCCATGGCAACAAAGTCATTGAGAACCACAACATCATCAAATCCAAATCTCTTATGCAGATCCCCTTCGGAAACAATCCAATCGACATTTGTCATTCGAATTTCATCGTCAAACTTTGGCCCTGCAAAGGCGAAAGCCGCTTGTTTGGGCTGAATTTTTTGATCATCCAAATAAACTTGAACCGCATCATTAAAGTGCTTGAATTCATTGACGGCGAAGCGCTCCGAATGGTGAAGCTCAATGGTTCCCAGAGCATTGCGCTCTGCCAGAGCGAAACGACAATTCGTCCCGCCCACGTCTCCGACTAACATAGGCGCAGTCATGCGTTTGGCTCCCTTAAGTGTTCCGCCCATTCAGGTTCGCCCAAGACAGACGCCCCGGCCTCGGCGTTATCCGCACGCGCGCGCATGGGCTCAAACATATTCATGCCGAGCGCAGAAATATTTTTGAAATTAGGTTTGGGCGCGAGGTCACGCGCCTCCCAATCATCCTTAGTCACGACGTCCACCGTACCTTTAAAGGCATCAAGGCGTAACATATCGCCGGTTTTAATCTTGGCGATGGGCCCACCATGTAAGGCTTCGGGATGCATATGGATAGCGGCCGGGACTTTACCAGAGGCACCGGACATACGTCCGTCAGTCACAAGGGCGACTTTGAAGCCTTTATCCTGCAAAGCGCCCATCACGGGCGTCAATTTATGAAGCTCTGGCATACCATTGGCCGCAGGGCCTTGGAAGCGAATGACAGCGATGAAATCATGCTCTAATTCGCCCGCTTTGTGCATGGCCATTAAATCATTTTGGTCAGACACAACGATGGCAGGCGCCTCAACAATCCAGTGTTCGCGCTTTACGGCGGAGACTTTCATCACGCCACGGCCAATATTCCCTGTCATCAATCGCAGGCCACCATCTTCGCGGAACGGCGACTTTACAGAAGACAGGATTTCAGGGTCAAGGCTTTCGGTTGGCCCTTTCCGATAGACGATAGGATCGGGATCGGCGTGGGCATTTTTCATAGGTTCACGCGTATATTCAATGAGCCCTTCGCCGCCAGCAACGGTTGTGACATCCGTGTGCAGAAGGTCTGCGCCAATTAATTCCCCTATAAGATAAGCCATACCACCGGCAGCATGGAAATGGTTCACATCAGAAATACCGTTCGGATAGATTTTGCAAACCAGAGGGACAGCGTGAGAAATATCCGCATAATCATCCCAATTAATGATAACACCCGCAGACCGCGCAATCGCAGAAAGATGGATTGTGAGGTTTGTTGACCCGCCTGTCGCCATCAGTCCTACCAAGCCATTCACAATGGCCTTCTCGTCAATGATGTCACAAGCAGGGGTAAAGTCATCGCCCATATTGGTCATTTGCACGGCTCGGCGTGTGGTCTGCGCTGTAATCGCATCACGGAGAGGCGTATTCGGATGGACGAAAGACGCCCCCGGTAATTGCATCCCCATCACTTCCATGAGCATTTGATTGGTATTCGCCGTACCATAGAAAGTACAGGTCCCCGGTGCGTGATAAGAGGCACTTTCGGCTTTTAATAATTCCTCGCGCCCGACTTTCCCTTCGGCAAAAAGCTGTCGCACTTTTGCTTTTTCAGGGTTAGGAATGCCGGATGGCATTGGACCGGCCGGCGCAAAGATTTGCGGTAAATATCCATAACGAAGGGCCGCAATCATCAGTCCCGGCACAATCTTGTCACACACGCCCAAATGAATAACCGCATCAAACATATCATGCGATAAAGCGACCGCTGTTGAGTAGGCAATAACATCTCGCGAAAAGAGCGAAAGCTCCATTCCGTCTTGTCCTTGCGTGACACCGTCACACATGGCGGGAACGCCGCCTGCGACTTGCGCCGTGGCCCCTGCCCGTCTTGCAGCATGTTTTATAATGGATGGAAAGTTTTCAAATGGCTGGTGCGCCGAGAGCATATCATTATAGGCCGTCACGATACCAATATTGGCCCATTTAGCGCCTAGCAATTCTGTCTTTTCCAATACGGGACAAGCCGCACTGGCGTGCGCGATATTGCCTTCTGTCAGGCGCTTACGACGTGGTCCGGGCCGCATATTGGCTTTACAATCTGCGAGGTAAGCCGCGCGTGTCTTTTTAGACCGTTCGATAATTCGGGCTGTGACGTCTTGGATAATCGGATTCATCACCTAGCCTCCTTCATGCGTAAATACGTGTAAGCGTGGCCCTGCTGCGCGCAAAGTCGTTACAGGGGCCTCATAGACATCTTTGTCTGCACTTTCATCCCAAACCAATTTTTTAGCGGCACCTGGGATAAGCAGGCACGTTGAACGCGAATTCATGACCACAGGAAGTGAGACTGTGATACGGTCATTAAACCCACTGCCTCCCGCCTGTCCGGTCGCATCCTGCCAAATTAAGGAGGCTTGGACATCAATATCCAAGGCTGTCGACAAGGTTGGAGAGCGCGGAAACCAAGAGGCTGTATGGCCATCTGTACCCATGCCCATCACACAGACATCAATTGGGTCAGGAAAGGCTGCATCAAACACCTCTGACATAGCCGGTGCGCCAATGGCTGCTGTCTTCGCCTCATTCACCATAGGCACGAACCGCGCGTTCTTGGCTTTATTTTGCAGAAGTGTGTTTTTGATAAAGGTCGCATTTGACCCATCCGCGCCCTCAGGCACCCATCGTTCGTCAACCAGACTGATCGTTACATTGGCCCAATCCAAATCGCTTTCACTTAATTGCTCATAGACGGGTTTGGGGCTCGATCCGCCAGACACCAACAGGCTGGCCCGCCCGCGTGAGTCCAAAGCGCTCTTAAGTGCAGCCTCTATGAATGAACTTGCACGCGTCACATAATGCGCAGCATCATCCAAGATATGGTAAGAATAATCGGTGGACATGGCTTAATCTTCTGACCAATTGTGACTTAATTCCGCGAGCATTTCATTGGCGGCTTGTGGCCCATCCGTCCCGGCGAAATAAGGCATGGCGAGCTGACCTGTTTCTGCCCAAGCCTCTAAGATGCTATCACACCACCGCCAGGCTGCTTCTACTTCGTCGCGCCGCATGAAGAGCCCTAGGTTTCCACGCACAACATCCATCAATAGACGCTCATAGGCATCTGGATAACGAACAGTAAAATTATCGGCATATGACAAGTTTAACGGCAGCGTTTTAAGACGAAGTCCGCCGGCCCCAGGCTCTTTAATTTCCATAAAGAGCCTCACAGCTTCATCCGGTTGCAAGCGAATGACAAGCTTGTTTGGGTTCACAAGTGTTTCATCACCGAAGATAGAATGAGGAACAGATTTAAACTGAATGACGACTTCAGAGCGACGGCTTTTCATCCGTTTGCCCGTCCGCAGATAGATCGGCACGCCTTTCCAACGCCAATTTTCAATTTCGGCCTTTATGGCGACATAGGTCTCTGTGTTGCTCTCATCAACATCCAGATCATCCAGATATCCCGGCGCTGACTCGCCCTCAATTCGACCATTGGTATATTGCCCCCGAACGGTTCTTTCGGTTACATTGTCTACCGTGATTGGCTCTAACGCTCTAAGAACTTTTATCTTCTCTGTTCTCACATCGTCAGCCCCTAAGGAAGATGGGGCTTCCATTGTGGACAAGCACAAGAGCTGCAAGAGGTGATTTTGAACCATATCGCGGAGCGCACCAGCCCCGTCATAATAAGCACCACGTCCACTAACGCCGATAGACTCTGCTACCGTGATTTCGATATGGTCAATCGCGTTACTGTTCCAAAGTGGTTCGAGAAGTACATTCCCAAAGCGAAGCACAAGGAGGTTCTGAACCGTCTCTTTACCTAGATAATGATCAATACGGTAGATTCGGTTTTCATCGAAGACTTTTGCCACGCCCTCATTGATTTCATGTGCTGAGTCGAAGTCAGTCCCAATTGGCTTTTCCAGAACAACGCGTGCCTTGTTGTGGGCCAATCCCTCACGTTTCAGACCTTCACATATACCCGCAAACATAGACGGAGGCATTGCCAAATAAAAGACACGAATCAGTTTCTTATCTTGGCTGACGGCTTTCGATAACGCCGACCAATCTTTATCACCGACGACATCAATAGCGACATAATCAATAAGAGAGGTGAATTCATCCCAGGTTTTTGAATCGATATTATCGGCCCCTTCAAAGGCGCAATAATTCTCATGAATGAGCTTGATAAAGTCTTCACGGCTGTGGGCTGAACGAGAAACACCGATGATGCGTGAGTTTTTTGGAATCTGACCATCCGTAAAACGGTGATATAAGGCTGGGAAAATTTTTCTCCGCGCGAGGTCACCCGTCGCCCCGAAAATAATCATTTCAAACGGTTTTACAGGAACAAAGCTAGAGCGCGCTGCGTCCGCTTTATCATTCTTTTTAGTCCCGTTTATTGTTTTATCTTTGTTGTCAGTCACTGACAGTTTCCCTTATTATTGGGCGTATCAATAAAACAAAAATGACAGCGCTGTCAATCGATGCAATAAATTACATCGCCAATGCTTAGAGTGTAGAGTCTCTCACAATGACTTTAAAGTCTAAATTGTGAACAGTCGCGGGTTTTGTTTTCTCTTCCGGATCTATCAAAACCTGGACCGCCTTAAAGCCCATATCGTAGATAGGCTGCTGCACCGTCGTTAATTGAGGAAAAAGAATACGGGCCAAAGGTGTGTCGTCAAACCCACAAACTGACAACTCTTCCGGGACAGATATTCCCAATTTCAAAGCGACTGATACGACACCCGCCGCCATGTCATCATTAGACGCAAAAATGGCCGTTGGCCTACCTTCGCCATCCACTAATAACTCTTCTGCGGCTTTCACGCCCGAACGGAATGAAAAATCCCCTTGTTTAATATCATGGCTATGCACAGTCAGATGTGCATCCGCCATAGCATCTCTAAAACCCTCATATCGCAAAGCTGTTGCGCTATGATCCGGATGACCTTTTATAAAGCCAATCGTTTTATGTCCTTGTGAAATCAAGAGTTCCGTCATCTCTCGCGCCGCCTGAACATCATCCATTTTCACTGTATGCGCTTGCGGCAAATTTTGTGACGGCGCGACAAGAACAAACGGAATTTTCATCTTTTCCAAGAGTTGTATGATAGGTTTTGACTCACTCAAGGGCGGTGTCAAAATAACGCCATCTACCGGGAGACGGTTGAGTAAACCATTGAAAATCTCTTCTACTTTTTGCCCACCTTCATCCTCTGATACAGATTCCGGTACCGTCAATGGCTCTGGCACTAGGTGATAACCGAATTTACGGCAGGCATCGATTGCGCCCGATTGAATTTTTGCTATGTAATAAGGACTTGGGTTATCATAGACGAGCGCCAACAAATAAGATTTTGAGCTCGCCAAACCTTTCGCCGCCAGATTGGGCGAGTAACGCAGAGCATTCGCCACAGCCATGACCTTCTCGCGGGTCTTGGAAGCGACATTCGGCTCATTATTCAGCACACGTGAAACCGTCTTCATGGACACGCCAGCTTCTTTGGCTACATCTGTGATAGTTGCCTTCATTATCCCCTTAATTGCG
>CAYTAJ010000105.1:0-1552 GCA_964435725.1 uncultured Algimonas sp.
GTCACTGACGAACAGGATCGTCGTTTCACGATCAATTTCGGCCCACAGCACCCCGCCGCGCATGGTGTTTTGCGTCTTGTGTTGGAGCTGGAAGGCGAGATTGTGGAGCGTGTTGATCCGCATATCGGCTTGCTGCATCGCGGGACGGAAAAGCTGCTTGAGCATAAGACCTATATGCAGGGCACACCTTATTTCGACCGCCTCGATTATGTCGCGCCGATGAATCAAGAGCACGCCTTTTGTCTTGCTATTGAAAAGCTGGCGGGCATTGACGTGCCGCGTCGCGCGCAGTTCATTCGCGTGGTCTATTGCGAGATCGGGCGTATCCTGTCTCATCTACTCAACATCACCACCCAAGCCATGGATGTGGGCGCGCTGACCCCGCCACTCTGGGGTTTTGAAGAGCGCGAAAAGCTCATGGTGTTTTACGAGCGCGCGTCTGGTGCGCGGATGCATGCCAATTATTTCCGACCCGGTGGAGTGCATCAGGACCTGCCACCCGCGCTAATCAACGATATTCTGGTTTGGGCGGATCAATTCCCGGATCGCTTGGACGAGATCGAAACACTGCTGACGGAAAACCGTATCTTCAAACAGCGCAATGTCGATATCGGCGTTGTGACGAAGCAGGAATGCTATGACCTTGGCTTTACAGGTGTCATGGTGCGCGGCTCCGGCATTCCGTGGGATCTCCGCCGTAATCAGCCTTATGAGGTCTATAGCGAACTCGATTTCAAAATCCCGCTTGGGAAAAATGGCGATTGCTATGACCGCTATCTCTGTCGCGTAGAGGAGATGTATGAGAGCGTGAAAATCATCAAGCAAGCGCTTGAAATGATGCCGGATGGCCCGGTCATGGTCGAAGACAATAAGTTCGTCCCGCCGCGCCGCGCCGAGATGAAGCAAAGCATGGAAGCCCTGATCCATCACTTCAAACTCTACACAGAAGGGGTAAAAGTCCCGGCTGGGGAGACCTATGCGGCGGTGGAGTGCCCGAAGGGGGAATTCGGCGTCTATCTGGTGTCTGACGGTACAAATCAGCCCTATCGTTGTAAAATTCGCGCGCCAGGCTTCCCGCATTTGGCGGCGATGGACTACCTTAATAAGGGCCACATGCTGGCGGACGTATCCGCTATTTTGGGCTCCCTTGATATCGTGTTCGGAGAGATCGACCGATGAGCGTTCGCCGTCTTGCAGCCGTTCAACCCAAGGACGCTTCGCTTTCCCCCAATGCGATGAAAGCCATTCAGGCTTGGACGAAGAAATACCCAGATGGGCGGCAGCGGTCCGCCCTGATTCCAGCGCTCTGGATCGCGCAAAAGGATGCGGGCGGATGGTTGCCCGAGGCGATCTTGCGCCAAGTCGGCGATCAACTCGGCATGGCCTATATCCGAGTCTATGAGGTCGCGACGTTCTACACCATGTTCAACCTTTCGCCCGTGGGTGAGTTCCACATTCAGCTTTGCGGAACGACACCCTGCTGGTTGCGGGGCTCGGACGCGTTGAAAGAGGTGCTGCGCCGCCGTGTCGGGCCGCAGAATACGGTCAGTGC
>CAYTAJ010000105.1:1652-7159 GCA_964435725.1 uncultured Algimonas sp.
AAAACCCTGCCAAATGCGGACAAGAAGGCAAAGGTCAATCATTATCAATGGGATCCTAAAGCACGCCGGGCCACCCGTCGCGGTTGGGTTGATCCCGCGCGCAATGCCGATCCAGACCCGAAGAAACGCGAAGGTAATTTGGGTCGTGACTTGACCAAAGGCTTGGTGGACGATGATCCGATGAAGGGTCTGCCTAAACGTGCGACGAAAGCAAAGCCAAAGTCGAAGCCCAAATCAAAACCGAAAGTTCTCTACACAGATGGAGCAACCGACGGTGCGCCGGATGATCTCAAGAGAATCAAAGGCATCGGCCCGGTTTTTGAAGGTGAGCTAAACGATAAAGGCATCTACTATTATCGCCAAATCGGTGCGTGGAAAGCGGCAGATATCAAAATGATAGAAAGTGACGCTCTTTCGCGCTTTCCAGGACGGATCAAAAGGGACGAATGGGTAAAGCAGGCCAAGAAACTGGCCAAGGAGACGGCGAAATGACGAAGCTCCTCACCGATGAAGATCGCATCTTCAAAAACCTCTACGGTCTGCAGGACTGGGGTCTTGATGGCGCACGGCAACGTGGCGCGTGGCTTGGTACAGCGGCCATGCTGGCCCAAGGCAAGGATTGGATCATTGATCAAGTTAAAGCGTCCGGCCTTCGGGGTCGCGGCGGGGCAGGCTTCCCGACGGGGCTGAAATGGTCTTTCATGCCGAAGGAAGTGGGGGAGCGCCCGCACTATCTGGTCGTCAATGCAGACGAGTCAGAGCCCGGCACGTGTAAAGACCGCGAGATGATGCGCAATGATCCGCACCTTCTTATCGAAGGGTGTCTGGTGGCCGGTTTCGCGATGCAAGCGCATGCCGCTTATATCTACCTTCGCGGTGAATATACGTTTGAGCGCAAACGTCTTCAGGCTGCCGTCGATCAGGCTTATGAAGCTGGACTGATCGGTAAAAACGCCTGTGGAACCGGCTGGGATTTTGACGTTTATGTCCACCACGGGGCTGGTGCTTACATCTGCGGTGAAGAGACCGCACTGATTGAGAGCTTGGAAGGCAAGAAGGGTCAGCCGCGCCTCAAGCCACCATTCCCGGCTAATTCCGGGCTTTATGGTTGTCCGACAACCGTGAACAATGTCGAGTCGATCGCTGTCGTGCCGACAATCTTGCGCAAAGGCGCGGAGTGGTTCTCTAGCTTTGGTCGGGACAATAATAAAGGGACCAAGGTTTTCTCAATCTCCGGTCACGTCAACACGCCGTGTAACGTTGAAGAAGCACTTTCTATCCCATTGAAAGACTTGATAGAACGCCACGCAGGCGGTGTGCGTGGTGGCTGGGATAATCTGAAAGCGATTATTCCAGGCGGCTCGTCTGTGCCGCTCTTGCCGAAAGAGATTTGCGATACGGTCCTGATGGATTTTGACGCGCTGCGTGAACATCAATCGGGGCTGGGCACAGCGGCGGTCATCGTGATGGATCAAAGCACGGACGTTGTGAAAGCCATCGCGCGGCTGTCTTACTTCTACAAACATGAGAGCTGCGGGCAATGCACGCCGTGCCGTGAAGGCACGGGTTGGATGTGGCGCGTTATGGAGCGCATGGTTCGGGGTGAAGCTGAGACCAAAGAAATCGACATGTTGCTCGATGTGACCAAGCAAGTCGAAGGCCACACGATCTGCGCGCTGGGCGACGCGGCGGCCTGGCCGATCCAAGGGCTGATCCGTCACTTCCGCCATGAAATCGAAGACCGCATTGATAGCTATCGGGCCGGGAAGCCGGTTTTCGTACAGGCAGCGGAGTAGAGATCGTGTTTGATAGGCAGACACTATTTGCAGGCTTATTGGCCGTCCCAGTTTTTGGCTTAATACTCTACCTGTCTTACTGGGTCGCTATAGCGTCCGGTCCTTTCGTTGGTGGAATGATGGCGGCCATCACTTTTTTGTCCCTTACTGCTCTGTTCGCTTGCATTATGACTATCGCGACAAAAATTATGGATCGGTTTTATGACTGACCTTCGCAAAATTAAAATTGACGGTGTCGAGCACGAAGTGCCCGGCGAATATACGCTGATGCAAGCTTGTGAGGAATATGGCGGGGCGGAAATTCCTCGCTTCTGTTATCACGAACGTCTCTCGGTCGCAGGGAACTGTCGTATGTGTCTGGTCGAATGGGAAGGCGCGCCGAAGCCGCAAGCCTCTTGTGCTTTGCAGGTGAAAGATTTGCGTCCAAACCGTGACGGATCACCCGCCCATATCAAGACAAATTCCGAAATCGTGAAAAAAGCCCGCGAAGGCGTGATGGAATTCCTCCTGATCAATCACCCCCTCGACTGTCCGATCTGTGACCAAGGCGGGGAATGCGATCTGCAGGATCAGGCTATGGCCTATGGACGCGACTTTTCCCGGTTTGAAGAAAATAAACGCGCGGTTGATGACAAGCATATGGGGCCGCTCGTCAACACGATTATGACGCGCTGCATTCAATGCACGCGCTGTGTACGCTTCATCACAGAGGTCGCAGGCGTGCAAGAAATTGGCCTCGCCAATCGGGGTGAGAGCGCTGAAATAACGACCTATCTTGAGCAATCGCTAACGTCGGAACTTTCCGGCAATGTCATCGATCTCTGCCCTGTTGGGGCTCTAACGTCCAAACCTTACGCCTTCAATGCGCGGCCTTGGGAGTTGGATAAAGTTGAAAGCGTGGATGTGATGGATGCGGTCGGGTCCAACATTCGCGTTGATAGCCGCCGTGATGCGGTCTTGCGAATTCTGCCCATGGTCAATGACGATGTGAATGAGGAGTGGATTAGCGATAAGACGCGCTTCGTTTGGGACGGATTGGCCCGTCAGCGATTAGATCGTCCGTTCCTGCGTAAACATGGCAAATTGCAAGCCGTGGGGTGGGACGAAGCTCTCGCCGTTGTGGCAACGAAACTTAAAGGCGACCCTGAAAAAATCGCTGCTATTGCCGGTGATCTCTGTGATGCGGAGAGTATGTTTGCTCTAAAATCACTTATGGATGGGCTTGGCGTCAAAAACATCGATTGTCGCCAAGATGGCCTGATTTTGGGTGAGGGTCCTCGCGAAACCTACCTCTTTAATAGTACGATCTCAGGCATTGATAAGGCGGACGCCATCCTTTTGGTTGGAACGAACCCGCGCCTTGAAGCGCCCATCATCAATGCCCGTATTCGTAAGCGTTGGATCACGGGCGAGCTTGAGGTCGGTATGCTCGGAGCGGATGCTGATCTGACATATGACTGTGAGAGCGTTGGCTTAAGTGCCGCTGATCTCAAAGGCTTTGCGAAGAAACGCAGTGGTTTTGCGAAGGCCTTTAAAGCTGCAAAGAACCCTATGGTGATTATTGGCGCTGGGGCTCTCTCTGGCGCAGACGCGAAAGCTCTGCTGGCTGAAATCGCTGATGTTCTAAAAGCTGCAAATGTCGTCCGTGAAGATTGGAACGGTTTCAACATCTTGCACAGCGCGGCGAGCCGTGTGGCCGGACTCGATATGGGTTTCTTGCCGGGCGAAGGGGCTCGCAATATGCCGGGCATTCTCGCCGGGGCGAAAGACGGGAGCGTTGAAACTGTCTACCTCTTAGGCGCTGATGAATTCGATATGGCAGCCTTAAAGGATGCGTTCGTGATTTATCAGGGACATCACGGCGATGCCGGGGCGTCCGTCGCCGATGTCATTCTGCCAGGATGCGCTTACACCGAGAAGGACGGTACCTACGTGAATACGGAAGGCCGTGTTCAACAGGGTGTTCGCGGCGTACCACCGAAAGGCCAAGCCAAAGACGATTGGGCGATCATTCGCGCACTGTCGGCAGCTTGCGATCGGGTCTTGCCGTTCGATAGCTTGGATCAGCTACGCACCGTAATGGTGGAGGCCTATCCGACCTTTGGGGCGCTCGGTTATGCGCCAGGTGCGGTATCCGTCTCTCCTCTAGATGTATCTTCGCTGGGGCAGGCGGGATCGCTTTCGACTTCGGTTCTGCAAAGCCCGGTGGCAGATTTCTACATGACCAACCCGATTGCGCGGGCGTCGCAAGTCATGGCGGAATGTTCCGCTGTCGCACAAGGTGCAGCGCAAACCTTTGGTGAGGCAGCCGAGTGATGGACGGAATGATGATAAGCGTCATGCAGACCGCCGTGACAACGGCAGCAGAGCTTGAAACGGCCTCAAGCGGAAGCTGGGGACTCTGGATATTCCTAAAGATCTTACAGGTCCTAGGGTTTGTGATCGTGCTGGCCTTGCTCGTAGCGGCCTTAGTCTTGGCAGATCGTAAGATCTGGGCGGCGGTGCAGATGCGTCGCGGCCCAAATGTCGTGGGCGCGTTCGGACTGTTGCAGACCATAGCGGATGCACTGAAATTCTTCTTCAAAGAAATCGTCATTCCGGCCGGATCAGATAAGTTCCTGTTTATCCTCGCGCCATTGATTGCCCTTGTTATGGCTTTTTTAGCGTGGGCCGTGATCCCCGTCGCGCCGGGTTGGGTCATTTCTGACATCAATATCGGCGTTCTTTACGTTCTCGCGATTAGCTCGCTGGGCGTTTATGGCATTATGATTGGCGGCTGGGCGTCGAATTCCAAGTACCCGTTCATGGGGGCGCTGCGGTCTGCGGCACAGATGGTGTCCTATGAGGTGTCGATTGGCTTTATCATTCTGACGGTTATCTTCGTGACCGGCTCGATGAACCTCACAGAAATTGTCGGCGCTCAGTCCGGCGGTTTTTGGAATTGGAATATGTTCAATTTCGGCAGTTTTGCCGATTACGGATTAGGCGCGATCCTCGTTGTGCCCATCCTTTTCTATATGGGGATCCTATTTTTCATTAGCGCCTTGGCGGAGACAAACCGTCCACCGTTTGATTTGCCCGAGGCGGAGTCGGAATTGGTTGCTGGGTATCAAGTAGAATACTCCTCCACACCGTTCTTGATGTTCTTCTTTGCGGAATACGTGAACATCATGCTGCTATCGGCCATGATGACGATTCTCTTCCTTGGCGGTTGGCACGCACCGATTGATGTAGGCTTCCAAATTCTGCCGGGTGTTTTTTGGTTCTTCCTGAAAACGGCATTCATCTTCTTTTTGTTCGCCATGGTGAAGGCTATCGTGCCGCGTTACCGGTATGACCAGTTGATGCGACTGGGTTGGAAGGTCTTTCTACCGACCTCATTAGTTGCCGTGTTGGTCGTGTCCGGCGTTGTTGTCTTTACAGGAGCTGCCTAATGTCCCGCGTTAAGCAATTCGTTCGCGGCGCGCTTTTGTTGGAATTTGTGGAAGCCTTTGGCTTAGCCATGCGCTTTTTCTTCCGGCCAAAAGTGACGGTGAACTATCCGTTTGAGAAGGGTCCGCTCAGCCCGCGTTTCCGAGGCGAACATGCCCTTCGCCGTTACGCCTCTGGCGAAGAACGCTGCATTGCCTGCAAGCTCTGCGAGGCTGTCTGTCCCGCGCAAGCCATCGTAATCGAAGCGGAGCCGCGCCCAGATGGGTCACGCCGGACGAC
>CAYTAJ010000106.1:0-6950 GCA_964435725.1 uncultured Algimonas sp.
GCTTGGCAGCCTTTAGAGCCGAGATGCACATCCGAAATAAACATCGCCCTGTAATCTGGCTGCGGATGGTCTTTGACCTTTTTACAATTGTCCCGTCCCATAACGCCTCGCGTCATAGGGTGATTTGATGACGGCAGTGTGACGGATTTGTAAACCTTTTTATTAGTCAATTGTTCAAATTTAAAATTCTTTTTCGCTCTCGCCAAATCTTTAAATACTTAAACCAGTCTTCATCACCAAACCGAGTCCAAGGCGAATAATTTTCCCAAACACTGCATTCTGGATTTTCTGTATTAATCTCATTCGAATCTAACCAACACTCATTTAAGTCAGGAATGAAAACGTCCTCGCCAGATGTAAGGTAGTTGTTAATAGCCTTGTAAGGGATATCAGGCATGCAAGAAGAAACTCTGAGCACATCGTTCCTGCCTTTATTAGCCATAATGAACTGAGGAGTCCCCATTATTAATTGTTTACCGCAACTTGCGCCATCAACTACTGATGAGGTTACAATATTAGGGCCATTAGGTAGCCGTTCGAAACCTTCTAAGACTTGAATTTTATATTCCACTTTAGTTTGTGGACGCCCTTCTTCTGTTTGAACGAGTTTAGCCTGTGTGGGGACTCCCCAAAAAATCACATAACCTTCGGTAATTTTACTCACGTAACCACCACTCGGCGAATGAATGCAACTACAAGCAAATGCACTGAATGGGAGTGAGGACAATTGGAAAAGAAAAACAAAGAGTAACAACTTTTTCATGTAATAATATTACAACTATATATTGCTGTTTGCAAGCTCTTGCCCAATCTTACTCACTCCCCTATACGCCCGCTCACAACATTAGTGAGAATAATCATGACGATTTCACCCCGCGATAAAAACGCGCCCCGTGATATTGATGCTCCTGCAATTATTGCAGCCAAGCCCGACGCCACGAAGCCCAATACCAAAAAAGTTTTCATCAAGACCTATGGCTGTCAGATGAATGTCTATGACAGTGAGCGCATGGCCGATGTACTCGCGCCGATTGGCTATGCCCCTGTCGAAGAGCCCGACCATGCGGACCTCGTCATTCTCAACACCTGTCACATTCGAGAAAAAGCGGCCGAGAAAGTCTATTCCGAGCTCGGCCGTATTCGTCAGCATAAAGAGAAAAACAAACCCGACATGAAAGTCGCCGTTGCCGGCTGTGTCGCTCAAGCCGAGGGCGCAGAGATTATGTCCCGCGCGCCCGTCGTCGATATGGTACTGGGCCCGCAGACCTATCACAAGCTGCCGGAAATGATTGCCAAAGTCCATCGCGGTACAGGTGATGTTTTGGAGACGGAGTTCGACACATTAGAGAAATTCGACCAACTCCCCGAAGTGCGTCAACCCAAAGGATTTTCGTCTTTCCTGACCATTCAAGAAGGCTGCGATAAGTTCTGCACATTTTGTGTGGTGCCTTATACGCGTGGCGCGGAAGTCAGCCGCCCCGTCGCCCAAGTCGTCGCCGAAGCCCGTCAATTGGCTGCGCATGGCGTACGCGAAATCACGCTGATTGGGCAGAATGTGAATGCCTATAACGGCGTCGGTGAAGACGGCAAGCAGTGGACTTTGGGCCAGCTTATCCGACACGTCGCCTTGATTGGCGGAATAGACCGTATTCGCTTCACGACATCCCATCCGCGCGATATGGATGATGACCTGATTGAGACGTTGGGGTCTGAACCCAAGCTCATGCCTTATTTGCATCTGCCCATTCAGGCCGGATCCAACAAAGTCCTGCACGCCATGAATCGCGGTCATACCTATGAGCATTATAAAGACTTAATCGCCAAAATACGGGCGGCCCGCCCTGACATTGCGTTGTCGGGCGACTTTATTGTTGGCTTCCCAGGCGAGACTGAGACAGACTTCCAACAGACAATGAAATGCGTCGAAGAAATCGGCTATGGCAGTTCGTTCTCTTTTAAATATTCTGTTCGCCCCGGCACGCCAGGTGCAGGGCTACCGCGCCAAGTACCGGAAGATGAAAAACAAGATCGCCTGCAACGCCTACAAGCCCTGCTTTATAAGCAACAGCATGACTTTAATCTATCGCTCGTCGGGAAAACACTTGATGTCTTAGTCGAAGGCACGGGCCGCAAAGACGGACAGTTATTCGGCCGTAGCCCCTATCTTCAAGGTACACATTTCGACGGCCCGGAAAACCTAATCGGGCAAATCGTCAAAGTCAAAATGACAGATGCGGGACGGAACAGTTTGATTGGTGAGTTGGTTTAAGGGAAATATATTGATGAAAAAGACTTTTAAGATTCTGGTAGGTATAGCTGCTTTGACAACCGTTTCATCGGCTCACGCAGGCGAAATCATCCGAAAAGATAGTCAGTCGAATTTCGAATGGAAAAGCACGGAATGCCTTAAGCCAACACCACCGCCTATTTCATCTAATCAATCTTCCAGCGATCGTTTGACAAAATACGCGCTCGATATTGAACTGTATATTGATTGCCTCCAACGCGAAGCGCAACGCGACTTTGATAAGGCGCAACTAGACATGCAAACCGCCGTTCAAGATGAGCTAGAACGACAAACGCGCCTCATGGATGAAATGATGCGTCAAGCCGCCAAAACCATGCGCTAGTCTTCGGACTAAGTCTCCCGCTCATGGCGTCTGCGCCATTCTTTGGAATAAACTGACTCTTCCGAATATTTACGCGAAAGCGCCTCTGTTCGCACCTCTGTCTCTTCTTTGGTTTCGACTCGAATAGTCGCTTTGCTCGGCATTGCCCCGCGTTCGTAAGGCATGACCTGCACCATGGGTGTCCCAGCTGGCAAATAGATTTCCGGCGCATGAGCATTCCATAAAAAAGGGACATTCACAGGTACATCCAAGGCGTCACAATCAACCGAGCCGTTAAAGGCCAAGAACGGCAGCTCAAAATGATTGATCGGATGAATAAAGTTTGCTGACCACCCTTTGGGCAATGAAACACGCCACGGGTTGATGAACTTCAGAGGTGAACGCCCAAGAAAGGGCGGCTTATCTGCGCCTATCTGGTCGGGGTGATGACCTTCAATAGGTTGGAACGAAACATCATCGGGCCACTGAAACTGGAGTTGACCCGTTGACATGTCTTGCACAGCACGAATGTCAAATGGGAGGGGGATTATCCAGCCCAAGGACATAATATCAGCCACAGGCAAACAGGCTCGAACAGTTAATCCCGGCAAACCATGGGCATCCTTCATTCCCATTTCTCTTGGTAGATTACGAAACCAGTCCGGAAGAAATTTAGAGGCGCGTTCCGGTTTTGGAATTTTACCGTCTAATTCCGGCGCGCATAAAAATGTAATATCACTCATTTAATCACATCAAATGTGCTGATCTAGCAAGATGGGATTGCCGTCTGGATCAACCACCATGAAGCTCGCCGGACCCGTTGTCGTCTCATCCGCTTCATTCATGATACTTACGCCGTCACCTTTTAGCTTTTTCTGTATGTCTCGCACATCGGGACAGCCCGTAATGGGTTGAGCGTTCTCATCCCAACCCGGGTTAAATGTCATCATATTTTTGTCGAACATGCCTTGAAAAAGACCTATGCGTGTTGTCCCATTGGCCAGAATGAGCCAGCCCTGTTCGATCTCGCCATGAAATTTTTCAAACCCCAGGCTTTGATAAAATTCAAATGACTTTTGGATATCCTTAACCGCTAAGCTTACTGAAAATGCACCGAGTTTCATAAACGCCCCCTTTATTTACTAACTTAATTTACTAACTTACCCTAGCGCAGAATATTATACAGCCCAATATAATTCCGTTTGGTTTTTCGCGTTGGACGCCAAGTTGATTAAGCTTTAAGTATTTCTAATGCAGAAGTTTCTTATCATTCTCATCACTATTTCTCTATTTGGGCTTACGGCTTGTGAATCTGAAAGACTGCCTCAAGAACAGACTTCACTAAGAGCTAGTGTTGAGGACATTAAAAACAGCTATATGCGCACACGCCTCTTAACGCTTGTGCATCGTTGGCTTGAGTTGGTCGAAAACCCAGAGCGAACGCCTGAACCATTTCAGGAGATTATTGCTGAAGACATTTTGTTTAATTTTAGCTCAGGTGCCATCGAAAACTTTGAAGACCTCTCTGCTTGGATTAATGGCCCCGCATCCTCTGTGGCTTACAGTAAACACGAATTATCAGAGTTCCGTTTTGAGAAAATAAGTGAGGCTGAATATACCTTATGGGTAACTATGGATTGGAATGGATTATTGCCCAATGGGAAACATATGACCGCCAAAACATTACATAACTGGACAGTCGTTGATAACCCCAGCGATCGTTTCGCGCGGATTAAGACAATTAAAGTCGAAGTCCTAGAACCCTTCATCATTGTCGAGGGTTAGAGAAATCAGACAAACCTATTCCGTTATAACGGCGTCATATCCTCCAACACCATCCATTGTCACTGTACAGTTTTCAACACCCGCACATTGTCCGGTGCTCATGGCGAGGCTTGAGAGAGAATTCAGCGTCGCCGTGTGAGACATCATGATGCCTTGGAATAAGGCTGTCATTTTCGCGGTATAATGTTCCTCATAGATTTTAAGATCATTTTTGAAAGTTGAGGCTTTAAGCTCCTTAAGGGCGGCCTCAGTAAAATCTTCACGCTTATAAACACCGACAAGCGTCAAGGGCACAGCGACCCCACCAAAATCTTTCCATTGCTTTGGGGCCGCCTCATAGATGTCTATTGAGGCACTGTCTGTTTTTGGATCAAAACTGAAAGTCACAAATAAATTTACATTGTGGCCCTTTCGTTTGGCCGTCCCGATTGAAATCACATGCTGAATGCCCATCAGTTCACGCGTAACGTCTATAACTTCTCGATGGCTTAATTTGACACGGGACAAGCCGATATCTTTTAAGATTTTCTTGACGGCAGTTTCGTCTGATTGGCCGGTTTTATAAGGCAGTTTTCGTTTGATGATGCGAGGGCTTTTTGCGTCATTGGCTTTGGCCCATTTATCGCCCTCGCCAACTTCATCCCAGTTATAGACAACGGTTTTACTCCCCTCTGACATCACTAAAGGGACCGGATATCCACTAGAACGCAGTGCGGTTTTGGCGGCCAATTGACGAGCAGCTTCAGCTTTTCTTTCTGCCTTCTCACGCTCGACAGCGCGCGCTGCAGCATTTTTTTGCTTAATCTTATCCATATCCCCACGAATGCCCGCGAGGAGACTTGCGCCTGTTGTTGGCTTTTTTGATGTATGATTATTTGTATTCGCTTGAGAGGAGGATGCTTTCACGTCACCTCTGACTCCGGCCAGCAGATCTTTGCTACTCTGATTTGATACGTTCTTTATCGCAGAGGGCTGGTCCTTTAGTAAATTCTGAGACAAGGAAGACAATGCAGATTTCGCTTTCGCAAGAGAAAATGTATCGGGTTCAGATATATAGACTCTTAACCCCTGTTCTGAACCAGAGTCGAAAAGGCCCGCAAAAATCTGGCGCGTTCCATTTTCAGTCTCTGCTTCACCGTAAAGGTGCGGCGTGCTTTCATGCTTCGTTTTCTGAAGGTCATAAGCATCTATCCATAAAATGGATAAGCCATATTCTATGACGCCTTGCTCACTCCCATCTGTCTCATCCGCTAAACGACAGCTGCAAGCCCTTTCAATATCTGAAAATGTGATTGTGCGGATCAGCGGGCCATCCGCCTGCCCTTTTGGCGCATACACAAGTCCCTGATCGCTAGACTCTATTTGAACCCAATCTTGAGCAGTTGCGATTGAAGCTGACCATAAAAAACATGAGGCAGATAAGCATAAAGTTGAAAATCGTAACATAAGTCTCTCTCCCGCACCCCCAAACATATCTGAAATCTTGTCGAAATAAAGGCCATTTCATATGGAGGTTTGCTCAACTAAAACAGAATAAATAGGCAAGACCCTCTCGCCTTTTTCAAAAGGCTTGCTATGGAAGAGTATGAGCAAACAAACAGACATTCTTGAATTTAATGATGCAGATTTGGTGCGGCGCCTTTGTGGGCCCAATCATGCCAATCTGGCTCTAATAGAAGAAGCCTTTGGCGTATATATCGAGGCGCCCGGATCTTCCGTTCATGTAAATGGTGATACACCCAGTCGGGCGCGCTCTGGCGAACTCATCAAAGAAATTTATCAGCGTTTGGAACGAGGCTGGCCTTGCGGGCCGTCTGATATTCGCGCCCTTATTCGCGCTATGGGCAAAGGAAAAGTCAAAGCCGCCAGCGTCGAAGCGATTATTCCCTTTCCACGGCGCAGCCCAATTGTCCCGAAAACACCCCGTCAGGAAAAATTTATTCACGCCATGCGCGATGATACTATTATTTTTGGTGTTGGCCCTGCGGGTACGGGTAAGACTTTTTTGGCAACCGCCTATGGCGCCTCTCTTTTGGCGCGGGGCGAAGTCGCGCGGTTTATTGCGTGTCGCCCCGCCGTAGAAGCCGGGGAGCGTCTTGGTTTTCTCCCGGGGGACCTCAATGAAAAAGTCGATCCTTACATGCAACCGATTTGGGATGCGCTGCATATGGTTTTGGGGCGAGACGAAGTCGATCGTCGTAAAGCTGCTGGCGATATTGAAGTAGCCCCTCTCGCCTTTATGAGAGGCCGGACACTGTCTGATGCATTTGTTGTGATTGATGAAGCGCAGAACGCGACCATCCCCCAGATGAAAATGGTCTTAACGCGCTTAGGCGAGAGAGCGAAATATGCCGTGACCGGCGACCCAAGCCAGTCTGATTTACCGCATGGTCAAACCTCGGGCCTCGCGCATGCCCTTTCCATCTTAGACAATATTAAAGGCATTACGCAGGTAAAGTTTCTGGCCTCAGACGTTGTGCGTCACCCCCTTGTTGGGAAAATCGTCAATGCCTATGAGAAAGACGCCAAAGACTCATAAACGTACACGCTTCCCCC
>CAYTAJ010000107.1:0-6694 GCA_964435725.1 uncultured Algimonas sp.
GTGATTTGGTCATTCGTGGCATCACGGCTCTGGATAGACAAATCATAGTCTAACAGTTCGATATCAAGATAAGGGTGGATGAGGCGTTCTTTGATCATATCCCAGATGATGCGAGTCATCTCATCACCATTCATGTCAACGACTGGATTATTTACCTTGATTTTAGCCATGATTCCCTCTGTAAGCAGGTCGATTGATTTACGCGCCGTTTAACACCACAGCGGGTAAACTTAAAGACCTAAGACGTATAGTGCGTATTTTAAGGATGAAAGAGGCTCCTCTTGAGTAAGACGACCAAAGACCAACTTGGGCGCGTTGTAGCCAAGGATGAAGAAAAGCCAGCGCCTGCGGTTATTCTTGTAAGGCCTCAACTGGGTGAGAATATTGGCGCGGCCTGTCGCTGTATGCTCAATTTCGGCCTGACGGATTTACGTCTTGTCGCCCCGCGTGATGGTTGGCCCAATCCGGCGGCTGAGCCCATGGCGGCGGGCGCGATAGATGTTCTAAATAATGCGAAAGTTTATCCGACGACAGAGGCGGCGGTTTCTGACCTCAAATTCGTCTTGGCGGCGACGGCGCGCCGCCGAGAACTTGAAATCCCTGTGCTGGGCACAAATGACACTGGTCCAAAGATGCGCAGCCTCAGCGAAGCAGGTTTGCAATCCGGCATTCTGTTTGGCCCTGAAAAAGCGGGCCTTACCAATGCCGATGTTGTTCTGGCGGATGCGATTTTGACTTATCCTGTCAATCCGGCCTTTCAGTCGCTGAACCTCGCGCAGGCTGTTAATATCTTTGCCTATATCTGGGCGAATTCTGTTTTGGATAATATTCCGGATGTGTTCGACCCCGATATCAGCGAAGCGGCCCCGCGCGAAGATTTGACGGGTTTGTTCGAACATCTGGAAGACGAACTCGATAAAGCAGGGTTTTTCTTTCCCGAAGCCAAACGTGCGCTGATGTCTCAAAATATCCGTGCGCCTTTGACACGGGCGAAAATGACAATGCAAGAAGTCAGAACCTTTCGCGGTATAGTCAAAGCACTTGCAGAAGGGCGCGGCAAAGCCCGCATAAAACGATAAGACGTCACGATGACGTCATTTGCCTTGCCGCTTTCATGGCTTAGTAAAGCCCGAAACGGAGGTTTCTATGCAATCGCTTTATTGGGTGCTGACTTGGGCCTGTCATAGGCGTTGTAAGCATTGTTATGATGATCGTTTCAGACCTTATGTCCGAGACGCCTTAACCGAAGTGGTCGGTGAAGGACAACGCGCCTATCAAGCCATTATCAAAAACCTACCGGACGATTTATCGTGGTATAATCCTGAAACGGACCAAAATGAACCGACGCAGATTATCCTCGCAGGGGGCGAGCTCTTAATTGACGGTGTACGGGATGAACTTTTCTTCCCAGTGATGGAGGCGTTGAAAGCCAAATATAAGGGCAAGATACCTCATATAGGAATTCAGACAACAGGTGATATTCTGACCGAAGCGATATTGCAGGATTGCTTAGCAGCGGGTGTGACCTCTTTCGGTATAGCGTCCATTGATGATTATCATGTCGGTATGAAAGGCGAGAAGAAATTCAGATTTATGGAAGATATACGCGCCATGATGGCTCGCCACGGCGTGACAGAAATTTCGCTCGGTGGAGAGAAAGATGAGCGTCTTAATATTCCAAAAGGAAGCCCGGATAAGAAACCAACTGGATCGACCTTTGTTTTCTTTGGTGCGCAACCCGACCTCTGGATTGGTGAGCTTTGGCCAAGAGGACGGGCCTTTGCCAATGGACTGTCCAACGCTGGCTATGAAACAAATTTCTGCGCCAGATGGTCCGGCGGTCTAAATTTCTTGAAACTCGGACAGGCGGGCTCTGAAATTTCAATTGAACCCAATGGCAATATCTATCCCTGCTGTTTGAAAACAGCCGCGCCGATCGGCAATCTGACAGAAGAGCGCTTATCCGATATCTTTGACGACATCGCCGACATTCCGGCTATCCAAGCCATTAATAAAGGAATGCCCGAACGTATGGGGCAAAGTTTTGGCTTTAATGAAGCGGCTTTCGAAGAAGTTTCAGCGCAGGAAGACGGCAAAGGCCGCCTTGTTAAAAACAAATGTTTGGGCTGCGATGTGATTTTCATAAAGCATTTGCGCGAGGTTTTAGAGACGCGCCGTCTTAAGCGGCAAAGTGCACGCGACAGTCAGACGCTTGCAACTCTCTGAAAAGGGCTCTATCGCGCATGTCGTAATAGCAGCGTAGAAGTCAAAACATGAAATATCTGGGATATGCGGTTCTTTTATTGGCCTTTTTAGCGGGCTTTTACGCCTTTCCGATGCCGCTCGTGATTGTGTTTGCACTGATATCGACGCTCATATTCGCGGCCAGCCGCAGGAAAACGCTTAAAGAAACACCCATGGCGCCGGATCAAAATATGCTGCTGGACGGGGCATTTCTCTTTGCGCTGCAAGTTTTGATTATGTTTGTGACATTTCTGCTGGGTGTCTTCGCCGCCTCTGCTGCCGGTGACAGCTTCATCGATTTCATGACGGGTAATCGTTAGGCCGCGAGCTTTTTCGTTTTTTTGTTGCTCCGATAAGCATCAAAGCTGAATATCGCGACACCTATCCAGATCAGGCTAAAGCAAATGGCGTGGGCAGGGGTAAAGGGTTCACCGAAATAAATGCCACACATGAATTGCATGGTAGGCCCGATAAATTGCAAGAACCCAAGCGTTGAGAGCTTGAGCCGCCGCGCCGCAAAGGCAAAAGCGAGGAGAGGGAGCACTGTAATGGGCCCCGCCATTAAAATCAGGATATCCATCCGCAGTCCCAAAGCGCCAAATTGTAGTGTGCCGATTTGGTGTTGATAGAGGATATAGGCGAGGGCGGGCGTCATCAAAAGCAAGGTCTCTATAAAGAGCCCCGGCATGGCGCCTATCTCGACATATTTGCGAATGACGCCATAGATCGTGAAGCTCACAGCAAGTATCAATGAGATAGCCGGGAACACGCCACCATAGACGGTCAACACCGACACACCGAGCAAAGCAAACAGAACGGCCAAACCTTGAAATTTCGATAGTCTCTCGCCAAAAAAGACAACGCCGACAAGCACATACATGAGGGGATTGATGTAATACCCCAAACTGCCTTGGAATATCTGATTGATTTGAATGGCGTAAATATAGACACCCCAGTTAATGGCCAATGCGACTGCCGCTGCGAATAAGAGCAGGACAGTCTTCGGGGTTTTAAGCGCGCGATAAACATCCCCCAATTGCTTGCGGAAGAGGATAATCAAAAGACCGAATGGCACAGACCAAATTATACGATGCGCCACAAATTCAATGGGTGGTACGTCTTGTGTTGCTTTGAAGTAAAAAGGGAAAAGCCCCCACATTGTATAGGCCGCTATCCCTGCCAATAAGCCACCGCTTATGACACCACTATGCGTATTGTCCGAAGAGCCGCTCATAAACCGCGATTGTCACACTGTTGGTGGCTTTGCAATGGGAATGATGGCGCTTTCGATTTGAAAAAATGCAGATGAGTCGACGCATCTAATTAATCTTAATTCGAGTTTATATGACGCCATTTCCAAATCAGTATACGCAGTCGTGTATAGGACAGGGTCTTATACAATTTGGACATTTCCGCGCATGTAACGGTGAGTAACGTTGGAAATGTTAAAAAACTACGGCATGTAAAAATGTAGCCCGTTTGATAAGGGCACTATCGAACAGGATAGCTATCTTCGGATAGTTAGGTGGGCGGCGATGTAACCCACACTATGTCGTCGCTCATTTTTAAAAAGGACTAATTAATCTATTGTCTCAGATAGCAACACAGACTTACTGAAAAGAAGCCGCTTTAATTGGTTTCATAACACCTCCGCGAACGAATAATTCTCGTACGCGGTTTTGGGTTTCATAATTTCCGAATTGTGAAACTAAATCAATTATACGTTTTTCATTTCCTTCGCGTGATGCTGAACTGACCATCATCTCATATAAATCATCTCGCCTATTATAATCCTCATTCGCGACAGATGCTAAAAATGAATAAATATAGTCATATCTATATTTATCCTCTGTCAGGTCTTGGGCAATGCGCTCCATTTCATCGTCTCGAGACTCCATCAAAGCTCTAAGAAAGGCGATGCGTTGATAATAAATCTCTAAATTGGGATCCAAATTAACAGCCATCTGCATTAAGTTAAATGACCTATCCCATTCGCCTTCGCCGGCTAATATTCGGCTCAATTGCAAGATAATATTGGGAGAGCCTGGATTAGCGTAATACGCCAATTCAGCATGTTTAAGACCAGCCTTACGATCTCCGAGTAGAATATAGCCTGATGATAAGGCTTCATGTGTTTCGGCGCTGAAAGGCAATAACTCCACCGCTTTCAGCATCATAACTAATCCTTGCTGAGCATTAATGTCAGGATTGATTTTACGGGCTTCGAAAACAGGTTCTTCGGCCAAGGCGCCCATCATGATGAGATTTCCAAAACTAGACAATAAGATTGCATTATCGGGATCATTTTTCAGGAGCCCTTCTAAACAGAGATAGGCCTCTCTAAAGGCGATTGGGTCAGGATAAGCGATTGTGTCACGCGAGAGCATTGCACATTCAAATGTTCGCATATTTTCATTGCTTAAAGCCCCCGCCTGAATTTGCTTGCTGATAATGTCCAGACGATCTTGAGATAGCTCACTCACAAATCGACCGCCTAATTCGACGATGGTATGCATTAATTCTTGCTGGTATTCGAATGTACTTAATGACTTTTTGATACGGTTTTCGAAAACAACCGATTTTGTCTCAAGCTCGATGAGTTTTACAAAAATATCAATTTCAGGTTCCACTGATAAAATCATTGAATCAATAGCGTAATCATATTCGCTCGTCTCTTCATTCAGAAGGGTCTCAATAGAATCCTGATAAACAGTTGGCCTCACCATTTGGAAACGCGATAAATCTTCCGCGATCTTCCACTGAAGCGCTTTTTCTAAAAAATCATATTCTGTTTGCTTTGTTTGGTTGCTGAACGGGGTTATCGCGATACGGGGATATTGAGAGGCAAAATGAATGTCCTCTTTAACTTCACCAGACGCATGACTTGCATGGATTTGGTCCGCAATAATCGTATGTGAACCAGATAGAAATTGTGAAAAAACGAAACCCAAGTAAATAATCAATATAGAACAGGCGACTAAAAATAGAGCAGAGGTTCGAGAATGAAATTTTGGTCGTTGTGTGTCCGCACCTAATTTTGGTTGGATGTTTGACTCAGACTGCGTGTTTGAGCCGAACGCTTCTCTCCGTTTGAATTTCGGGACATATCGCCCATTCGGAATTGTTATAATAACAGAGGTATGGTCTATTTCTGCATAGTAGAGTTTAAGTTTATTGCGGACACGTCGAGCAGACACTCTTACAAGTGAATTATCAGTCGTGTCGTATTCCGCACCTTTGCCATAGAGGTCTTGGGCTATCGAGATTTCGTTTATTGAATCAGAATTCCCTTTGAGGGTTTCTTTTACAATAAATTCCAAAAATGCTGAGCTCTTCGGGCTAGAAGCAAAACTCTCATGAGATAAAACTTGTTCCAGTGCTTCTAGAATTTCTTCAGACTGAAGCATTTGATCGGTGTTCCATATAGAGTTTGCTTAAGGCTTAAGACTTAAGACTTTAATATTCACTCTTGATATAGCAAGTGTTTGACGAAATTTTGTTTTTATCGCTTCGCTTATGACGTGTAATAGGTCGGTGACCCCGGCCCCACAGGCAAATCAAAACCAAAGGTCCACAGCACAAAAAAGCCAATCCAGAACAGAAGGAAAAAGATTGTATAAGGCAACATCATCGCGATAAGACCGCCAACACCCAGATCTTTGTCATAGCGCAGCGCCCAAGCAAAAATTAGCCCGAAATAGCTCATCATTGGCGTGATGATATTGGTGGAACTGTCACCAATGCGATAGGCCGCCTGAATAACTTCGGGCGAATAGCCCACCAGCATAAGCATGGGCACAAAAATCGGCGCCGTCACCGCCCATTGTGCAGAGGCCGAGCCGAGCGAGAGATTAATCAGCGCGCACATCAGGATAAACATGATGAAAACGACTGGGCCGCTCATGCCGGAGCTCTCAATAAATTGCGCCCCGGACACGGCTGTAATCGCGCCGAGATTAGTCCAGCCGAAAAAGGCCACGAATTGCGCCGCAAAGAAAACCAAAACGATATAAAGGCCAAGTGAAGACAGCGCCTCGCTCATCCCGTCAATTATATCCCGATCCGTCTTCATCGTCCCGGTTACGCGGCCATAGGTGTAACCCAACACCAAGAAGAAGATGAGTATCCAGACAACGAAGCCGTCAAAAAATGGACTATTCATGGGATCGGGATTATCCGGATCTCTTAGGACACCCCATTCCGGTACGATAGTGAAAGCCATGACGCCGAGTACACAGAGCAAAGCAAATCCCGTCCAGCGCAAGCCGCGCTTTTCTAAGGGCGTTACCTCTTCCATCATAGAATTATCCAAAATGGTTTTATCGGCACGAGAGCTATCATACTCTCCGAGTTGTGGTTCGACGATGAAAATCGTCACCAGAGACCCAATGGCCGTTATCAAGAAGGTCGAGACAAACATGAAATACCAGTTCGCCGTCGCCGCGACTGT
>CAYTAJ010000108.1:0-6623 GCA_964435725.1 uncultured Algimonas sp.
TAAACCCTCCGGGTAATCCGAAGGCTCTTTATTATACGAATGCCGATCACCCGGCACGCGCTGACCGCTGGTTAGAGGCGGCAGAACCCGTGAAAGAAAGCTGGTGGGTGCGTTGGGATGGTTGGTTATCAGAACGCTCCGGAGAGATGAAAGCTGCCCCGAAAAAACTCGGTAGCAAAGCGCTTCCGCCACAAAGCCATGCACCGGGTGAATATGTCTTCACTTAATTTCAAGCGAAAATAGACGGCGAGGGGGCTGTTTTATACAGATTTGAATGCAGTCCTAATCACAGGCTGACGCTTTACAGGGGAGCATTCGCGCCCCATTTAGATATAAATAATTAAGAATCACGCGGGATGGTGGGACCTGATTCGAAAAAATAAAAGTGAACGCAGCACGGACACGCTGCGGGAAAGACGTATCATGCCTAATTCTATGGGCCCATTAACCGTCGGGACAGACTATCACCCGAACCTGCCGCGAATTTTCTTTTCGCAAGTAGGGAACCAGAAACTCCGCACGGCGATCTGGAAGGGGACCGACAAAGGTAAAGGAAAACGCACGCCGCTCTTATTCTTTAATGGCATTGGCGCTAACCTCGAAATTGCACAAGCTTTTGCGGATACCTTTACGGGTCGCGACATTATTACCTTTGATATGCCCGGTGTGGGCGGCTCACCGGATCCGACATTTCCATATCGCCCATGGTGGGTGGCGAAAGCCGCGAAACAAATCCTTTTGGAAAACCGCTACACAAAAGTTGATGTGCTCGGCGTGAGTTGGGGCGGTGGGCCTGCGCAGCAATTTGCGTGGCAATATAGCAAAATGGTGCGTCACCTCGTGCTTTGTGCGACGACGACGGGCGTCACCATGATACCGGGTAATCCGAAGGCGCTGTCTAAAATGGCGTCGCCCAAACGCTATATGGATAAGGACTTTCTCAAGAAGAATTTTGAGACGCTTTACGGCGATGCGGTCGAAGGCGGCATGCATGATTTCGCTGTTAATATGGTGCCACCTTCCGTCAAAGGTTATGTCTATCAATTGGGTGCTATGATTGGTTGGTCCTCTTTGCCCTTTATTCGGCGGATTAAAGCCAAGACGCTCGTATTGATGGGCGACAAGGATCACATCGTGCCTGTCGGTAATGGTTATATTCTGAACTACTTCCTCAAGCGTTCCCGACTCGAAATTATTAAAGGGGCAGGGCATCTTTTCCTCCTGACGCGTCGGGATGAAACGATTGATATTATCCGCGATTTCTTTGGCGAGCCCGAAGTGCCGCATCACCATGTTGATCCCGTACTCTTGCCGTCTGTGGCCGCAGCCTTTAATCACAAAGGCGAGGAAAGCCCGATTACCCTAAACTAGCTCACAACCTACGGAGCGCATTATGTCTAAAGACGATAAAAAAGCCCCAGAAAAGAAGTCGAGCGATACAGCCCGTCGTATATGGCTCGCCGGTATCGGAGCGTATGGCCGTGCGCTGACAGAAGCCAAAGGCGCGGTCGATGATTTGAGCGGTAAGTCGTCTCAGGTCTTTGAAGATCTCGTCCAAAAGGGCGAAATGCTTGAAAAAGTCGTTGAGTATAAGGGCAAAGAAATGCTCGAAAAATCGGGCGTCAAAGACTTTGACATTAATGACCGTATCAAAGCCATGCGCGAAAAGCTGTCCGGCAGTAAGGGGGAACGTGTCGCAGAGCTTGAGGCCCAAGTGGCAGAGTTGAATGCGAAATTAGACGCCCTTCAAAAAGCGCAAAGCAAGCCTAAGCCGAAACGCAAAACGACCCCTAAAAAAACCACGACTAAAAGAACAACAACAAAACGCACGCCAAAGCCGAAAGCTTAAACCGCGATGGCCGAGCGGAGCGCCACCAAAACCAAAATCCTTCGCACCGCGCTAGAGCTTTTCAATATGGAAGGCGAGAGCGTGATTTCCTCTGTTGATATCGCCTCTGTCATGGGCATCAGTCCCGGTAACCTCTATTATCACTACAAAGGTAAAGACGAAATCATCGTCGCGCTTTTCGAAGATTTCGAAGAAGAAATTCGCCAAGTCCTGAGCGCGCCGATAAATGCCCCGCTAAACATGGCCGATAATTGGGTCTATCTTTACATCATCTTTGAAGAGATTTTTGACTTCCGCTTTTTCTATCGCAACCAGGCCGAACTCGTCGGGCGCATCCCGGAACTCAAAACCAAATTTGCCAATATTCTCGCGCTCAAAGAACGCACGGCCTTTTCCCTCCTATCCAAGCTTCACGCCGATGGGCATTTGATTTTTGATGAAGGGGAAAAACAGGCCTTGGCCGGACGTATCGCGCAGCATTTTACCTTCTGGCTCCAATATCATGACCTGCGCTTTGGCACCGCCCCGCCCAAATCGCTAATTGATCAAGGGGTCTTCATGACCCTCGTTCAAATCACACCCTATTGGGTAGACGGGAAGGGCTATGCGGCCCTGTTGCAGGAATTCGCCGAAGAGCGGGGGTAGGCCTCACAACAAAACTGAGCTTTGCATTTTTGTCTATGAATTCTTTTTAGATATTTTTTTGACGCAAATTCGCGGCAATTTTTCCTAATACTTGTACCGCAAATTTTTGTTCTTCTGGAGAAAGTGCGCTAAGCATAACATCCATATTCGCGAGGTCTTGTCTGTGTATTGCCGCTCTAAGCTCTGCACCGTCTTCTGTTAAAGCGTGCGCTTTGGCGCGTTTACTGGTTGGATGATTATATCGTTTTACCCAGCCTTTTTTTATGAGTCGGTCTAGCGCCGATTGTAGAGTGGTCGGGGCCACACCAAGGGTTCGGGCAATATCCGCGCCTCGACATCCGGGGTTGTTTTCTATGTAGCGAAGCGTTTGGAAATCTATCGGATTATAACGCACGCGCCCTTCTGCAGACGGAAATTGTTGTTCGTTAACGACAAACAAATTCAATAGAAATCCAACGCTTTCCAATAAGCGTTCGTTTAATTTCTCAGACAAAACACACCTTCTCTGTTGACTATACGAATATCGTATTATAATTATACGATATTCGTATCAATAATTATAGGCTCTTTTTATGTTACGCTCATCTCTTAAACTCTTCATATCAGTCCTTCTCCTTTCAACCTTAAGCGCTTGTGCGAGTTATGTCGCGCCGCCAAGTACTCCGCCAATTTATGACGGAACGGCTCCGGAATTGAAAGAGGGTCGTTACGCTGTTTACGAAACACAACGGGCCTTCAATGCTCCCTTAGAGCCATTGCGCTTATTTATTGAAGACGGAAATAAAATCGTTTCTGCGATGGAGGAAACAGAAAATATTAAAAAACCGGTTGATGTTGTTGTCTTATCAGGCACTTGGCCAGAAGAGGGATCAGTTCGCAGGCTCGAATTTTCTGACGGTCATTACACTCTAGAACGTGTTTTAAAAAATGACTTTCCGACTTTATTCAGATATCAAGTTTGGGATTTTACCGCTGCTTCTGGAAGACATTTAGATTACGCGCTAGGCCAGCAAGCTTGGGAAGTCTTACCTAATGGGCAATCTCAATTGACATGGACATATAAACTCCGTCCTAACGCAGGATTTAAGCGACCCATCGCCCAACGTTTTATAAATTCAGATATGAAACCTCTTATGGATAATGCTCTGGATGTTGTTGTTGAGCAAGCGAATGAAAATTTTGCAAATCAATAATATATCGTCGAAATTAAGTCGGAATTAAATAGATTTATGACGCGATAAATTCACCTTATGATGAAACGTGATTGACCATAGATATTACATTGCTCACATATTTTATTTCAAATTATCAAACTTCACTGACATTGCGCTAGTGGAGTTTGATAATCACATATCAAGTTACATGGTGAAACCTGAAAACTTGCGCCGCTATAACGGCCGGCCTTATCGAATAAATTTTCCGAATAAGAGTATGACTACTTAGAAGGAATATCAGAGTTTGTCCAAAGGCTTTTGAGGTCGGAAGATAGTTTGGTGTGGCGTGTGCTCTTCCCCTTTTTCCCCTTTTGCTTTCACATATTGCGCATTGTAGACACCGTCTTGGCTGGGCGTTTCGCCCGTTTCCATGGCTTTAGCAATATTGGCCCTTTGCGCGGCCACGTTTGCGGCTCTTGCTTTCCCAAACTCTGTGACTTCTGCCTTAAAACCGGGATCAGAAGAGAGTCGCGTTATTTCCAGTTGCGTTTCATCAATTAATGTCAGTGGAAAAGGCATTATGCGCGCAATGGGTTCGCCCTCTTCAAAGGTAACAGGTTCATGCGCCTTTCTCATTCTCCAATTAATTGTGAAAGGGAAGGGCAACCAGTCTGTTCTGACAAAGGCATCCAAAGGCTGAATGTTTTCTTTTTCATGATTGGCCGGGCCTGAAATAAACAACCCTAAATCAGGTGATGTCTTAAATAAGAAAGGGACATACCATGTGGCTATCGCGCTGCCAAAATGAGAACTCGCTGTAAATAATCCGCGATTTTCACAAGAAATCGAGAGGTTTTCAATTCTATCACCTCCATCCCAAACGAGACTTGTTCTGGCCGGATTTAAAATTTCCCAACCCATTGTATTAGCAGCAAGCATGGGAATGCATCGGTAGATATAGCCAGCCGGTACATTATCCATCCAGTCTCGTTTGGCAGGAGAAGGACGAATATGGTCTTCAATATTGATATTCACACCGTCAACAACGTGGGCCCGAATTGTATTTGGCGGAATTTTAAGACTATCTGACATGACATTACCTTTGGGGGTTTAAGTACACGAGATGAGTTTATTTGTAATCTGAAAAATAGCGAGACACATCTGATCAACAATCACACATTCTGCTTGCCATTGGATATTAGATTTTTGACTGCGAAGGAGAAGAAACTTCGCGGTAGACGTGCTGTTTCAATAGTAAGCTTCCACCTAAGCAGACCTTAGCTTTCCAAGTTTTATGGTTCCAAGAAGAAACAGAACGAGATTAAAAGTAAGAATAATGAATAAAGCCGGAAGGCCGCCCAAATTTGACAACATTTTTATGCCGTCAACACCTGACAAGACAGTCATTATGGTTGCTGCGGCTCCGACCACAACGGCCCAAATTAGTTTTAAGCCAAGTAAGTTTCCTGGAGTGTCCTTGAGCTCTGTAGTCTCTGACGTTTCATCTGCGCTACATAAATTCGCGATGACATCAATGTTTGAGTCTGCCGCCGTTACATAAGAAATGAAAGACACGAGGATGATGACACACGCCATGAATAGACTGAGTGGTAGATAGTCTAGGACTTTATAAAGCACGTGTTCGGGGCCTTGTTTGACCAGAATATCATTTAAAATATTGGCCTCAGAGGCTTCAATACTCAGGGTTAAACCACCGAATATGGTCATCCATATCAATGAAAACATTGCAGGTATGACCAAATTCATCAGGATGTATTCACGCACGGTATAACCGCGGGCTATTCGCCCTAAAAAGAGCCCGGCTAGCGGAGCCCACGCCATCCAGTTTGCAAAATAGAAAACTGTCCAGCTATTTAACCAATCACGATCATCAAAAGGCGATAATGTGAGTGAGCGCGGAATAAAATCTTGGATATATTGAATGACTGACTCTCCTCCCAATTTCACAATGGCCAATATAGGGCCGGTGACAATAATGAAGACGATTATAGCCAAAAAAATCTTTGTATTAATGTCGGATAAAATCTTTATGCCTTTATGCAATCCGGTCGCGGAAGAGATGAAAAAGGCGGCGACAATCACGAGGGCAATGCCAACTAACATGAATGTAGAGGTGGGTATGTTGAACAGTCGCGTTATCCCGCCTGAGATTGATAGAATACCAGTGCCTAAGCTGGCGGCTAAACCCAATAACAGAGCAAGCAAAGCCAGCGCGTCGAGCAAGTCAGACGCTAATTTGGGTATAGGTCGGCCCGTTAAAACCGTGAGCGGGGACGATAATGAAAAAGGCTTTTTGAGATTATAATAGACCAAGGCAAAGGTGAGGCCTGGTATCGTGTAAATCGCATAGGGTGTAAAACTCCAATGCATATACATGGACACAATGGAAAACCTCTGAGCCTCACGTGATCCCGGCTCTATATTCGTCCCGCCTGGCGTATAAAGATGATAGAGGGGTTCGGCTGTTCCCCAAAAAACAATACCAATGGCAATCGTCGTGGTGAGAGAAATAGCCATCCAATTCCAGCGACTAAGGAGCGGCGTGGCTTTGTCTCCACCAATGCGGACTTTTCCAAGCGGAGAGAAAGCCGCCCAAATACAGGTCACTACGAATAAGAGCGCGGCAAGTGTAAAACCGTTTGAAAATAATCTGAGAACAAGATCATTTAACTGCGTCGCATAAATCAAAAACGCGTCGGGATTAATCAGACTTGCCAGAACCAGCATCCCGAATACCATTAAGGGTAAAAACAAGACAATCGGGCGTATGGTGGAAGAGTTAAACAACACGAAGACGTCATGCTTTGCACAATCATGACACGATGTCTAATGGTGAAGACGCAGCACGTTCTCGCCGATTATTAGATAAGCTTCGATAGCTATCGGCTCTTTTGCAAACATTCGCGTGATATTTGCGATACCCTTCTTTGATATCTGTCCACGGTTAAAGCGCT
>CAYTAJ010000109.1:0-3593 GCA_964435725.1 uncultured Algimonas sp.
CTACCACTCCCCCACATTTTCCATACTGACCCAAGGCTCTTGCGGCTCTAGGCTTTCGCCTTTTTGCAAAAGCTCAATCGAAATATTATCGGGTGAGCGGACGAATGCCATGCGGCCATCACGAGGTGGACGATTAATCGTGACGCCTGCTTTTTGAAGGCGTTCACAGGCCTCATAAATATTATCAACACGAAACGCCATATGGCCGAAATTCCGACCACCGGAATAGCGCTCAAAATTACCGTCTTCATCCGGCCAATTATAGGTCAGCTCGATTTCCGGAAAATTATTCTCTTTGGCCATATCCGCCTGTTCGGGCGCGGCCAAGAAAACGAGCGAAAAGCGCCCTTTTTCAAAGTCCTTACGACGCGTCTGCACCAGGCCCAATGCATCAACATAAAATGCCAAGCTCGCATCCAAATCCTCAACACGGATCATGGTGTGTAAATATTCCATCTTAAAATCCTATCATTGCAGGGGAGGTAGCCGTGTCGGCGACTTGTCCGGCTTGTGGCCAAGCGCAGTAATCGGCGGCGTAATAAGCGCCGGGGCGGAAATTGCCTGAGAGACCCGGCCCGCCAAAAGGCAGAGACGAGGCCGCGCCCGTTGTTGGTTTATTCCAATTCAAAATCCCCGCGCGCATCCGTAGACCTGCCTGTTCCCAGAGCTTAGCATCTTCACTAATAAGACCCCCTGCCAAACCAAAGCGCGTCTCATTGGCTTTCTCAATCGCCTCATCAAATGTTTTAACGCGGTAAACTTGCAGCAGAGGCCCAAAGAGTTCTTCATCCTCAACACCGCTCGCCGCGCTCATATCAACCAAACCCGGATGGACAAAAGCGCCATCGACTTTAATCGGCACAAGTGTTTCCCCACCCGATTTAATCAGATGGGCTTGGAAATGCCGCGCTTGCATGGCGGCGCGTTCAGAGACAACGGGCCCCATAAAGACCTCGTCATCCCACTTACCGATCTTCACGGTTGAGATTTTCTCTTGAATACCCGCGAGCACATCATCGCCAAATTGCCCTTCGGGAAGGATGAGACGACGCGCGCAAGAACATCTTTGCCCCGCAGAAATATAGGCGCTGAAAAAGGCAATATCGGCGGCCGCTTGTGTGTCGCCATCCCATGCAATCAACGGATTATTGCCGCCCATTTCAAGTGCGAGAATAATATTGGGCCGTCCGGCGAAATGTTTGTGAAAGGCTGTACCCGTAGTGGCCGAGCCTGTGAACAACACGCCGTTAATGTCGCCGTTTAAAAGCGCTTGTCCTGTCTCGCGACCACCTTGCACCACATTCAAACAGCCTGCAGGGAGACCGGCTTCTGTAAAGGCGCCTACCAAATAATGCGCGACAGCGGGCGTTAATTCCGAAGGCTTAAAGACGCAGCTATTCCCTGCGAGCAGTGCAGGGACAATATGACCGTTCGGCAAATGCCCCGGAAAGTTAAACGGGCCAAACACGGCCATCACACCATGCGGACGATGGGTGAGGGTCAGCGCCCCTTCATCCTTATCACCTGCGCGTTCTGCTTGCGCCCGAATAGAGTGACCGATTTTCGCCGCCATGGCCCCGACTTCGGTGCGGGCTTCCCAAAGCGGCTTGCCCATGTCACGCGAAATCGCATAGGCGATGTTGTCTTTCTTGGCGGTGAGATTTTCGGCGTAGCGCTCTAATATCGCAATGCGCTCTGACAGAGGTGTCGCCGCCCATTTCGGTTGGGCTGCGCGCGCATTGGCAATGGCGGCGTTGACTTGCTCGGCGGTGCTTTCATGGCCTTGCCAAACGCTTTCACCTGTTGCGGGGCAGACGCTCTCAAATCCTGCGCCGTCGCCAAAGCCCCACTCACCATTGATAAATGTGTCCGTCATTTTTCATCCATGAGTTTTTTAATCGCTTTGGCATCAATGCGCCCATCCGCAATACGGTTCAGCAGGAGCGCCGCGAGACCTGCGCGTTCTGACAGACTTTCAACCACCATAAATTCTTCGGCCGAATGAATGCGCCCGCCGCGTACGCCGAGTGTGTCGACATTGGGTGTGCCGGCGGCAAAGACATTATTGCCCTCGCACACGCCGCCTGTGTCTTTGAAAACAAGCTCAAGACCGAGGGCTTTGCCCGTCTCTTTGACATTGGAAATTAATGTATCTTGCGCGGCATTGCGCGGCTTTGGCGGACGGTAAAACCCGCCATGAACATGAGCGGTGATGCCGTCGCGTTCCAAGACGGCTTTAATAGCCGCCTTTACGGAGGCCTCGGCCCACTCCGCGCCTTCGGCGTCTGGGGCGCGTGAGCCCATACGCAAAATGGCCAAATCCGGAACAATGTTCACCGCATTGCCGCCATCAATCGAGCCGACATTAAAGGTCACGCCTTCGCGTTGGCCATTCAGCGCTTCAACACGCAAGGCAAGGTCTGCGGCGGCGGAGATAGCGGAACGTCCTTCTTCCGGTGCGCGCCCCGCATGTGAGGCCCGACCGTGGAAGACAATATCCCAAATGCCGGAGCCTTTTCGGGCCCCTGCCAGACTATCGCAATCCATAGCGGGTTCAAATGTCAGGCCAATATCCGCCTCTTTTGCGGCCGCCTGTAAGAAAGGCGCAGACGCAAAATTACCCGTTTCTTCATCCGGTGTCAGAATAATTTCATAGCCTAGTTTGTCTTTCAGCGGCCCTTGTTCAAAGGCGCGGAGGGCGTCAATCATCACTGTGATGCCACCCTTCATATCGGCGAGGCCCGGGCCGTTTAATTTGCCATCACCGATATCTTTAATCTTTGTGAAAGTGCCGGGCGGAAAGACCGTATCATAATGCCCCGTCAGCACGACACGCAGCGGCGCATCAAGACGGGCTTGCGCGCGCAGGACAGGCCCGCTTTGGAAATAATCTTTCGTGCCTTTATTATTGATTTCTTCGATGGGCTCTGTCGGTAGAGCTTCAACCTTAGCGTCCAGCTCAGAGAGGGCTTCCATAATTTTGGGATAAAGCTGGTTGAGGCCGTCTGCGTTTAGACTGCCTGTATTAATTGACGCCCACGAGGTCACGCGTTCCAGCATAAAATCTTGACGGGCCTTGACGGTGTCCAAGGCCGCTTTGTCCTCAGTGCTTAGCTCTGAGAGGGAAATAAAATCTGTGACGGCGTTCATGCGACGCCTCCTTCCATTTGGAAATCATAAATAGAGCCTAGAGATAAGAGCTTTGTCAATTCATCCAAGGCCGTGCGGCACTCCGTCATCAGTGACGGATCGCCAAGATCTTCACGCGAAACAGAGTCGCGATAATGTGTCTTCACCCAGGCTTCCAGCATTTGAATTTTATCCTCATCCATTAACATGGGGCTATGGACTTGGGCGAGTTCATCTTCGGTGAGTTGCACCCGCAAGCGCAGGCAGGCCGGGCCACCACCATTTTGCATGCTTTGCTTGAGATCCAGATAATGGGCTTCAGAAATTGGATTATTGCCAGCGATACAATGATCGATAAAGGCTTTGGCCGTCGGTGTCTCTTCGGCATTTTTAGGCAGGATAAGCCCCATCTTACCATTTGGCAAAGTTAGCAATTGCGAATTAAACAAATAAGAGGCGATGGC
>CAYTAJ010000109.1:3693-6554 GCA_964435725.1 uncultured Algimonas sp.
GCAACCGCTTTGCTGGCCTCCAATGTTTGCCGCCCGGGGAATTTCGTTTGATGCGTATCGCGAAGCGCTTCTCGCCCATAGACGAAAATCTCTAACCCTTTATCGCCATGGCTTTTAGACATGCGGTTGTGATTGGCGGCGCCTTCATCCCCGAAAACCGTGTTGGACGGCAGGGCAGAATGCACGGTGGCTTTGGGCAGAATAGCTTTAAGAAGACGCTCTGTTTGCGGAGCTTCGATAGAGCGGTGCGGCATGGCAACGAGGTTGGCTGCCGTCAGATGAACCTGTCCATCGTTCGTGTCCACCGAAGGCGAGACCGTAGCCGCATTCGCCGTCCACATGGGCGAGGCGCTCATCAGGTTTGCGAGCAATGCAGGATTTGTTTTCCAAGCCGCTTCCTGCACCTGTGCATCTGATCCGCTAAAGCCAAGTTTGCGCAAATAATGGGTTAGCGGTCTAGCATGCGGTGGCATCACCGCTTGCGGCAAGCCCATATTCACGAGCGTGCGCATTTTTTGCAAACCTTGCAGCGCGGCAGCTTTGGGGTTTGAGACCGCCCCTTTATTGCCCGAGGAGGCAATATTGCCAAAGCTCAGCCCCGCATAATTATGGGTCGGCCCCACAAGGCCATCGATATTTAATTCTACACTCATAATTATACAGACCCTAAATCGGGGCTGGCTCTCTTATTTGGGCGATATAAACGGGGTCGTTCTCATGCGTTCTTACACACTGAGAGGCATGGGCATCAGCGCGTGTCTCATGAATAATAGCGGGCCCAAGAGCGGCTTTGAAAGCTGCGCCTTTTCCGGAAAAATGCATACAGAGTTCGGCATCAGCTGGCGCATCGAAAGCAGTGGCTTTGCGTGTTGAACGCGCTATCCAAGTTTTATCCGTCTGACATCTTACGGCGGGGCCGCCATCAAAGACATCACACATATCGGTTTGTTCAAAGCCGATAGTCTCTAACATTGTCATGGCGCGGGCGGAGCTATCATGTGGACGCCCCGTACATTCCGTCACAATATCAGGCAACAGGTTGAGCATGATAGGAATGCCGGGCAGTAGGTCGACAATAAAGCGTTTGTCGATTGTGCTTAGCTTATCAGCATTATCAAATTCCATATGAATAAAGCGCGACGCAAGATGTTTCCAGAAAGGGGAGTTTCCATTTTCATCTGTCCAGCCGAGTATTTCGGCCATCAGGCCGTCGGCGAATTGGTCTCGGTTATTTCTGATATATCCGAACCGTCCCATGGAAAGCAGACGGGCTAACCCTGTGCCTCTACCCTTTGGCCCCATGTAAAGAGAGGCGACTTCGGTATAACCGTTAAAGTCTGTGGTCATTTGAAGCGTATCATAATCAATCGCTAATTTCGGATTAGACGCACGTCCGGAATGATGGTTGCGTTTAAAATTATAAAAAGGCGCTTCTATACCGATTTTGACGATAATGGCTGACATGCCCAAGACCATACCATCCCGTTCGACAACGAATACCAGACGGTTCGCCCCGTCTTTTCCGGCTAATGTATCGACAGTTTCTTGAAGTTGTTTTTGCACACGCTCTTGCGTCCGCGGGACATTTGTCAGTCCTTGCACTCCGTCAGCTGTAAAGCCCAAAATCGCGTCAATATCATCGAGACACGCCACTCGGAAAATATCGCTGTGTTGAGTCAAACCGTGTGATTACTCCATGAAAATCAAGAACGCGCCCCTCTTATCCGAAGCGAGGTGTGGGGTAAACACATAAGGCCGAACTTGTCCTTGTGAAGACCCTCGGTTAACGGAGTAGATATGAAAAAATTGTGTTTTATTCTCTCGTCAATATGTGTCTTACTTGTGCTCTATTTCTTGGCATGGCCCGTCCCGATAGAGCCGGAAGCGTGGCAAGCCCCTGAGGATAAAGGTTATGTTGGCGGCTTTGTGCCCAATACAGATTTGTCCGGTCTGACGGAAATAAACTTGCCTAAAGATATATATGGGCCGGAAGACATCGTCGAAATGGAAGGTGAGATTTATGTCACCTCCCAAAATGGGTGGGTTTTTCGGCTGGATGCACAAACCAATCGTTTTGAAGAATTTGCTTATACGGGGGGTAAGCCGCTGGGCATAGAAGCGCGCGGAGACGAACTCTTTGTTGCGGATGCTTATAAAGGGCTCTTGCTGATTGACCGTCGGGGCGAGGTTTTTGTCTTATCAAACAGCGTCAACGACTCGCCTATTCTCTATGCGGATGATTTGGATATCACCGATGATGGTCTCATTTATTTTTCTGATGCCAGTACGAAATTCGGGGCCGAGGCGGCCGGCTCAACTCTGGCGGCGTCTCTGCTTGAGATTATGGAGCATGGCGAGACCGGGCGCGTGTTGGTTTACGACCCTGCGGATCAAACCACGCATGTGGTCGCCGAGGATTTCTCATTTTCCAATGGTGTCGCGACGGCGCCGAACGGCACGTCCGTCTGGGTTGTTGAGACCGGGAAATACCGTCTTTTAGAAATCGATCCCGATGGTAGCCGCCGTGTCATTATTGATAATCTGCCCGGATTTCCGGATAATATTAATCGTGGCCCGGACGGCACTTATTTTGTTGGCTTAGTGTCTAAACGGGCCCCCGCTCTGGACAGTCTTTCCGAAATCCCTTTCCTACGAAAACTCATCTGGCGTCTGCCGGAATTTATGAAACCGTCTGCGCAGGATTATGGCTTTATCCTACAGCTCGATGCGCAAGGCCAGATGATACGGACCTGGCAAGACCCGAAAGGGGACTATCCCGCCACAACAGGGGCCGTTGTCGTCGGGGATAGATTATATGTGTCTAGCCTGACTTCAAAAACTTTGGGCTATCGACCCTATCC
>CAYTAJ010000110.1:0-6395 GCA_964435725.1 uncultured Algimonas sp.
AGGTTTTTTATCGAAAGTTGCGAAAATGCATCACTTTTTTTCGCCACAATTCATATGCGGTTCATGTGAGAGAAACATTTCGCGTCAAGATTCTTGGTCGTTATGACGCATTATTTGGAAATCACCATCTGATTGTGGAACGATGGTACGCCCGCACGGACTCGAACCGTGGACATCCTCATTAAAAGTGAGGCGCTCTACCAACTGAGCTACGGGCGCTTCTCAAAGCGTGGCGTTACCTATGCGGGGCGGATTTGACAGTCAAGCCCAAAACTGTGCGATATTTCGTTCTATTTCAGTGAAAGTCAGCCACGCCAATTTTGTCTGAAGGTTTTTATAAAAGTCTCAAAGCGACCTTCCCGGATAGCCGCCCGCATACGCGACATTAAATCCTCAAAATATGCGATATTATGCCAACTCAGTATCATACTACCTAACATTTCTTTAGACCGAACGAGGTGATGAACATAAGCTTTTGAATAATTTTGCGACGCTTCGCATTGAATTGATGCGTCCAACGGCGACTCATCTTCGGCAAATTCGGCGCGCTTAATATTATAGGGCCCCTCATCCGTCCAAACTTGACCGTGCCGGCCTGATCGTGTGGGAATCACACAGTCGAACATGTCTACGCCCCGTGCGACCGCTTCCACTAAATCAATCGGCTTTCCAACGCCCATGAGATAACGGGGCCTATCTTCCGGCAGATGAGGCGTCGTAAAGTCTAAAACTTCACACATTGCTTCATGCCCCTCACCCACAGCCAAGCCACCGATCGCAAAACCACCATATCCTCCAACGGTGGTTTCATTGACGCTGGCCTCGGCAGAATGTTGCCTCAAATCGGGAAAGGTAGAGCCTTGCACAATAGCAAAGAGTGTTTGATTCTTACGGTCGCCAAATGCCGCTAGAGAGCGCTGTCCCCACCTTAAGGATAGCTCCATAGAGGATTTGGCTTGTTCATGGGTGGCTGGGAAAGCCGTACATTCATCCAACTGCATAGAAATATCAGCGCCCAATAAATCCGCTTGAATTTCAATGGATCGCTCTGGTGTGAGCATATGACGGCTGCCATCCAGATGGCTTTGAAACTCGACACCCTTTTCAGTCATCTTACGGAGCTTGGAGAGAGACCAAACTTGAAAGCCACCAGAATCAGTCAAGATAGGTCCATTCCATCCACCAAATTTATGCAGCCCACCCATTTTCGCGACACGCTCTGCTCCGGGACGCAACATCAGGTGATAGGTATTGCCCAAGATAATATCCGCTCCTGCGGACTTCACTTGATCCATATAGACGCCTTTAACCGTTCCGGCGGTGCCAACAGGCATAAAGGCAGGGGTTCGAATGTCGCCACGCGGTGTTTTCAATATACCTGTACGCGCTTTGCCTTCGGAAGCATGGATATCAAAGGGGAATTTTGCCAAAGCTTAGGCCTTCCAAATCAAGCTGCTGTCACCATAAGAATAAAAGCGGTAATTATTCTCGATTGCATAGGCATAGGCCGCTTGCATAACATCAAGCCCTGCGATGGCACTCACCAACATAAACAAGGTCGATTTAGGCAGGTGAAAATTCGTCATTAATCCATCAATGATTTTAAATTCTGAGCCCGGTGTCAGGAAAATATCCGTTTCCGCCGCCCCTGCTTTTAACTGACTCGCCTCATCAACGGCGCTTTCCAAGGCCCGAAGCGACGTTGTGCCGACCGATATTACGCGTCGCCCTTCTGCCTTGGCTTGATTGATACGCTGCGCCGTCTCGTCTGAAATGGAATAGCGCTCGGCGTGCATTTTATGATCTTCTGTATCATTGGCTTTCACAGGCAAGAATGTCCCCGCCCCGACATGCAGTGTGAGACGTTCAATCTGAACGCCTGCTTTTTCAAGAGCCTCAAACGTCTCTGGCGTAAAATGCAAACCTGCCGTCGGGGCAGCGACTGAGCCAGCTTGATTGGCATAGACCGTTTGATAGTCCTCAGCATCTCGGGCATCAGGCGCGCGTTTCCTCGCAATATAGGGCGGTAAAGGGGCATGACCGGCCACATTAATCGCAGCCATCAATTCACCGTCGCATTCAAAAACAAGGCCGACATCGCCACCGTCTTGTTTATCTGTCACGGTTCCTGTCAATTCAGGTGAAAAGGTCAATACATCTCCGGGTCGCACGCGCTTGGCCGGACGTATAAAAGCACGCCAAACTTTCTCACCCACCGGTGTATGCAGATTAACATCGACCGTGACCGCACCACCACCGCCATGCTCTCTGGCGGAACGCTTACCTTTTAAAGCAGCCGCAAATACTTTGGTCTCGTTCAAGACCAAAACATCACCAGCTCGCAACAAAGAAGGCAGGTCAAAGACCTGATGGTCTGAGAGACCTCCGCCTGATGCCACATGCAATAGCTTTGCAGAGTCGCGCGGAACGGCAGGCCGCAATGCAATGCGATCTTCCGGTAATTCAAAGTCAAACAGAGAGACGTCCATTTGGACTACCCTTGTAATAAAAGGTTATGAGATCTTAAGCCTCAACAACTGTCATTTTGACAATCTTGCCCGGCATACGCGGCGGCTCACCTTTTGGAAGCGCATGGACAAGCTCCATACCGCTCTCAACCTCGCCCCAGACGGTGTATTGTCTGTCAAGGAACGTCGCATCATCTAAGCAAATAAAGAACTGGCTCGAAGCAGAATTCGGATCTTGGGCGCGCGCCATTGAACAGACACCTTCAGTATGCGGGTGTGTGTTAAACTCGGCTGGAATATTTTCCTTTGCCCCGCCCATACCTGTACCGTTCGGGCATCCACCTTGTGCCATAAAACCATCAATAACACGGTGAAATGTCAATCCGTCATAAAACCCTTCCTTGGCCAGACGCGTGATTTGCTCAACATGCTTAGGCGCAAGATCAGGACGCAATAAAATTGTGACGTCACCGGGATTTCCGTCATGCGCATCGACAGTGATGATTAGTTTTTCAGACATGATTATCTTTCGTTTTTTGGAAAAAATTATAAAATTTGGGTTGGAACAGAAATGTCACACACATCAGGATAGGTTCCGTCTGCTTTCTTTTGCGTTTTCAAAAAGTTCTGGAAGGCAGGATGCGCCGTCTTCATGACTTGGACCGTCGGACGATCTTCTTCAGGCAAGTCAGCGGCAACTCGCACCGTATTCATTTGATCCGGGACAAAGCCGTCTTCCCCGACTGTTCCAACCTTGAAGCGCAATAAGTGTTCGTGGCCCATGACTGTACTGCCCCAGATTGAGTATTGCGCGTCAAGATGAGAGGCTCGGTCACGCATTAAAAAGAATTGGGAGTTAGCTGAATTCGGATCGTTTGTGCGGGCCATCGAGGTGACACCTTTACAGTGAAGGCCAAAAGCAGCGACTTTCCCGTCGGCGGTCAGCATAGCTTGCGCTGTCGGTTGCGTCGCAACAGGCAATGATTTGTAGAAACCGACGTCAACTTGGCGATTTCCTTCTTGGCGAACACCAACAAGCGTTACCGGCATGGATTCGTTGCGGCGGAATGTAAATTCAGCCGTTAGGTCAGGGAGGTCAGAGTCGCCTGTGCCATCACCATTCGAGCCATCACCCGTCTGGTTCATGAAACCTTCAATGACGCGGTGGAATTTTACGTTGTCGTAAAAGCCGGAGCGAGCGAGGTCTTTTATGCGTTGGGCATGTGCAGGTGCGATTTCCGGGAATAGCTCCAAGCCGATAGTCCCGTACGCTGTATCGATAACAATCAAATTCTCCGGATCAACTGTGCGCCACGCATCTGCAGGCACGGCAGCAAAGTCAGCTGTTGCCGCGGCGACTTTATCACTGACACTTTCTTGTGCCGAACAAGCAGACCCTGCTAAAGCCGTTGATAAGGCTAAGGCGAAAACAAAACGTCTTATCATGAATATTTATCCTTTAATCGCAACTCGACTTCCGGCGAAACAAATTGAGAGACATCACCGCCGAGGCGGGCAATCTCTTTGACAAGGCGAGAAGCAATGGTTTGGAATTGCGGGTCAGCCATTAAAAAAACAGTTTCAATATCCGGGTTAAGTCGATCGTTCATTCCGGCCATTTGGAACTCATATTCAAAGTCCGAAACAGCCCTTAAGCCGCGCACTATCATATTGGCACCAACGCTTTCAACGAAATGTATCAGTAAACCTTCGAAAGGTTTGACTTCGACTTCAATGCGATCGCGAAAAGGCGCCACAACATGTTCAACCATTTCCACACGCTCAGAAAGTGAAAACAACGGATTTTTTGCTCGGTTAATAGCAACGCCGACAACGAGCTTATCACACAAACGACTGGCGCGTTTCAAGATATCCAAATGCCCCAAAGTCATTGGGTCAAATGTCCCCGGGTACATGGCCGTACGATATTGCGCTGAATTTGTCATAGGAGGCATATATCAAGACTTTAGAAGAAAGATATAAGGAAAAATCATATTACCTTTTTAGACTATAGCACTAATTCATTTACCTCTCTCAAATCACCAAGCTTTCCTCGAACAAATGCATTGAAAGAGATAGAATAACGTGGTGATTTCGCCATATTGGCTTGTACAAAGTGCTGTAACCTAGAAGAGAACATAACAAGCTCTCCTTTTTTAGGGGTCACGATATTCATTTTCGTATTATACAGATTCTGTTTGTCATTATCCGGATCAAGTTGAATTTGTTGATATTGTGTATGTCTATCAAAAATCATGCTTGCTACGGGCTCAGGCATGTCGGTGTAATACAACGCGCCGGACACCAAAGAATTTGAGTGTGAATGTCCGTGCATTCCCATATTTTGGTTGTTAATGAGAGACCATGATTGTGTGACATATAACTCATTTGAAATTCCCATCACGACCCGCGCATATTCAGACAAGGCCTCTTCTACAGCCTCCTTAATCGATTTCAATTTAGGGTCTTCGAAAATGTATAAGTTTTCAGATATTAGATTCGTTTTATTCTGAACCATTTTCAGTTTTTTTATATAATCGACCTGTTCTTGGCTGATGGCATTCCCGATGTCGGCACGAAAAACAGGCTCTACAAATAACGGATGCACTTCGTAGTTTAACTTTGACATGTAATGGTCCCCCCGAACACATTTTAATCTCATATACTCTTAAATCTAAAACACAGGAAAACAGTTAGCAAGAGTGCCCCCAACTCTAATTGGACTAATGGTTTCCGCCAAACCTTTTGCATTGGTTTCAACAAACACGCCGCAAAGCGTCCCCGGGCCAGACGCTGGGTTAAAACGACCGCCGCGCATACGTGTCGTGAACCGTCGCAAAGGCTCTTCGACGTCCATACCAATAATTGAATTATAATCCCCGCACATGCCGGCATCCGTTTGATAAGCCGTGCCTTGCGGCAAAATGCGCGCATCTGCGGTCGGCACGTGTTGATGTGTCCCGACAACTAATGAGGCACGCCCATCACAGAAATAGCCCATACCGTTTTTCTCTGATGTCGCTTCTGCATGCATGTCTACCAAGACGGCATCAGCAACTTCACCCAAAGGCGCGGCACTGAGTTCGCGTTCCACCGCAACAAATGGGTCATCCAAAGCATCCATAAAAACGCGGCCATGCACGTTGATAACGAGAAAATTATAGCCTTTGACGTTAAAGAGCCCCGCACCACGACCCGGGACTTGCCCCATAGGATAATTACAAGGCCGAAGAATACGCTCTTCATTTTCTATAACACTTATACCCTGAGCTTGGTCAAAACTATGATTGCCAAGCGTTAAAACATCCGCACCGGCCTCGAATAACTCATCTGCCGTCGACCGTGTAATACCAAAGCCGCCTGCCGCATTTTCCGCGTTGATAACAACAGCATCAAGTTCAAGCTTACCTTTTACATGCGGCAGATGTCGCGTCACAGCTTCGCGCCCTGCCCGCCCAACAACATCTCCAAAAAAGGCAAAGCGCATTAAAAGGTCCTGAAATAGCGTTCCGTCAAAATTCCATCCAACAGCTGATCATGCTCATCCGTTGGTAAGTCAGGCACCTCTTGCCCAGCATAAGCTACACCGCAAGCAAAAACGTCACCTTTGCGCCGAAGCAACGCTAAAGTGCGGTCATAATATCCGCCGCCATAGCCGAGGCGTTTTCCTGTTGGCGTGAAAGCGAGAAGCGGCAATAGAACTAAATCAGGAACCATAAGAGGTTGATCAAATTGAGGTTCACGAACTCCAAATGCTCCCAAGCGCAATGTGTCACCTTTCGCCCATTGGCGAAATGAAAGCGGGGCGTCTTTCCCTTGAACACAGGGCAGAGAGACTTTCTCCCCCGTGTCATCCAGAGCCTCCAATAAGGGAACGATATCCATCTCACCCTTTAAAGGCCAATAACCAGCGATGGAAAGATCGCG
>CAYTAJ010000111.1:0-6336 GCA_964435725.1 uncultured Algimonas sp.
TCAACCATATTCGCTTCTCGGAAGAGGGGGACAAGTATGGTGTAAATGGGAAACGTTTTTCGAGACTTGTCTATGCGCGTTTTTGGTTTCGAGAGTAAACAAGCCCAGAGTCGCAATAAAGCAACGACAACGCCGGCCCATGCGATAACAGCCGCAATATTGAGCATGGCGCGAAGCGGCGTGAAAATTAGATAAAATAGAAGACTGATAGAGATGAGGGTCAAAATAATTGTCAGGAGAGGTGAACTACGTCTGTCTGCTAATCTCAAATTGGGCGTTAGTCTCTCTTCGACCTCTAATGCCATATGCTCGCCCGTCCCTTGGTCGCAGTTAAGTTTAACCTATCGCGGGAGTTGTAAAGAAAGTGTAAGTGTTTTCAGATTGAAAGCTGGTTGGTCGCCCAAAGAGCGGCATCTCTTACAACAGGGTTCTCATCCTCTTTATAGTGATTGGTTATCGGTAAGAATTCAGTATTCCCACTATTCCCAATGGCGTAGAGGACATTGCGTAAAAAACGTTTCCACCCAATTCGTTTGATAGGAGAACCTGCAAATTTTTTACGAAAAGCGTCTTCACCAAGCGTCGCGAGTTCTGATAAGTTAGGGGCATTCAAATCATCGCGTGCGGCTAACTTGGCTTCTTTACCGATAATGGCAAACTTATTCCAGGGGCATACGGCCAGACAATCATCGCAACCATAAATGCGATTACCCATTTTTCTCCTGAGACTTTCTTCTACAGGGCCAGCATGCTCAATTGTCAGGTATGAAATACAGCGCCGCGCATCAATTTGATAAGGCGCTGGAAAAGCCTCTGTTGGACAAATATCCAGGCACGCCTGACAGTTACCGCAATGATCAGTCTCTGGTGGAGTCGGTTCTAATTTGGCCGCACTTAAAATGGTACCAATAAACAACCAAGACCCATAATTTCGACTGACGAGGTTTGTGTGTTTGCCTTGCCATCCCAGGCCCGCCGCTTCGGCAATAGGCTTTTCCATAAGAGGCGCTGTATCAACAAATATCTTGACATCTTCCGCTGTATCGCGTGCGACTAACCCAGCGATTTCTTTCAAACGCCCTTTCATGACATCGTGATAATCCCGCCCGCGCGCATAGACGGAAATTGTGGCTCGGGCTTTCTCTTCAAGCGTTAAGAGCGGATCAGTTTCAGGCCCGTAATTCATACCAAAAATGATGGCAGATTTGGCCTCAGGCCAGAGGTTCTGCGGATGAGATCGACGTAAAGCGGTCTCCGCCAACCAATTCATTGCGCCATGGCGTCCTTTTTCTAAGAACTGTGTAAGTCGTTTTCCTGGGGTCTCTCCAAAATTATCAAGGTCAGCAATAAAAGGAGTGGTAAAGCCGAGTTTTAATGCTCGCTTATGCCATGCAGGCGTTTGCATTGCGTTTTACTGATTCATTTTATTGAGTCGGTCAGTGCTAATTTGAACCCGTTCGTCAACAAGCTGATAAAAGATAAGGTCATTCTCATCAATGCGTGCTTCTCTCTCAGTGTCACTCATCTCTGACCGTAGAATTGAAATTGTTGTCTTGTAATTATTTAACAGTTTCTCTTCGACATCGAATGTATTGCCAAATGTTTTCATCGCTATCATGACGCGTTCAATGAAGGCCTTGTCACCGGGTGAGATTCCGCGTTGATTGAGTGTTTGCTTTAACTGTCTGTCGGTGTTTCCCATATTGCGACGTCCAGTCGCTAGGAGACGGGGAATATCTTCAATCGCTTTCTCCATAAGAGAGGCATATTTTAACCGCATTTCTTTTGTTTCGTCATCGAAGACTGTCTCATTCGTAAAATCTAGCTCTATCAAAGCCATATTATTTCCAAGTAGCATAATTTCCTGAAACTGATGGTTCGGATTGTCTTCTGGAATAGCAAGCATAAAGCCTTTTAATTGCTCATTTTCACTTTCGACGACAGCGCGTGAAGCGTTAATCTGCTTTACAAAAAGTGTTGTTAGGGCCTCATCTGTCCGGCCTTGCTGTATTAACTGAAACATAGGGAGGAAATCCGATCCGTCTCGTACGTTTTTTTGAAGTGCATCAATATTGTTATAGGCGTTCAAACAAGCCTGATAAATGGCTCTCTCTCGACGATCGAAAAGCGAGCGTTCAAAATTCCATCTTTCGGGAGCTTCTAACGCGTTAAACATATTCGCAGCTTTCGCCAATATGGCCTCTCGCTCCGCATTGAATTTTGAAAAAGCTGCAGTGACTGCGTCAATGTCATTGAAATCAATTTGATAGATGTCTTGCATGGATTCGGCACTGAAAATGCTGACGAGTTCGATATATGCGGCACTATATTGCTGGTTCCATGCGAGCATCTCATTCGCCGCTTGTACTGACGCTGATTCTTGCGCTTTGGCTATCATTGTCTCCGATGGCATGAGAGGAGACAGAGAAATTGCAACAGACGACACAATAACGAGTAGAGACTTACGAAGTGAAAACATAAAAATCCTTTTTCTTCGTGTTTAAAGAGTCTCTTGCAACCTTCAAGTGATTGATGCGCTGTTAGACTAAAAATCCAGATCGGTATAATGGCGTGGGGCGCGAAAGCCCGGAACGCGGTCTTTTAGCAAAGGACGCATAGAGGGGCGTGATTTAACTTTTTGATACCATTCTTTGAGCGTTGGCCAATCACGCCAATTAATCTCTCCTAAAAAGTCCAAGCAAGAAATATGTGCCGCTGCGGCAATATCTGCCAGGCTGTAATAACGTCCGGCGAGCCAGTCTCTTTGTTCCAAAAGCCAGCAGCAATACCCTAAATGACGTGCAAGCGCTTCTCGTCCTTCGCGCAAAACCGCCGGATCAGCAGGCCCAAGTCCAGATACAGACTTCTCAACTTTTTCATGTAAAATGAAAGCGTCTACTTCTTGGGCGAATTTATGGTCAAACCAATCTGCAATGCGACGAGCTTCAGCGCGTTCTGTAATATCTTCCGCCAATAAAGGGTGACGGGTTGAGCCATCATTGGCATATTCGCAGATTGCACGAGCACCGGTAATAACAACACTACCCCCCGGTATGATATCGACCAGCGTTGGCGGCACGCCTTCCGGCGTAATCTCTTCAAATTTTTTCCAATCCCCCTGGTCTAGCTGCCAAGGATTCACCGGGCTTTCTGTTACCTTTAACTTCTTTTCGCCCAGCGCGATACGGGCCTGACGGCTCGCGGGGTGCAGGGCAAAATGATAAAGCGTGCGCATAGCGATAGAGCTAACCGAAATATAGGTAACGAAGCCTTAATGCGATGGAGGATTGTCTGAATAAAAACGTTCATTTCCGTGCGTGTGTCCACACCCAACCGGATGAGGGTGAATAAGAATATCAGCCGCTTGAAAATCAGCCATTAAACGTTTCTCCGTCTGAATTATGACGTCATGCGCATCAGAGAGCGAGAGGCTCTCATCCATGTCAAGCCGCATCTGAATATGGATATGGGGTCCGGAAGCGCGAGTCCGCAGCTCTGTCACGGCACTTACGCGAGGGTCCTTCATCGCTATTCGCTTAATCAAGCTACGCTCATCCTCACTGAGTTCCATATCCATAAGTTGGGCCCACGCCAGCTGAGCCACTCGGTATGCCGTATAAAACAACCAAAGGGCCATTATTCCTCCAACGGCGGCATCAGCCCAGACTAAGGGCGTAAAGGCGGAGAGTGCCAACCCAATAATCACGAAAAGGTTTGTAAATAGATCAGCCGTGTAATGCGCACGGTCACCTCTGACAGCGATAGAACCTGTTGCTCGAATAGCCCAGCTCTGCGCAATGATAAGCCACCCTGTGAGGATAACAAAAATACTCATTATGAAAATCGCAAAGCCTGAGTTTTCAAGATGACGGTGGTCATGACTGATTTGTTCAAAAACCGCCTCTAAAAGATGGAAAGCCGCAAAAACAATCAAACAGACCTGAAAAACAGCCGAGAAACTCTCGGCTTTACCGCGTCCAAAACGATACTTCTTATCCGGTTTCCGGGCGGCATAGCGTACAGCGATAAAGCTTGAAATCGCACCAAACATATCTAGTCCCGAATGAACGAGGGACGCCATAATCCCGACTGAATGAGAGTCCTGCCATAGGAAGAGTTTTCCGAGTGTTAGTAGTAATCCTAAGCATACGGCTAAGGCCGTAATACGGCGTGTAATTCGAGCTGAGTTTTCCGGCGGCAAACGCCCGGGGCGACCGCGACGATCAGGGACGTCAAATCGCGTATCCTCTACTGGTTCAAAGTTGTCTGGCGGCGCACTCATAATTGCACTGTTATAGCATAACTATTCAGGGGCGCGAGAGGTTTATTTGTTGGTTTGAATCTCTCTAAAACAGAGCGCCCTTTATGCCATCCAAAATAAACTGAGCTGCGAGGGTGGCAAGGAGAACGCCCAGAACACGTGTGAGGACATTGGTAAATGTCTTCCCCATGAGCTTCATCAAAGGCCCAGCGACGAGGAAAGAAATTAAGGTAATAATCAGTACAAGGACAAGAGCTGCTAATATGGATAGTTCCTGCCAGCCATTATCACTTTTGCCCATTAAGATTAAGAGTGACGCCATAGTTCCAGGCCCGGCAATCATGGGAATACCCATAGGAAAAACGGAAATATCTTCTGGATCTTCAATCTCGTCGAGCAACCCTTCGGCGCGGTCCTCGCGTTTTTCTGTCCGCTTTTCAAAGACCATGTTCAGGCCGATCATAAAGAGCATAATGCCGCCGGCGATGCGGAGTGCGTCTAAGCTGATGCCGAGTTTAGAAAAAAGCCATTCCCCGACATAGGCAAAGCCAATGAGTATTATTGAGGCGACGGTAACGGATTTAAACGCCATCTCGCGCTGATGTTTTTTAGACGTCCCTTGCGTCAGTGTTGCAAAAATAGGCGCACAACCCGGCGGGTCGATAATCACGAACAGGGTCGCAAATGCACTTATGAAGAGGGCCAAATCAAACATGCCCTGCCATAGCCGTGATGCCAAACTGTCGCAATCATTATGTGTGTATTCAAAAGGCAAACCGTTTACGGTCTTGCTCTGTCCCTTAACACTAAACGTGTTATGTTTAGGGAATTATTGTCAGGAGATATTTTGGCTGTTTCAAACCTGACAATTGGGTCACCGCCTTCGAATTAGCATGGCGCAATGGATTCGCGTATCAATATTTCAGAGACCGAAACCATGGTGCGTGCTTTGCGCAACAATGGGATTGAGGCGACTTACATCCGTATTCCTGATGAAGGACATGGATGGCGGAAACTGTCTAACCAACTTTTTTATTATCGTCGACAAGCTGAATTTCTTGAAAAATATTTGCGTGTCGAGTGAGGTCTTAAGTGAACCTAAAATGAATGTAGCTTTCAGTAAAACCTCATTCATGGTATGATTAAAGGATAAATGAGGAGCGGGCGCACTGTTCCTACATAAATCCAAAGGGGATATATCATGAAGATTACAACAGTTTCTGTACTAACAGTCGCATTTTCGCTTTTTGCTGCGGACGCTTTTGCACAGGCTAATCATAATACGACCCGGTCAAATAAAACGGTACCTATTGCTTCTGATACTCAGACAGAGACTGACAAAGAAAAGAAGGCGGCTGATAAGTTAGGCGATATAGAAGGCGAGACCCAGCGCACGGCATCAGGTTATATTAAAATCGGTGACATTAAAGGTGAAACGACGCGCGCTGCGGCTCCCACGGGTTGCGTTATGTTATCTGGTGGCATGGATAATGATTGCGATGGTATCGAAGACGGTAAAGCGCCTGGTGCGACCGACTATAACTCTTCGCGCTCCAATAAGGCAGATTCGGTAACTGACACAAAACCTGAAGGCGACACAAAAGCAACCGACTATAATTCTTCTCGGTCGAATAAAAACTCTAGTAATTAAATCAATCATCAATCGCTTCAAAAGACTTCTGTTAAATTTCAGATGCCTTTTTTATTGCAAATGTTTTATTGGCAGCCTTAAAGGATGTCATGACACACCCTTTAAAACATCTCTCCATGCGTATCGGACATGCCCATAACGAGATGATAAAAACAGGTGTGACGGTGATTAAGCCTGATAACCCTGCAACCTGTTCTGTCGATGTAAGGGGTGGCGGACCCGGTACACGAGAGATTGCCGCGCTCCAAGATGGCGGTTTAATTGAACAAGTTCATGCCATCGTTTTATCCGGCGGGTCTGTTTATGGGTTGGCCGCAGCAGATGCTGTTACGGCGTGGTTAGGGGCTCAACGCATAGGGTACGCACCCGGCCCCGCGTCTGTACCGGTCTCGCCAATCGTACCGAGCGCCATTCTCTTTGATAA
>CAYTAJ010000112.1:0-2770 GCA_964435725.1 uncultured Algimonas sp.
ATGCTTGAAAAAGCAGGCATGCATAGTTCAGGGCAGGTCACGCTCCATGATGGCCGAACAGGTGAGAAATTCACTCGTCAGGTCACAGTCGGTTATAAATACCTTCTGAAACTCCATCACTTGGTGGATGATAAGATTCACGCCCGCTCAATTGGGCCATACTCTCTTGTCACGCAGCAACCTCTCGGCGGTAAAGCCCAATTCGGTGGACAGCGCTTTGGTGAGATGGAAGTCTGGGCCCTTGAAGCTTATGGTGCGGCTTATACGCTACAGGAAATGCTGACGGTGAAGTCAGACGACGTTGCGGGCCGGACGAAAGTTTATGAATCTATCGTTCGTGGTGATGATGGTTTCGAGGCCGGTATTCCGGAAAGCTTCAATGTTCTGGTCAAAGAGATCCGGTCTCTTGGTCTGAATATCGAGCTGACAAACGGCTAAGTTTTAAGACAGGGTAGGGGTGTTGACATCCCTGCTACACTGACTTGTCGGCGAGGTAAGATTCGCCAAAGAATTTCTCGAAAGAACCGGACGCGGTCTCTTTCAAACTGAAAGGAAAAGACATGAACCAAGAGGTCATGAACATTTTCAACCCTGCGCAAGAAGGCCCGACCTTTGACCGTATTCGTATATCACTGGCGTCGCCTGAGAAAATTCTCTCATGGTCATTTGGTGAAATCCGTAAGCCTGAAACCATTAACTACCGCACGTTCAAGCCAGAAAAAGACGGTCTATTCTGTGCGCGTATCTTTGGTCCGGTGAAAGACTATGAGTGTCTCTGCGGCAAATATAAGCGCATGAAATATAAGGGCGTCGTTTGTGAAAAATGCGGCGTCGAAGTCACAGTCACACGCGTCCGCCGTGAGCGCATGGGTCATATCGAATTGGCGGCACCCTGTGCCCACATCTGGTTCTTGAAATCATTGCCATCTCGTATTTCGACAATGCTCAATATGACATTGAAAGAAGTAGAGCGCGTGCTTTACTTTGAGAGCTATGTCGTCACAGAGCCTGGCCTAACGTCACTCGCAGAGCGTCAAATTCTCTCAGAAGAAGAATATATCGATGCGCAAGCCGAGTTTGGTGAAGACAGCTTCACAGCCGGTATTGGTGCGGAAGCCGTTCGTGACATGCTCATCAATCTTGATCTTGAAGCCGAGATTGAGCGCACACGCTTTGACATGACCGAAACAGGGTCAGAATTGAAGCTAAAGAAATATGCGAAACGCTTAAAGCTACTCGAAGCCTTTGTTCAGTCCGGCAACCGTCCGGAATGGATGGTTATGACTGTCGTTCCGGTTATCCCGCCAGAGCTTCGTCCCCTTGTTCCACTTGATGGAGGTCGTTTTGCGACATCTGATCTGAATGATCTTTATCGCCGTGTTATTAACCGTAACAATCGTCTAAAGCGCCTCATTGAGTTGCGTGCGCCGGATATCATTATCCGTAACGAAAAGCGGATGTTGCAAGAATCTGTCGACGCCTTGTTCGATAACGGGCGTCGTGGTCGTGTGATTACAGGTGCGAATAAGCGTCCTCTGAAATCCATGTCAGACATGCTGAAAGGGAAGCAAGGTCGTTTCCGTCAGAACTTGCTGGGTAAGCGTGTTGACTACTCCGGTCGTTCTGTGATCGTGGTTGGCCCAGAGCTTAAATTGCACGAATGTGGTTTGCCGAAGAAAATGGCGTTAGAACTCTTCAAGCCGTTTATCTATGCACGTCTTGATGCAAAAGGCCTTTCCGGTACGGTTAAACAGTCCAAGAAATTGGTGGAAAAAGAACGTCCTGAAGTTTGGGATATTCTCGACGAAGTTATTCGTGAACACCCGGTTCTCTTAAACCGTGCGCCGACTCTCCACAGATTGGGTATCCAAGCGTTCGAACCCAAGCTGACAGAAGGTAAGGCCATCCGTCTTCACCCGCTCGTTTGTGCAGCCTTTAACGCTGACTTTGACGGGGACCAAATGGCGGTTCACGTTCCGCTTTCAATTGAAGCGCAACTCGAAGCGCGCGTCTTGATGATGTCGACGAACAACATCTTGTCGCCAGCTAATGGTAAGCCGATTATTGTTCCGTCTCAGGATATTGTTCTTGGTCTTTATTACATGTCGTTGATGCGCGACGGTGAAAAAGGTGAAGGCATGGCCTTTGCGTCTATCGAAGAAGTTGAAGCCGCTTTGGATAATGGCATTGTCTCTATTCACTCCAAAGTGAAAGGACGTTTCCCTGTCACGCATGAAGACGGTACCGTCACTTATGAAGTCGCAGAGACATCACCTGGACGTTTGAAACTGGCTGAATATCTGCCGAAACATCCACTTATTCCTTACTCAGTTGTCAATAAGACACTGACGAAGAAGGAAATCGGTAAGCTGATTGATATTGTGTATCGTCACGCTGGTCAGAAGGCGACTGTCATCTTTGCTGATAAGATGATGGGCCTAGGTTTCCGTGAAGCGGCCAAAGCCGGTATTTCCTTCGGTAAAGACGACATGGTTATCCCGGACAGTAAGTACACATTGGTGAACGAAACGCAGGATCTCGTATCTGATTTCGAACAGCAATATGCTGACGGTCTCATCACGAAAGGTGAAAAATATAACAAGGTTGTCGACGCTTGGTCCAAATGTACGGACAAAGTGGCGGATGCTATGATGGGCGAAGCGGCTCGTGAGCGTAAAACCATCAACTCAATCTTCATGATGGCGGATTCCGGTGCGCGGGGTTCGAAAAACCAAATGAAACAACTGGCGGGTATGCGCGGATTGATGGC
>CAYTAJ010000112.1:2870-5963 GCA_964435725.1 uncultured Algimonas sp.
GATATTCATGACCCTCGCAATGGCGAATTAATGTATCCCGCCAATACATATGTCGATGAAGACATTGCCGCAGAGATTGACGAATCTGGCCTTCAAAATCTTCGTACACGTAGCCCGCTGACCTGTGAAACGGTCACTGGTATTTGTGCGACTTGTTATGGTCGCGATCTGGCCCGTGGTACGAAAGTCAATATGGGTGAAGCTGTTGGTGTTATCGCCGCGCAATCTATTGGTGAGCCGGGTACACAGCTCACCATGCGGACCTTCCATATTGGCGGTACAGCGTCGGTTTCTGACAAGTCTGTTATTGAGTCTTCGAATGAAGGTATAATTCAATATAACGCAGACGACGTTATTGTTGCGGGTAAGACCTATATTGCGAAATCACGCAAGCTCGAATTCTCTGTCGTCGATAAGGATGGTAAGGAACTTGAAACTCATAAAGTTGATTACGGCACACGCTTGAGCCTGAAAAACGGTGCGAAAGTGGCGCGTGGCGATCGTCTGGCAGAATGGGATCCCTATGCGACTCCAATCCTGACCGAAGTCGAAGGGACAGTCCGTCTCTTGGATATCGTGGATGGCGTGTCCGCCAAAGAAGAGACTGATGAAGAGACAGGTATCTCTTCTAAAGTGATTGTTGACTGGCGGGCATCATCTAAGTCTGGTGATATTCAGCCTGTGGCGGTTATCGAAGACGAGAATGGTGAGCCGATCAAACTGCCAAATGGTAATATCGCGCGTTACATGCTTGCCGTTGGTGCTATCTTGTCCGTTCAAGACGGTGCAAAGGTCAAGCCGGGGACTATCCTTGCCCGTATCGCCAAAGGCGGTGCGACGCAGCGAGACATTACCGGTGGTCTACCGCGCGTGGCGGAACTCTTTGAAGCCCGTCGCCCGAAAGATGATGCGGTTATTGCTGATATCGATGGTAAGGTTGAATTTACACGCGATTATAAGAATAAGCGTAAGATTCAAATTACCCCGGATGACGAGACACAAGACCCATCTAGCTTTTTGATTGCTAAAGGCAAACACATGCTTGTTGCTGATGGTGACCGCGTGAAGAAAGGTGATTTCATCATTGATGGTAACCCAGCGCCGCATGATATTCTTGGTATTATGGGTGTTGAGGCTCTTGCCGAATATCTCGTCGACGAAGTGCAAGGTGTTTACCGTTTGCAGGGTGTTCCGATTAACGACAAACATATTGAAGTTATCGTGCGTCAAATGCTTCAGAAGGTTGAGGTCACAAACCCAGGCGACACAACGCTACTCAAAAATGAGCAAATGGACAAAATCGAGTTTAACAAAGTTAATGCGGCTCTGTTAGAACGCGACAAAAACGCAACACCGGCTGAGGCGACACCTGTCCTGCTTGGTATTACAAAAGCGTCGCTACAGACTCGCTCCTTCATCTCTGCGGCCTCTTTCCAAGAGACAACGCGCGTCCTCACAGAGGCATCCGTCCAAGGTAAGGAAGATATGCTCGAAGGCTTGAAAGAGAATGTCATCGTGGGTCGTTTGATTCCGGCGGGTACAGGTGGCAACCTCCGTAAGTATCAGAAACTTGCGAATGATCGTGACGAGAAATTCTTGGCTGATAAAGCGGCTGCTGCGCCTCAGTTGGAAGAGTTCCCAACAGAGATCGAAGAAGGCGCTGCTGAGTAAGCAATCACCATATACAATTAATAAGCCGTCTCACCCGAGGCGGCTTTTTTATTTTTAGGCAAATGAAAACTATTTTTCAAAATGGTATTTCACGCAATAATTTATTGATTTGTTCTTATAAATCTCCCATCAGCAGAAAAATTTTCTAATTTATTTCTTGGGAGCCTTAGCTTTGAAAGACGCAACATTAGGTATTCACGCCGGTTACGAGACAGATCCAACGACAAAATCTGTTGCTGTTCCTATTTATCAAACAGTCGCATATGAATTTGATAGCGCGCAGCATGGAGCCGATTTGTTTAATCTGGCTGTACCGGGAAATATTTATACCCGCATCATGAACCCAACTAATGATGTTCTGGAAAAGCGTGTCGCAGAAATGGAAGGCGGCATTGCAGGTTTGGCTTTAAGTGCAGGAAGCTCTGCTATTCAATATGCTATTCTAACGATTGCAGATCAGGGCAGTAATATCGTTACGACGCCTATGCTCTATGGGGGTACTTACACGTTATTTCGTCATATGTTTCCGAGCCTCGGCATAGATTGCCGTTTCGCGGAAGATGATAGTGCCGCTGCAATTGAAGCCTTGATTGATGAAAATACGCGCGCGGTCTATTGCGAGAGTATTGGTAACCCAGCGGGCAATATTGTCGATATTGAGGCGCTGGCAGAGGTCGCTCATAAACATGGCGTCCCCCTTATCGTTGATAATACAGTCGCAACACCCTGCTTAATTAAACCAATCGAATATGGCGCGGATATTGTTGTTCATTCCTTGACTAAATATATCGGTGGTCACGGTAATTCATTAGGCGGAATGATTGTCGATAGCGGTAAATTTGATTGGGTTGCGAATAAAGACCGCTTTAAAATGTTAAACGAACCCGAGCCCGCCTATCATGGTGTTGTCTACACAGAAGCGATGGGGCCAGCCGCCTTTATCGGTCGGGCTAGAACGGTTCCGCTGCGTAATACAGGGGCGGTTCTCTCACCTATGAATGCGTTTTTGATCTTACAAGGCCTGGAGACGCTAAGCTTACGTATGGAACGTCACACTGAAAACGCTTTATCAGTCGCGAAGTACTTAGAAGCGCACGAAAGTGTCGAATGGGTGAGTTATGGTGGTTTGGAAAGTTCCAAATATCATGACTTGGCTAAAAAATACACGAACGGCAAACCATCTGCCTTACTTTCATTTGGGATTAAGGGCGGATATGAAGCCGGTGAAAAGTTCTATGACAGTTTGAATTTGTTCAAAAGATTAGTGAACATTGGCGACGCGAAGTCACTCGCAGCCCACCCGGCGTCAACAACTCACCGACAGTTGACAGAAGATGAATTAAAAGCCGTGGGCGTCACACCAGAGATGATTAGATTATGTATCGGTATCGAACATATTGACGACATAAAAGCTGATCTGGA
>CAYTAJ010000113.1:0-5882 GCA_964435725.1 uncultured Algimonas sp.
TTGCGCCGCCAACGATTGCGCAAGGCAATGGCGACCGCGCGTTTGGCATCGCTTTGCGCGACGATGTGACGGTCCAGCTCCGATACGATTTCCCTTGGCGTAAAACTGGAGGGTGTAAAACTATCTGTACTCATTCCTAGCAAATGGGGCTCAGATATGTGATTTCAAGGCCTAGCGGCTTTTGAATTCAGCTTCATAGGGCGGTGGAAACACTTTCCATTTGGGTAAAAAGCGTATCAGGAAATTCCGCGTTTCGTGCCAAACAGCCCCCAACAAAACAATGCTTAGACCCAAGAGTATAAGCGTGGCCACAATCATGCCGCCCGCTTTCAGCCCCATACCATTCATCAAAAACACAAGAGCAAATCCGGCATAACCGAGCGAAGAGACAATAAGCGCCCGCCGATTTATGGCGAGTCCAACAAGCGTGATCACGCCAACCACAATAAGAATGGTCACAGCTTCTATCTGTGTGACTTCAATATAAGGCACAACCCCAAAGAGTCGCTCGATTTTGCCTTTGATAGCGCCGATAGCCAGACCATGAATAATTAAAGGCGCGGCCAGAAAATGAAGCCAAAAGGCATTATCCGAAAACCGTGTCGTGCGGTGCAGGTCACGGCTGTCATATATGAGCGCGATTATAAAAATAACCCCGCCACATATCATGAGGATAGGGCCGGTGGCTTGGGTCAACAGGTCAGGTGAGAGACTCCGCAAAATAGCAAAGACGAGATAAAGCGCGGCAATGGCAATCAGAGCTATACAGAAGGGCAGGCGGATAACAGTATAAAACACCCCCATCGCCACCAGTGTAATAATCGCTGCAATAATTCCGCTCGTCTCAAACAGGGCGGCAGCCCCCGCTTGAACAAAAATCAAATAAGCCAGAGCGAGAATAAGGGTGGGTAAATGCGCCCGTCGCTTACGACCGAAATAAAAGGCTAAGGCAAAGCTCGCCCCTGCTGCCGCCCAATTCCAAAGCCCGCCACCCAAGAGGCCGACTAAGCCCGCACAACCTAAGCCTAAGAGAACCAGGCCAATGGCAATAAACACGTCTGAGAAGCTGCGTAAAAACCGCATATCCTCTTCATTGCCAATTTGAGAATTTGCGCTTGGGGATGGCAATTCAGCCCGCATCGCTTTGGCTTGCGCTTCGCTAATAATGCCGGCCTCTAAGGCTTTTTCAATTTGCGCGGCATTCATCTGACTTGTCTTTCCCATAGGCTCTTTTAAACGTGATTTTATGACAAAACAAATCCATCCTCGCATGCCCGTCATTATTGGAGTCGGGCAATATCAAATGGATGTGCCGAAAGACCTGTCTAATGCACCCGGCCCGATTGAGATAACGGCCCGCGCGATTGAAGCCGCCGTTAAAGATAGCGGTGTTTTGGATATCGCCTCAAGGGTTGATCGGTTAACCGCTATTCGCACATTTGGGGATAGCGGGCCTATGTTTCCCTGTCCCTTTGGAACGCCATCAAACATGCCGCGCTCTATCGCCAAGGCGGCGCACTGTGACCCTCAAACAGGGCTTTATTCTCCGGTTGGGGGCGACCAGCCGCAAACGCAAACTTACGAAACGGCGAAGGCCATTTTTAACGGCGAGTCAGAGATGGCCATTGTCTGCGGGGGCGAAGCGATTGCCAATATGAAGGCCGCAATGCGCGCAGGCATTAAATTGGATTGGTCTGATGATATAAGTGCAGAAGGCTTAATCGATGAAGGCCCGTTCCCCGGCGGCATGTTGTTTAATGGCGAAGAAATTCGCCACGGCCTCGTCTCTCCGCTTCAATTTTATGCCTTGTTGGAAACAGCGAGACGCCTTTCTTTGGATCTATCTGTAGAGGATTACCAATTATCTATGGGTGAGCTTTTTGCACCCTTTGCAAAAACAGCCGAAGAGAATCCGATGAGTATGTTTCGAAAAAGTTGGTCGGCGGAAGAAATTGCCAAACCTACGGATAAAAACCCATTGCTAGCTGAACCTTACACTAAAGCGATGGTTGCCAAAGACGGTGTCAATCAAGGGGCGGCCCTCATTATAACGACCTATGAAAACGCAAAGGCACTCGGTGTTGAAGAAAAGAAAACTATTTATTTACACGGCTTCGCGAAATCAGAGGAGCCGCCCGTATCAGAGCGAGAGGATATTTCATCCTCGCCTGCCTTAGAGAGCTGTCTCGATGAAGCGATAAATATGGCCGGTATAGATAAGCGTGATATCCAGCATGTCGATTTTTACAGCTGTTTCCCCATTGTTGTTTTTAATTCATGCGATATTTTAAAAGACGCGCCCCTAAACACATTGACTCAAACAGGCGGCCTCCCTTTCTTCGGCGGGCCGGGAAATAATTATACCTTGCATGGTATTGCTGAACTCGTGAACACGTTGAGAGAGGATCGCGAGAGCTTTGGCCTGGCACAAGGCAATGGCGGGTTTATGACCAAACATGCGGTCGGCATATATTCAGCCAGACCACCAGTGAATCATATTTATGAGACACATTCTGACGCTACACAAAAAGCGTCACAGACAATAAAGTTGGAATCCAAAGCCGATGAAGAAGGCGCGCTTCTCAGCTATTGCCTCAATTATAAAAAGGGAGAGGCGAAAGACGCGACTCTTTTAGTGTCCTTAAAAGATAGCAGACGCGTTTTAGCGCGGTTTGAAGGGGATTTAGGGCAGCTGCCAAAAATCAAGAAAGGTCAAACCGTATCGGTTATGTCCACTCCCAAAGGCAATATAGCCAGGCTTGATTAAGTCTCTGAGTCCAAACTTTCCAATGTCAGATTATTATTGGTGAAAACGCAAATACGATCTGCAATCGCCATGGCTTTGCGGGCAAGAACTTCTGCGTCCTTTTCATAATCATCCATGGCAATGGCTGCGGAGAGCGCGTAATTCCCGCCCGACCCAATCGCGGTAATCCCACCATCGGGCTCTACCACATCGCCATTGCCTGTCAGGACAAAGGTCTCTGATTTATCAGCGACAATCAACATGGCTTGAAGCTGGCGTAAATATTTATCGGTCCGCCAATCTTTCGCGAGCTCAACACAAGCCCGCGCGAGCTGCGTCGGATATTGCTCGACTTTGGTTTCCAGTCTCTCGAGTAGGGCAAAGGCATCGGCCGTAGCCCCTGCAAATCCTGTCAGAATTTTTCCTCCGGCCAGCGTGCGCACTTTACGGGCGTTGCCCTTCATCACGGTATTGCCCGCGCTGACTTGACCGTCGCCGACAATCACGACTTTACCGTTTTTACGGACCGTCAGAATGGTCGTACCACGCCATTGGCTGGCATCGGCGTAATCATAATTATCAGACATATTTAATCCTCTTATTTAAGAGGTTAGATGGGAAGTCTTTTAAGGGGCGTCAAGGTGAGTGACCTAAAGCGCGCGGGCTTCATCAATTAATAAAATCGGCACACCTTCGCGAATAGGAAAAGCGAGTTTGGCCTTTTTGCTGATTAATTCTTTGGTTTTGGCATCATAAGTCAACGGCCCCCGCGTCTTAGGGCAAACTAAAACACTCAGCATTTTCGGGTCGATTACGGGCGCGTCACTCATATGATTAAACCTATTGTTTTTTGGCGGTGCCTGCGCTGTCGCCCGGCCCGTCATTGCCTGCATAAAGATGCATAAGCCCGATAAGCAAGCGCCGCCTGTCATCTGTGCTGACGGCCTCAATCAAGGACTGCTTGTCTTCGGGCTGAAACGGAGAAATCATCGCGGCCTGATTAATCAAGATGGGCAAAGGAATATCAGACAGTGCATTCCAGTCGACCTGTACGCCGAGCTTCTTCGCCAGAGATTTCATGGCGACCGTCAACGCAGACCGATCGGTGCGCCCGCCTTCTGATAAGGCCTCGGTCGTGCGTTTGGCAGCGTGAATATCAGAATCGCCTTCAAAGGCGCTGTAATCGACTTTGGCTTCACGGTAAGGGGCTGTGCTCTCAAGCTCTTCTATAATGGAGAACCGCTTAAGCCCTTTAAGCACAATCAGATAACGCCCATCGTCTGTTTCAGAAAATTGGATAATACGCCCCAACCCACCGATCGAGGCGAGACCGTCTTTGCGGCTCTGCACCATACCAATCAAGCGATCGCCCTTCAGCGCGTCATCCACCATATTGAGATAGCGCGGCTCAAAAATATTAAGCGGTAAATCACAGGCGGGCAAAAGCACGGTCCCGTTTAGCGGAAACAAAGCAATACGTTCCGGGGAGGTGCGTCGGGCCAGAGATTTATAATAAGCGCTCATACTCTCTTTACGGCTAAGCGAATAAAATAGACGATAATTGACGACGTCCGTTAATCGACACCTCAGATTGCGGACCTTCGGCTTCAAATATGGTCAGCAAAAATAAACGCGCCGCTTCACCATTATGGGCGCGATTTTTGGCGATGGAATAAAGAAGGTGCTCAACAGCCTCTGCATTACGGCCTGTGGCAGCGTAGGCTTTGGCCAGTTCTAATCGCGCATCGAGGTCATCGGGCTTGGCCTCTACAGCGGCGGCGAGTTCCAGAGTCGGATCTTCGGCATCGGGTTCCGGGGCAGCCTCGGCCAAGGTGAGCTTAGACCGAATAGCCACGATTTCAGGATGCTCTAATATCGCCTCAGGTGTGCCTTTAATAAGCTCCGCTGCACCACCCTCATTGCCAGAGTCGAGATAGATTTGCGCCAGTCCGGCGCGGGCAGAGGCGTTATTTTCATCAAGGCTTAGAGCTTGCGCAAAATCTTGGGCGGCCCCACCGGCATCACCTGCAGCGAGGCTATCTCTTCCGCGATCAACAAGACTTTGCGATTCTTCTGCCGGGTCTACATCGCCGGCCAAACGCCCGACGAATTTCTCAAGTTCTGACTCGGGCTGTCCGCCCATAAAGCCGTCAACGGGTTGCCCGCCTTTAAACGCAAAAACGGCTGGGATAGAGCGCACGCCAAGCTGTCCGGCGACGCCGGGGTTTTCATCAATATTGATTTTCACCATTTTGACTTTGCCGCCTGCGCCTTTCACCACGCGCTCAAGCGCCGGCATTAACTGCTTACACGGCCCGCACCACGGCGCCCAGAAATCCACCACAACAGGTGTGTCATTAGAGGCCTCAATTACATCGGCCATAAACGCCATGTCAGAGGAATCTTTTATTATATCGGCTGCTAATTCACTCATGTCATCGTCCTAATCGTTTTCTGCCAAATCTGCGAAGTCGATGAGCGTTGGCTCATGCTCTGTCGCTTTGGCAAATGTCATAATATCTGAGGTGTAGATGGCGGTGCTGGCCGTGTTTCGCAAGGGGTGAAACCAAACACGCTCATAATCAAACAATGCCTTATCGAGCACCAAGCGAACCTGTTGCTCTGTGTCATTAAAAACGGAAAAAAGCGTCACTGAGCCGGGGCGCACACCGAGTAAATCAAACAGGGGCTCCTCTTTGCCAAAAGACAGGCGTTTTGTACCCAAAACCTTATGAAGTTGGTTCAGGCGTATAGGCGTGGTCGCAATCGCGCTGATGAGAACGAATTGCCCGGACTTATCTTTCAAGAACAGGTTTTTCGTATGCCCGCCCGGCATGGTGGCCTTGATATCTTTCCCTTCCTCAACGGTGAATATGGCCTCATGCTCGCGCGTCTCATGAATGACACCAAGGGTATTAAACAGGGCAAAGAGATTTGTTTCAGCATGAGAGGTCATAAAGGTCAGGCTAACGCTTTGCCCAAATCAGGGCGAGTGAAAAAACTGCATCAAAGCGCTTGAAAAACATAAGAAAGGGGGTATATAGCGCTTCTTCTACCGCACAGGGTCACATATAACCCTGATACGCAAAATATGAGCGGGCGTAGCTCAGTGGTAGAGCATCACCTTGCCAAGGTG
>CAYTAJ010000114.1:0-5864 GCA_964435725.1 uncultured Algimonas sp.
TTTCTTGGATGACAAAAAATTTATCTTCAATGCTCTTGAAGGTTAGGACAGAAATCCCATTTCTTATCAGCGAGACGCCAAAAGGGTCTCGTTTTCACAACTGGGTCGCTCATGAGAGGGCCCGATACAACATTGCTTTTGAAAGGATGTAACCATGAGAACTTATGATTTCTCCCCACTTTATAGAAATTTTGTTGGCTTTGACCGTATGGCCAACCTAATCGACGCCGCGACACAAGCGAGCGCTAATACAGCGAGCTACCCGCCTTATAATGTCGCGCGTAAAGATGAAGATAGCTATCGTATTGAGCTAGCAGTAGCAGGTTTTACCCAAGACAATCTGGATATTCAGACGCATGAAAACGTCTTGACGATTTCTGGCTCAAATACGTCTGAGACGGCCAATGATGAGGCTGAATATTTGCATCGAGGCATTGCTGAGCGAGGTTTTGAGCGTCGTTTCCAACTGGCAGATCACGTCTTCGTTGAGGATGCTCGTCTAGAAAATGGGCTTTTGACCATCCGTTTGAAGCGTGAAGTTCCGGAGGCGTTAAAACCCAGAAAGATTGAAATTTCTAATTCTGGACAAAAATTAATCACACCGAAGTCTAGCGGTAAGGCGAAAGCTGCCTAAATGTGAATTACGCGATCACGGTAGTGCTTTCTCCCCTAAAGCTTAACTCGTAGCGTAATAAAGCGGCGTCATGTGTTTTCCCCCCTCCCAGTACATATGACGTCGCTCAACTTTTCAATAAATCCAATATTTGCGTTCCTGTTAAGTAAGGGGACTTTCCTTTTTCAAAAGCGCCCTGAACAGACTTTAAAATAGCTTTATTGTAGGAGGCCTTTAATTTCACAGCATTGGCCTGCCTCACGATTTCCCCTTGTAAATAGTCTACTTCCGAAACACGCCCCGCTTCCAAGTCATCCAACATAGAGGATCGCGCTTTAGCATCAATTTTTACAATGAGCTGCATGACAATTTTATAAATCCAATTTGGTAGCCTTAGGGTCTTGATGAGAGTTTCAGGCGAACGACCATTAAAATCGCCAACTCTGACATCATGTGCGTGTGCCACATCCAAACCCTCTTCAACGATTAAGGCGAGCGCCTTACGATAGTCCTTTTGAACTAACCCTTCCCGTAGTGTTCCGCCGCTCAAAGTATTAAGTGCATTGTTCAAATTTACCAATAATTTGGCCCATTGATCGCCAGTGAAGTTCCCGCCAATTTTGATACTCTGACCCACAGAAGCAAATGCGGTTTTAACGACATCGGGAAGCGCATGCTCTATATGCAGCGCTCCGCCTGTGCCGCAATGATAAGAACCGGGCCCCGTGGGCGTCACATTGAACGGGACAATGGCGCCGGAGATTGTTTTGACCTTATTGCCCAAAATATCTCGCAATAAGGGCACATTGCTGATGCCGTTTTGACAACTCACAATATGCGCTTTGGATTTCGCATGCTTTTTTATAAGACAGGCGGCCTTTTCTGTGTCTTGGCTCTTTGTGCAAATTAGGATTAAGTCTGCTTCTGAAAGTGCGGAAGGGTCAGTTTCGACGCGCACGCTTTCGGATGGAAGTGATATCTTTTGTTTTTCATAATGGGTAAGTGTGAGGCCGTGTTCTGAAATAGTCGTCTTTATTCGCTCACGCCCTATAAAAATGACCTCACATCCTCCGTGTTGCAGCATACCGCCTAAAAAGCAGCCAATAGAGCCAGCGCCTAAAATCGCAATTTTTGTTTTACAGCTATTCATAGTTTGGTCTGGCCCTGGAAAGTCTTGGTCTGACATAAATCCGATGAGCGCTCTTATGGCGTAAGAGAGGGTGATATGTCAGGTCTAAATTCTACAAATGTTCCCGGATACCAAGAGATTGCCGCTTCTATGCACGCCTCGGATAAAGGGTGGGTCGCGCCACTCCATGCAGGTTGGAAGCAAGGTCGTACGGCTTATGGTGGCCTCAGCACGGCTTTGGCGTTAGAGGCTGTCTATCGTGATTATAGCGACCTGCCGCCATTGCGATCCGCTACAATCAATTTTATCGGGCCTGTATCTGCAGACCCCGCCTATAAAACGACGCTTTTGCGAAAAGGCCGAAATGTCACAATGATTGAGGTTAAAGGATTTGTGGAAGATCATCCTGCAATCTCTGTCACTTTTTCATTCGGGTTTTCACGAGAGTCCCAATTAAATATTGGATTAGAGGCTCCAGAGAGCAAAGACCGTGATGATTGTGAACCCTTCACGCCTGAATTTGCGAGAGATTTCGTCCCAAAATTCTTCCATAATTTTGATACACGCTTAATCGCTGGTGCGCGACCGATGAGTGGTGCAGAGCGGGGCTACATCAGAACATGGAGTCGCCATCAAGATAAAGCTTCTCGCGAGGGCATAGCGAGCCTTTTATGTTTGGCAGATGTTTTACCGCCAGCCGCTCTGCCTATGTTTAAACAAATGGGCCCGGTCAGTTCTATGACATGGATTTTCAATGTGCTGCAGGACGATTCCAAAACCGAAGACGGTTGGTGGCATGTGGAAACAGACTTAACGGCTGCACAAGGCGGTTATGCCAGTCAGGTGATGCGAATCTGGAATACAGAAGGCGAGCTCGTTGTTGAAGGTGTTCAGAGCGTCGCCATCTTTGTTTAAGTCGGTATGCTATTCTGCTTTAAAGAAGACTGTTCTTGTTCTTCAACTAACTCTTCATCATTGACCCAAGCGTAGAGGTCTTCATACCCCATAAACTCAGCTTTTTCTGCCCAGAGCTCTGCTTCAGCAGATTCCGAATTAGGTGAAAGGGAGGTCACCCCGAGGACACCAACAACCAAAACCGTGGCGGCTATCGCTGCCCACTTTTTCCAATGATTATCATTTGCTGCCATTGGAGGCGTTTCGCTTGAGCGTTGCGCTTTGGCCTCTTTAAGTATGCGGGCTTTCAGCAAATCACTCGGGTTAGGGGATTCGACTGTCTTCAAAATATCATCAAGTGATTTCATATCAATTCTCCTTCGACGAGTGGACTGAGTGAGGTTTTTAAGTTTTTCCGACCGCGTGATAATAGGCTTTCATAAGCTTTTTCTCCTACACCAAGAATCTCAGCGCCTTCTTTTTGCGAGACCCCTTGATAGTAAGAAAGAGTGATTGCTGCGCGTTGTTTGTCCGGCAGATTTCTGAGCGCCTTTTTGACATAGGCCGCCCGATTTTCTGCTTGAACTATCTCTAACGCATTTAAACCCTCATCAATCCGTTCAGGTACGCTATCTGTATAAATGGGTTGCTTTTTACGAAGCCTATCCAGACAGTCATTCGTGGCGACTCGTCGCATCCATGTTAACAATGTAGCATTGCCAGTTTTCCAATTTGGCGCGACTTGCCATAATTTCAGAAATGTGGATTGCGCCACATCCTCTGCGAGAGCTGCATCACCCAGCATATAATAACCGATTGCCATGACCGTTTTCAGATGACGGTCCATAAGACGCGAGAGCGCTTCGTCTTGCCCGAGCCTAAGCCCGGGCAAAAGGTCAATATCGGGATCTTTATTGACCATATTACCGGCGTTTAGGGCCTCTTTTACCTTTACGACCTTCGCCTTTAACGAGGACGCCATCACCATTCGCATCCATGCGGGCAAATAGTTTCTCAGCGGCCGCTGTGTGCTCAGCAAGACTGATGAGGCCATCCTCATTGGTATCAACTTTTAGTCTTTTACGTTTGCCGCGCTTGCCTTTGCCTTCACCTTTTTCAGCTCTTTGGGCTTTTCGTGCCTCTCGTGCTTCTTGACGTTCGGCTTCGCTGACGGTTCCGTCACCATTAGTGTCAAAACGCTCAATTCTATCTTCGCGACGTTCTGCTCTACGCTCTCCACGGCTTTCTGAACGTGCGGCTGCTGCAGCTTGCATTTCAGCTTCACTGACTACGCCGTCTCCATTTGCATCTAGTTTTTCAAACTGATGACTTGTGCGTTCTGCACGGCGTAAATCTCCGAGCGTTTGACGTTCTGCTTCATCTAAGAAACCGTCAAAATTAGCATCGGCCTGTTTGAAGTTTGCAGCTGCATCTGCTGTAAACTCAGCCTTTGTTACTTGACCATCTTGATTGAGATCAGCCTTCGGACCTTGAGCAAATGCGACTGTTGCCATAAGGCCAAAGGCCGCTGTTGAGGCGAGTGCGAGTGTCTTAAACTTACGCATGGGGGTCTCCTTTTATTGCGTTCATAAACATAAACGCGGCGAAAAGAAAAACCCTTCGTTTTAATTTCAGAAACTTTTGTTCCGTCCTTACGCGGCGTTTTGAGCAATGGCTTCGCGAAGTCGGCTTAATAGGCGAACATCCATATGCGCGTCTGACGTATGTCCGGCATAAGGGGGCGGCGCGCCTAAGTGACCACGAACTATATCAGACAGCATGAGCGCTGTTTCAACGGATTCGACATGATTTCCACAGGACAATATGAGGGGATCAAATTTTGGTGCGCGGCGACGTACGGCTTCTATTGTCCAATAGGCGCGCATGAACGCATCACCCGATGTATCATAACCTAGCAGACACGCATCGCCCACAGCGGCTAGGCGCACATGGGCCCCCGTACAACCCGGTTCGACAACAACAAACACCCAATCAAAATCCAAAGACAAGGCTGCCAAGCTTCCCAGTGCTTGATCCATTGGGATATCACCGAGTTCTGCAGCATTGTAATGCTCGTTTGAGGTCACATAGAGCGCATCTCGAAGCTCAGCCTCGCCTTTTAGAACATCAGCTAAGGTCTTCTGATAAATAACTCCGGCGCGATGCAAGGTGTAACCTCCGGTGCAATCTAGGACCAAGACGGTTTCGCCATAGCTTGCGGCTTTGCGGCTGAGCGCGATGGCCGTATCAATGATTTCATCCCCGACCGGGTTAGCCGACAAAACGGGTACAAGGCGTCCGGCCGGTTGATAAACATTAGCCGAAATCGACGAGGTTTGATTAATGGGCTGAACCACAGCACACTCCAATTTTCACTTAATACCTTCGAGAAGGTGGCCCTTTTGGGCTCTGTTAAGGGGAGTCTATAAAGTGTGCGTCTTTCTATTTCGCAAAGAGGCGTGGTAAATATCGCTTAAGAGGAATGACCAGACCGTAACTATCGCGGTAAGCTTTGCTTAAGTTTCAGTCGGTTTTTTATGCTGTAATCCGCTGCGTTGCAGAATACAGACAAGCTCATCATGCTGGTTAAATGCGCGATGTTCAAAAGTGACTATGCCTTGCGTTGGGCGAGATTTGCTCTCACGTAGGCCTTTGATTTCTGTTTCAACGCGAATGGTATCGCCTGGGAAGAGCGGCTTTGGAAATTTCACATCTGTCATACCCAAATTGGCCACCGCTGTACCCAATGTTGTATCTCCAACGGATATACCGACAACAAGACCTAGGGTGAAAAGACTATTGATGAGAGGCTGCCCAAATTCAGTTTCGTTTTTGCAATATTCCGCGTCCAGATGTAGCTGAGCCGGATTATGCGTCATAGAGGTAAAAAGGATATTATCCGTTTCCGTGAGGGTACGACGTAGGGCATGTTGAAATACCTGCCCGATTTCTAATTCATCAAACCATTTACCAGCCATTATCTTGTCTCGTTAAAAAGTTCGCGGCCAATCAACCAACGGCGAATTTCCGATGTGCCTGCGCCAATTTCCATCAGCTTGGCATCACGCAGGTAACGACCTGTTGGATATTCATTGATGTAGCCATTTCCGCCTAAAATCTGAATGCCTTCTAGCGCGACTTGTGTCGCTTTTTCAGCCGCATAGAGAATACATCCCGCCGCATCTTTGCGGGTGGTCTCGCCCCGATCACAGGCAGCAGCAACCGCAT
>CAYTAJ010000115.1:0-5838 GCA_964435725.1 uncultured Algimonas sp.
GTAGCACCGAACATATTGAAATAGAAATTTCGTCTGGCTTTGATCACTTGAAAGCCACCCCCAATGTGATCATTCACAAAATCGTCGAATTGCGCGAGTGTTGGCTTAGGGTCTGTGATGATTTTGGTCAGTTCCGGTAATTTGGTAAGGCCGCGATTTTCCCATTTTTGTCGCGCTTGATGATCGACAAAAGGTATAGCAAGGGTCGGCAATAAGAGAATGACCGATAAAATCGCGATATAAACTAAAACTAATTTATTCGTTTTCACCATGGCCTAGAACCTGAAATAGATAAACGGATTATAGGTCGATGACATAACCTCGACAAGACAGAGCAAGAAGAGAGCTAAGGCAATTGACATTTTAACGGCTGTGGCTTTTGTTTTCGTGCGGAGACCAAACGCGCTCATGGCTTTAATGCCCTGCTTCTCAACGAAATTAGAGGCGAAAAGAACAGCTAATCCCATCGCAATCCAAATTTCCATCCCGCTATAGAGATAGAAATAACTATTATCGCCGCCCGTTGGGATAATCATTTTCTTTGCAATCTCGAGCGCCTGTGGGAAGCTTTCCGCGCGAAATAAGACCCAACCAAACACCGCAATCACGAAAGTATAAGCCCAGGCTATCGGCCCCCAAGTTTTAGCCAGCAAGTTTTTCAAGCCTAACCGCTCAATGACAAGGAAGGCGCCATGATACATACCCCAAGCCACAAAGGTCCAAGCCGCCCCATGCCAAAGCCCTGAAACCAGGAAGACAAGGAACAGGTTCCGATAGGTCATGAAATTGCCTTTGCGATTACCGCCCAGAGGGAAATAGACATAATCGCGGAACCAAGACGTCATAGAAATATGCCAACGTCGCCAGAAATCGGTAATGCTCTTGGCAACATAAGGATGGTTAAAGTTTTTCGGAAAACGGAAACCCATCATAAACCCAAGGCCAATGGCCATATTGGAATAGCCTGCGAAATCGAAATAGATTTGACCCGTATAGGAGAGAGCCGCCGCCCAAGACGTGGCCGTCGTAAGAAGGGCAGGGTCAATGCCATAAAGACCATCAGCGGTCACAGCGAGCTTATTGGCAATCAGCATTTTCTGCGCCAAACCCACACAGAACATATAAATACCAATATTTAAATTGCCGGTACGAATTGTCCGGCTTTGTAGCTGTTTAGCAACTGACCCATACCGTACGATTGGGCCGGCGATAAGCTGCGGAAACATTGAAACATATGTCGCGACATCGATAAAGCTCTTGGCCGGTTTATGTTTGCCACGGTGAATATCGAAAGAGTAAGACAGACCTTGGAAGATAAAGAAAGAGATACCAATCGGGAGTAAAGTCTCCGGCCATGTCCAACTCGCATCGCCGATTAAAAAGACGTCTCTGACAAAGAAATCCGAATATTTGAAATAAAATAAGGTGCCGAGTTGTAAGACGGTTGCGGCCCACATCGCTTTTAAGGAGGGGCCATGTTTGATAACCCAAACGCCGTGAAGCCAGGCGATGAAAACGGAGCCTAATAAAAGCCCAACAATCCAACCTTCGCCAAAGAAATAAAAGAAAAGGGAAAAGGCCAGAATAATGATATTGCGCCGACCCAAAAGGAAATAGCACAATAAAAAGGCCGGTAAAAACATGAATAAGAAAACGGGTGACGTAAATAACATGTGACTGTCTCTTGTCCCCTTTTGTCTACGTTACCAAGACCGAAAGTCTTCTCAAATCCGTTATAAATCCACGTTTAGTTAGCCGCTCATAATCCCATAGGCAACCGTGATTTTCGCCGCTTTGATGAACAAAAACAGTACCTTTTGGGATGCTTCTGCAAGGTCATATTACAAATGCGTCCACGAGGTTCGGGGTCGTTATATTATCAGCGGTGTTGAATTTATCGCGAGACATTTTGAATATGACCCAAACTCCCCGCTTAAACCTTCCCTTTATTGCCCCCGCTCAGGCGCAGAAACATATCACCGTCAATGAAGCGTTCCGTCAAATTGATCGACTAGGACACATAAGTGTCATTTCGAGGGAGGTAGAGATTGAACCCAGTGACCCACAGAATGGGGATAATTATATTCTACCCGCCAATGCCACAGGGACGAATTGGAGTCAGGCTTCTCCATCGGCTTTGGCATTTTACGATGAAGGCTGGGTGTTCATAACCCCTCAAGAAGGGTACCAAGTCTGGATTGAGGAAGAACAGAAAAGCCTGATTTATTCAAATGATCAATGGATAGCTTTGCCAATTACTGAGGCTAATGTTCTTGGTGTTAATGCGGAAGCAGATGACGTTAATCGTCTGTCAGTCAAATCAGATGTGGAGCTACTCAGTCATGATGACATAACACCGGGGACAGGTGACGCGCGTAAGGTCATTAATAAAAAATCTACAGGGCATACGGCGTCTTTATTGTTCCAAAACGCCTATCAAGGCCATGCAGAGCTGGGTTTAATGGGCGAGGATGATTTTGCGATTAAAACCTCTTTGGATGGTACTAATTTTGAAACAGCGCTTCGTGTGAACAGGACAGAAGAGAAAGTCGAGCTTTTTCATCCCCTCACGATTAAGGAAAGTCCAGTATTATCGGTTCAAGACAGACCGTGTTTTGTCGCAAATATTGCGAGCGCGAACACGAGTTACTCTAATGAGGATACAATCGAATTAAATGCAAGTTTAGACACACATAATGGGTTTGACGCCGCCACAAACCGTTTCATTGTACCTGTTTCCGGTGTTTATTTTGTTCAAATTGGCGTCGTCATACGTTCTGTCACGTCGGGCCTTACTATAGTCAGGTTGCGAGCGTTTAAAAATGAGACCTCTGGGCAGTCAGTCAATGCGGTGACAGCCGATGCCAATATTACCACAGTGAATGACAGTTCGCTTCTGGAATTTAGTGCAGGGGACACGCTTTCGCTCAAAACCTCCTTTAACGATACGGACGGGGCCGTTCAGTTCTTCCCATCCAGTCGATTACTAATGTACCGTATTGTCTAGGGGAAATGTCCTGAGGCAATCTTTTCGGCCCAATTATTGCAAGCTTGATTTATAGGGTTTGGAGCGTTACCTGACGCTAAAAATAAGAGGGTCTTATGACGAAAATTTATCCCGTTATTATGTCGGGTGGTGCGGGAACACGTCTTTGGCCTGTATCTCGTAAAAAAACGCCTAAGCAATATCATGCGATGGTTGCTGAGAACACAATGTTTGCCGAAACGCTTCTGCGTATGCGTGATAGCGGTGAGAATGATGTTGCGGCCCCGATTATCATTTGCGCTAATGGTCATGAAACACTGGTTCAGGCGCAAGCAGATCAGCTCGACATTGATTTGACAGCGATTATTCTTGAACCCATGGGGCGCAATACAGCGGCCGTTGGGGCTATAGCCGCTGAATTTGTACATCGTCTTGACCCGGATGCGTTGATATTATTGCTTCCCGCGGATCATCATATCGAACAGCCGACTGAGTTCTGGCATGCGATTGAAAAAGCGACACCGGTTGCCTCTGCGGGGCATTTGATGACGCTCGGTATTGAACCGACGGGACCGGATACAGGTTTTGGGTATATTCATCGTGGCGAGAAAATCGCAGATGACGTTTACAAAATTCAAGGTTTCAAAGAAAAGCCCAATGAATTTACAGCGAAGACCTATTTGAAAACGGGTGAGTATTCTTGGAATGCGGGCATCTTCTTGTTTGATGTGAAGCGCCTGATGAAGGATTACAATGAGCATGCGGCTGATATCTATGAAGACAGCATAAAGGCCCTGGATAATGCGTCCAAGGACGGCATTTGCCATTTGTTAAGTGAGCCGCATTTTGCCGAGTGTCGAAGCGAGCCCATTGATATCGCGATTATGGAAAAGACATCGTATGCCGCGGTCGTCGACCCCGTGCGTGCCGGATGGAACGATATTGGCTCATGGGCTGCGATAAGTGAGTTCTTGGTGAGCCGTTCAACCGAGGAATCAGCCTCTGTTGGTGATGTGCGCATGGTCGACAGTGATAATTGCTATGTGCGCAGTGACGGACCATTTGTGGCCACGATTGGTGTCAAAAACTTGATTGTTGTTGCGATGGATGACGCTGTTTTGGTGACCCATAAAAACAGCACGCAGGACGTAAAGAAAATCGTGAACTTTCTTAAAGAAGAAGAGCGTAAAGACCTGTTGTAACATTACGCAAAGGTTTTGTTACATGTCTGTGGATGGACGCCTTAGCCATAGTCTGACATAATCTTCTTTTACGAAAATACTGAGGCTTAGTCTTTATGTCAGTTACCCAAGAGACATTATCACTTTTAGGTAAACGTGTTTGGGTCGCGGGTCATAATGGCATGGTCGGGGCGGCTCTGGTGAAACGCCTCGAAAGCGAAAAACCGGCCGAAACACTGACAGTGGCTCGTAAGGATTTAGATCTGACAGACAGTGCGGCAACCAAGAGCTGGATGGTCGAAAATAAACCAGACGTCATCATCATTGCGGCGGCTAAGGTCGGCGGAATCTATGCCAATAAAACCTATCCGGCCCAATTCATTTATCAAAACTTGATGATTGCCTGTAACATCATTCATGCCGCGTATGAATTGGGTGTGGAAAAACTTCTCTATTTAGGCTCGTCTTGTATTTACCCGCGTCAGGCTCATCAGCCTATTACCGAAGGCGCTCTACTGACAGGTACGCTCGAACCGACCAATGAAGCTTATGCCATCGCAAAGATTGCGGGGGTAAAGCTTTGTGAATTTTATCGTCAAGAATATGGCTCAAACTTTATCGCCGCTATGCCAACGAATCTGTTCGGCCCGGGTGATAATTACCATCCGCAAAACTCTCACGTTATTCCGGCACTCATACAAAAGGCCCATAACGCAAAAGTCGCAGAGGCTGACTTCATGGAGGTTTGGGGGACGGGGCAAGTACGGCGGGAGTTCATGCATGTGAATGATTGCGCAGATGGTCTTGTCCACGTTCTAAAGCACTATTCGGGCCCGTCGCATATCAATATTGGTACGGGGAGTGATGTGTCGATTGCTGAAGTCGCCCAAACTGTTGCGCAGACTGTTGGCTTTCAAGGCGATATGAAATTTGACACATCCATGCCGGACGGCACGCCCAGAAAGCTTATGTCTTCAGACAAGCTGCTCGCCTTAGGATGGAGCCCGAAAATTTCGCTCGAGGCGGGATTAAAAGATGCTTATGACTGGTATCTCGAAAACATTGTTGCAGCGGCTTAAGGCCCGCGCTTTAACACACTTAAATTAAATTTTTCGGAATACGTCTAATGTCAAAATCACATTTCATTGCGGCCAGTGATAAATTTACGGCGTGGTGCAAGCTCGCGCTTCCCTATTGGGCCGAACACGCAAAAGACTCCAGAGGGGGGTATGCTGAGCATCTCCTCATGGATGGCACGCCTGATTATGATTATGTGCGGCGCGTACGCGTTCAATCCCGCCAAGCCTATGTCTATGCTCATGCCGCCTATCTGGGTTGGTATGACGGCGCTAAAGCCGCGAGTGACCAAGCGTGGGATTTTATGATGGGCCCCGGAAGCGCAGGGGGTGATTTTATTAAAGGTCAAGATAAAGGGTGTGCGCACCTCGTCGAAGGCGACAGCCGCATGCACAATGATATGCGCGATACCTATGCGCAGGCTTTTGTTCTTTTGTCGGGGGCTTGGCGCTATCGGGCCTTTAAGGATCAAGCCTCATTAGACGCAGCAAATGCAACCCTACGCTTTTTAAATGAAAATGTGAAAGCAGATAATGGCGGTTGGCTTGAAGCTTTGCCTGCACCTGAAAATCCGCAACGGCGACAAAACCCGCA
>CAYTAJ010000116.1:0-3460 GCA_964435725.1 uncultured Algimonas sp.
TGAAGACCACGCTTGTAAATCGGGTTGGTTGACCATGTTGTATCTTGGAAACGGCGGTCCCGCGGATGGGGCGCAAGCTCGGAACTGCCCTTGGCAATATCCAGCAATTCTGCGGCGTAATTTTTAATATGTTTGGCGAGAGGCTTAGGCTGTTTCGCCGCATATCCGGCCATCATGCCTAAAGATTTGACAATTTCCGAGCGTCTGAAACCAACGATTGAATTGACTGCCGTCGTCGTCTCAGCCGCCTGCTTCCCAACTTTACGTGGCTTTTGTGCCATATTTAAAACCCCATTGTCGTTTATTGTCATAACCTTAGACGCGGATTTCACGCCTGACAATGTTTCAATAAGTCTTATGCATTCTGCGTCTTCGCCAAATGCAGATACAAAAAAGGCGATGCATCCTAGAGAGAGAAAGGATGCACCGCCATTCAAGTGTTGCCTATGCGCTTACGGGGGAGATGCGCATTGTCTATGTCCTTCAACAAGACATAGACTAAGAGGAGGAGGTCTTAAGCAACCTTTTTTGTGTCAGCTTTTGCTTCAGTCGTCACTTCGACATTGATTGCCGTTGTGCGAGGTGTCTTTTCAGTCGTCATTTTGACAGCTTTTTTACGAGGTTTCGTTGCTTTCTTAGCTGTTGATTTTGAAAGTGACGCGATTTTTTTATTCAATGCTGTGACTTCGGCTTCCAACTCAGCAACGCGGTCATTGGCGCTGAAAGGCAAGATGTTCGCAGGCAGGATGCTTGAAGGCTTGAAAGATTTTACTTTTTCAGTTGTTTCTTCATACGTCTCAACAACTGTTTCTTGTGTTGATTTTGCGAGCTTACCAGCTTCTTTTTCGATTTCTTCGCCTTTTTCTACGAGTGTGCCGAAAAACGCTTCGCCTTGAGTGCGGGCTTTGTTTGCGGCTTCGCGGACTTGCTCTGCGCGGAACTTAGCACGCTCATAAGCGGCACCGTGAAGACCCACATAAGCCAAAACGCCTTTGCGAAGGATCGCTGTGGCTTGCTCTGTACGTGTTTCTACTTTCGCTTCTACTTTTTTCGCTGTTTTCTTTACAGTTGCTTTTTTAGTTGCTGTTTTCTTAGCTGTCGTCTTTTTCGTCGCCATGATATTTTCCTCTATCTGACCCACAAAAGCATGGGCGGTTATTCGATGATTGGGAAATAGGGAAGAAAATTAGAAAGCGCATCCTAATCGGATTTCCAAAGCCTAAAGCGCCTCTGTTCGAAACAATTTCACCCGTAAACCGCCATGATTAATTGGTGCGTCTGTGGGTAACCAAGGGAGTTTGGTCGCTTGGGCCAAATTAGTGTCAGACGTGACCATGCCGACACGCCAGCCTTCAAAGTGGTCTCGCATTACGTCACCGAATGTTTGGTAAAGCGCGAATAGGTCTTTCTTTTTCCCGACCCGCGCGCCGTATGGTGGGTTTACAATGACGAGACCGGGTGGGCCTTTGGGTCGCTTTATCGCTGAGAGCGGATGCGGCTCAAATTGACAAAACTCGCCAACGCCTGCTCGTGTCGCATTCTCTTTGGCAAAGCCGATGACCTTCACATTGCGATCTGATCCGTAAAACCGATGCGGAGTCTCTATAGACGTAACAGCGTTCTTAATGTCCGCTACGGCAGCGACATCAAAGCTTTTAAGTTTTTCAAACGCAAAAGACCGTGAACGCCCCGGCAAAAGGCCCATCGCGATTTCTGCTGCCTCGATCAAAAATGTGCCGGACCCACACATGGGGTCCAAAACGGGCTCCATACCTTCATAACCACAGCCACGCAGAAACAAAGCCGCCATGGTTTCGCGCAAAGGCGCTTTGCCCATGGCTTGCTTATAACCGCGTTTGTGAAGCCCCTCGCCCGACGTATCAATGGAAAAGAGAACCTCATTTCTGTCGATACGCGTTTTGATGATTATATCGGCGTCGTCCGGGCCACTGGCGATAGGCGCGCCTAATTCTTCGTGTATGGCGCGCTCAATTCGTTCTATGGCGGCACCCGCATGATAAATCTTGCTCTTTTTATTGGTAACGACTTCAACCTTCACGGCATGGTCTTGGGAAAGATAATCACCCCACGGAAATTTTCGCGCACGTTTATCGAGCTGTGCCAAATGAAAGGCTCGAAAGCCACCAGTGCGGGCTAAAACCTTGGACGCCCCTCTGACAGACAAGTTCGCGCGCCAAACATCCGGCCAACCGCCCATTAGCGTCACCCCACCCCTCACCGTTTTCGGTTCTGCAAAGCCCAAAGCGCTGACCTCTTGCAAAAGCAGGTTTTCCAAACCGGGCGCCGTTCCGAGGAAGATTTCAAATCGTGCCGACATTACAAAACATCCGCGACAGGTTTAAAACTGCGTCTGTGGATGGGGCTGGCGCCTAATGTTTCTAAGGCCTCTTTATGGGCTTTGGTGGGGTAGCCTTTGTGACCCGCGAGGCTATAGCCGGGGAAGCGTGTGTCCGCTTCGACCATGATTTTATCGCGAATGACTTTGGCAACGATAGACGCAGCGGCAATAGACAGGCTCTTGGCGTCGCCTTTTACAATCGCTTGGGCGTCGCATGGCATGTTAGGGGGCACACGGTTCCCGTCTATCAGGGCGGTTTTAGGGCTAAGCGGCAAATCCAACACAGCGCGGCGCATAGCCATCATAGAAGCGTGTAATATATTGAGGCGGTCAATCTCTTCTGGTTCGCAAATGCCAACGCCTACATGAATTTCCGGACAGGTTAGCAGCACATTCAGCAAGCGTTCACGCCGTTTTTCGGATAAGGCCTTACTGTCATTCAGACCGTCCGGTATGGATTCGGGGTTTAAAATGACGGCAGCCGCAACCACAGGCCCTGCCAAAGGTCCGCGACCTGCCTCATCTATGCCACAAACGGGGCCTATAGCTTGGGTCTCGTAACTGAAATCCGGTTGGGATTTTGACATAATGGGCTCGTTATTTGGCCTGTTTCCTGCATGAGGGTGCAGGAGGCTGTGTTTTTTAACTGACGGGCCTTTTTAGGGATAAAAAGGTCTGATAAAGACCCTTAGAGTTTTGTTTAGGAGTAAACCATGACTAAATTACGTTTCGGCGCTGCCGCAATTGGTCTTTCAATCGCTGCCCTTACGGCAGTATCCGCATCTGCTATCGGTTCCAAAGCCGATTGTGAGTATGAAGGCGGTCAAGTTTTCAATGTAAATGGTGACACAGTCTGTGTTGTGGCGATCCGCCCAGCTGAATATTCAGACGAAATTTATGACGGCCAACAACTCGGCGTCAAAGAATGCGCAGGTGAGAAAATCGGTGAAGATCAGTTCTGTAAAATCACATTGGTCAAAGCCCCCGAAAATGTCTCACCGCCGGCTGAAGCTGACGTCGAAGCGGCCGTAGAAGAGGTGATCGAAGAAACAAACTAAGTTTCCTCGCATTTTGATTAAGAGACGGCCGCCTATCAGGGGG
>CAYTAJ010000116.1:3560-5681 GCA_964435725.1 uncultured Algimonas sp.
AATCCCTTATCGGGGCGGGTTTCGACCAAGACCTTATCCGCGGATTGTGCCACGAATACGGTTCCATAGCGGACAGGGAGCTTCTTTTTGGGTGTCTTTTTTGGATAATCAGTCTGTGTGCCTGCTTTATAAGCGGCACAATGGTCCTGCCAGGGACAGAGCAAACAAGACGGCGAACGCGGTGTGCAAACCGTCGCGCCGAGATCCATCAAAGCTTGCCCATAATCCCCCGGTCGGTCGGAGTCTGCCAAAGTCCCCGCCAAACGCCTCAACTCGGAACGGCCTTTGGGCAATGGTGTTTCAGCAGTAAAAATACGGCTGATGACACGCTCGACATTCCCATCGACGATATTGGTGGCTTCATCAAAGCAAATCGCGGCAATGGTAGCGGCTGTGTAAGCCCCAATCCCGGGTAATTTCAGGAGTTCCGCTTCGGTTGCAGGGAAAACGCCGCCATGTTCATCCCGAATAATCTGCGCACATTTATGCAGGTTCCGCGCCCGCGCATAATATCCCAGCCCCGCCCACATCCCCAGGACGATCTCTCTGTCGGCATTGGCAAGGTCTGTGACCGTTGGAAATTCGGCCAAGAATTTATGCCAATAAGGTGTGCCATGCGGCACAGTGGTTTGTTGTAACATAATCTCTGAAAGCCAAACGGCATAAGGGTCAGCCGTTTTTCCTGCGGCGCGGTCTTCGGGCCTGATACGCCAAGGCAGTGTCCGCCCTTCGGCATCATACCAAGACAGGAGCGCCGCGCGCATTGTCTTTATGTCTTGCGGAGATTTAAACATTCATCTGATGTGTCCGCTTTACGCGCGGCTTGCAATAGGGGAAAAGCGCCCATGGCCTTAACACGGGACGAAAAGCAAAAAATCACGCAGTGGTTGGAAAGCCAACGTGCGCGCCCACAATATCGCGCGGCGCCCTCTGCAGGTATGGCTGTGTCCAAAGTGATGCGCCCGCTGTCGAAAAAATATGGCGGCGGGTCATCTGCCCTCGCCTTGGGTCGCATCTGGCCCGAGATTATGGGGCAGCGTTGGAGTAAGATTTCGACACCTGTACGCTTTATCGGCGGACGCCAAGGACGCACCCTCGTGATTTCAGCCCCCGGCGCGGCGGCGTCTCTGATTATGGCGGCGAGTGGCCCCATTATCGACAGGCTCAACACCCATCTCGGCCCCGGCCATGTCCTTAGTATCAAAGTCGTGCAATCCAAAATGCGCACGGATGGCGCGCGGGTTAAACCTCAGCGCGGCCTGCGACCAACAGAGGCAGAGAAATTGCGCCAATCCCTCGATAAAGTGCAAAGCGAAGACTTAAAAGCCGCCCTTGAAAAACTGGGGCGTGGTGTGATGACCAAAAAGACTGATTAAAGAGAAAAGACATTATGATAACCACACGTCTATTTTTGAGCTTGCTTACGGGTAGTTTTCTCCTCTCCACCGCCACGCAGAGCTTTGCCCAATCAACGCCTATTCCTGACAGTAAGATAGCGCCGGAAGCGCCTGCTGAGCCGATTGATTTTGTCTTTTCCGAAGCCCCCGAAGATCAAGTCATTGGCTCGGAAACTGCCCCTCTCACCGCTATTGTCTATGCATCTGTGACCTGCGGGCATTGCGGAAAATGGTTTTCTGAAGACTGGCCCGTTGTGAAAAAGGAATTGGTAGACACAGGGAAATTACGCTTCGTTTTGCGCGCACTCCCTACACCGCCCGCGCAATTATCACTGACGGGTTTCCTCATGGCGGAATGCGCGCCAGAGGAAGACTATTTCGACGTGGTCATGTATCAAATGGAAAATCAGCAACAGATTTTTGCTGACGCTCAAGCCGGTAAGGCGCGCGAAGCCTATTCCAAAGTGGGCGCCTTAGCGGGGCTGAATAATGATGAAGAAATCAACACCTGCCTGTCCAATCCCGATATGATGGCGGAAATTTACAAAGACGGCGAACGCGCTAATGCCGCTCAAGTCTCAGGCGTCCCCGCCTTCTTCATCAGCGGAGAACCCTATAAAGGCCCGCAAAGCGCACAGGATTTTATCGACTTAATCGACGGCATGATTGCCAAAGGCACTACGGAGTTGCCAGAGATTGAGCCAATGTCGCATGGGCATGATCA
>CAYTAJ010000117.1:0-5534 GCA_964435725.1 uncultured Algimonas sp.
GTGTTGCCGGTACAAGCTACACATCGGGCTTAATCACCACTGCGAATGGTGCTGTTGATGTTGATGCTGTGAATGACATTACGATTGACGGTATTAATTCTGGTGGAACGACAAATGTCGACTCTTCCGCTGGTGATATTGTTTTGGCTGACTCTACTTCGGTTGGAACTATGACGCTAAACTCTGTCATAGGAGATGTAACGACATTGAGTTTGACGACGACAGGCGCTGGTTCTGATATAAATGTTGATGCAGGCGCTTCAGTTTCAACTGGTGATTTGACTGCTTCAGGTGTGGGTTCAAATGTTACCGTTGATGGCGGTACGACTGTCATGGTTGCGGATGCAGATGTTACGGGCATAATTGACCTCATGGCAGGCGGCAGCTTGAGCGCAGGTGATCTCGATGCCGGAGGTGATATTATAGCAAATGCCACTGACTTAGTGATGGGTAATCTTGTTTCTGGCTCGAATATCTTCACGACTTCAACGACGGGGTCGTCCCAAATTGAATCGCAAACGGCTGCAGACTCAGTGACAGGTGTTGCTGGTACGACTTATAATTCTGGGCCTATTACAACAACTAATGGCTCTGTGAATGTAAGCGCTGATGACGACGTAATAATAGGAAGCGTGTCTTCAGGTAATCGTCTGGATGTAAATTCTGCTAATGGTGAAATTACAATTGTTAATGCCTCTAACACGGTTGGTAATGTAAATTTAATTGCAGCAAATAATATTTCAGTTAATTCTTTATCATCGCAGCAAACAATTCTGGTTCAGTCCGGTGGGGACTTCGCACTTGATAGTAACGCCCAGTTGGTAGCTGACTCAGATGGCAGTAATAGTGGTGATGTATTGGTTGTAAGAGCTGCTGGAAATATTTCAGCAGGAACCGGTTCATCGATTGTCGGTGGTACATCGAACACTGCAGACGTTGTGATTACGGCAGGTTACACGGAGACTGGGCCAAGCGCAGTAGGCGATTTAATCGTGGATAGTGTTTCAGGCAGAAATGTAAGGTTAAATGCTCAAGGAACTGGCGGTAGCAACATCACCGTATTTGGAACTGTGAATAGTAGCGACGCAACCCAGCTGACAGCAACAGATACAGTAAACATAAATGGTGACGTTTCTGCCGTTAATAATCTTCAGGTGTTTGCTAATGACCTCGTTGTTGATCCGAATGCCGGGTCTTTGTCAGCAAATGTCGTAGATTTAGTATCTCGGACAGATGGTATGTCTGTTGGGGAAGTGGAAGGAGCGTCTAACTTTGCTCTATCACAAGACGAGTATGCAACCATCACGGCGGGCTCAGAATTAAACCTCTATGGTTCTTCATGGGGGGATGCGATTACTGTTGATACGGCCAGTGCTGCAGATGTTGACTCACTAAATGATGGGGCATTCGACTCAGAATATTTCGTAACAACTCGTCCTGACTCCACAGATGCAGCGTTGGCTAATGTTGTGGCCGGCGATGTTACGCTTGGAGATTTGAGCTTCACATCACAAGCGTCATCTATCAATATTTATACCTTATCCATTGGTGGAACTGAGGTCGGAGATGTCCGTGTTATTGGCAATGTTGATAACGGAGGTAACGCAGACTCTACACTTCAAATTGGTGACTTCGACACAAGTGCGAGTGGGTGGAGACCAAACTTAGTTCATGTATCAGGTTCTTTAGGGAATAATGGTTCAACGGATACAACAGATCCTTCTCAAAGTGATTGGCTGAACGGCGTCCGCATTGCGGCAAATGCTATTGTTTTCGGAACAGACGAATTCCTGCAACAATATCTTGATTCTCTTCAAACTGGACCTCAGAGCTTCCGTCCAGAAAGAATTACCGTTCAACCAAGTGAAAGATTTAGGGTATGGCTTGCCGCTAACTCTTTGGAATTAAAATCTGATACAGACATTGTACAACAAAATACGGGCGTGCGTGGCAGTACCGCGTCAAATACATTTGGTATTTTCGCCACAGTACCTCAATCTGGGAGCGAAACTGTACAAGCCTTTACGGATGGGGGGCTGATTGGACCAGGTCGCGTAGATTTGTTTGGTGCTTTGGTCGATACAGATGGGCAAGTGCTGATAGGGACAACATCAGCACTCGTACCGGGCTTGCTATCTGGAAACATTAACCGTGAAGCTGGCTATCGCATCAACGGTTGTAGTTTTGGTACTACGACATGTACGTCTGTTGGTGATTTCTTATTTGAACCTTCTTTGGAAGCGATCTCCTCTCAGGTTGATGCTGTGTATAATCCTGATGATGAAGAAGAACGCGAAGCCGTAATTGGTGTTCTTAACACAGAACCATTGAAGTAATTAGGGGCTAAAAATGAGACAGCTATTTAGAAAAGGCTCTATCACGACGGTCGTGACTGCCTTGCTTGCCAGCACAGTTATGACGGGTGTTTCTTATGCACAATCTGCAGAAAACTTTGAAGAAGGTATAAAGAATAATGAGGCGTGGAACTTCCTTACGGCCGCGAGGAGTTTTGATAACTATTATGACCAAGCTGAGAATTGCCTGAATGAGCTTCAGACGCCTTCTTTTTTGTGTATTGATGCGCGTCTAGAGAGCGCTCTCAACTTTATTAATGTTGGCAAATTCACCGAAGGCAGAACGAGAATTTCTGAAGCTAGAAATTTTGCCAGATCTTCTAGAGATGTTAGTCAAGGGAGCTCTGTTGCTGCCTTGGATTATGGCTCATTATATGCACGTTCTTTTCAGTATGAGGCTCTAAGAGATTTACGCCTTGGCAAATCTGCGGCGGAAGTGTCTGCAAATACAGGAAAATCTCGCCAATTAAGAGAGGAGATAAGAACAGGGTTGCGTAATTTTGATGGCCGTGTTGTTTCATCCGAAGCCGTAGCATTAGCGGTGGATGCTGAGGGGAATCTTGTCATTAGTGATAGCCTTGCCCAGCGTATAAGTCCAAAGTTTGATGTTGGCCCAACGAGCCAAAGTAACGATGATATTGGTGCAACATATGGTCGTTTTGAAACATCTGAAGCCCAGCAATTAGCGATTCAGGATGCGCAAAGCTATTTAATTGAGGCTTATGCGTATGCGCAAGAAAATCAAACATCGGCAGCCTTGAATGCACTAAATAGTGCTGAGCAAAGCCTTCTCTCACCGCGCGGTGTTGGGAACAGTCAGGGTGAACCAGTAAGTACATCTCGTGCTCCCTTTTTGTGGGCGAGTATAAAAGGCGAGAAAGCGGATCAAGAGATTTTACAGGCAGCAGCGGATACAGACAAAAAACGAGAAATTGCTACAAGTTTTGAAGATGAAGTTATTGAAGGTATTTTTGGATCTGCTTATCAGGACTCGAAATTAAAGGGGCTCATGCTTCTGAGGCTCGCCGAATTGAGAAATAAATCAGGTGAGTTTACATCCTGTCGCGGAAATATATGTGGACTTGATGCAGTTCAGCAAGGTGTCAAAGTGATTACCACCAATATCGACAACCCTACTGTCGATAACCAGTGGATTGAGCCATTATTGTCAGCCATATATGATAATCGCAATGATATCTCTAATTGGGAAAAGACTTTTTACTCTGTTATGCAAGTCGGGTCTCAGTCCGAGGTCGCAGCAGATGCGGCAGAGGCCGTTATTCGACTAAAAGAGGATGAAGGGTCTTCGCTTGGTCAAACTTTAAAACAGTTAGATCGCTTGCAATTTGCTTTCCGTGATGCTGACCGTGAATTAGAAATTATGCGTGCACGCCGGATTGCGGGCGAGACAATTCCAGACTCTGCGTTCGAAGCCAAACGTTCACAGGTTGCAGAAATTTCCAGCCAATTAGATAATGCACGTGAAGCATTCCAAGCATCAGAAGATGGACAAAGATTCGCGCAACTCGTCTCATCGTCCGTTGACCTTAGAGAAATACAATCGTCATTAGATGATGATGAGGGATATTCTCGTATCGTCCTGGGGAAAGACCAAGGCTACGCATTACTGATTACATCAGATACAGTTGAGATTACCGAAATTGATCGCAACCGCGTGTCTATACAGGAAGCTGTTGAAGAGCTACGTTGTGCGGTCGATTTTGTTGATCCTTTTAAACGCTATACTTGTGCGCAAAATAGCGATGATGATAGTTATGATATCCGCTTTCCCGAATATGATGTGAAGTTAGCCGCCGGGTTGTTTGACGACATCTATGGCGAAATAAGCACGAAATTAGTATCTGGTGAGATCAAACATCTAATCGTTCAACCGGATGCCGTGTTGGCTCCTCTACCTTTTGCTGCGCTTGTAACAACTGCGCCTGAGAAAATCGGAGAAGGCGCCGTCAAACACATTAATTTTGACAATGGTAGTTATGACCATGATTATACGGGTGTGTCATGGCTGTCTGATAGTGTTGCCGTTTCACATTCTGTTGGTGAATTATCATTTGTACAAGCACGGGATAAGTCTCGTCGCGGTGTCGGTGTCAAAGCGCCAAAACCATTCCTTGGGTTTTCAGGCTTTGATCGCTTCGAGCAATCAGAAGCCAATATGATTGCATCAAAAAAACAAGTTGATCCCACAACATGTGCCGGTGTTTATCGTGGTTTTGGCGATATTGCGGAGTCAACAAATCGCCAAGCACAAACCATCCAAAGTCAGATTGGTGGAGATCTTGTTTTAAATAATGAATTTACGGACACAAAAGTCCTCAATGCGTCATCTGCTGAAACCGAAAAAGCATTGAAGGATTACCGTGTCATATTGTTCGCGACGCACTCCATTTCACCGGGCCCCCTTACAGAAGGTTGTTTGGACGAACCTGTATTGACCACAAATTATGATCCAAATGATTTAGGGTCTGATGGTTTCTTGACAGCGAGTGATATCGCCAGTGGGATGGAATTGGCGGCTGACCTTGTGATTTTATCGGCCTGTGAAACCGCTGTCGGCAGTGCCGTATCAACATTCAGTGATAGACCTACATCAGAAACGTTCGACGGTATTGTGCGTGCCTTTTACTTTGCGCAAGCTCAATCCCTTTTGGCAACGCATTGGACTTTACCGGCCAATGAAACGGTGAATGTGTTCTCTCAATTGTTCCAGCAAGAAGGTTTGTCTGAGACGGCATTTGCTGAACGTTTAAGACAGACACAGGTCAATACACGCAATAGTCAATATGAAGGCAAATCGACGTCTCATCCTTATTTTTGGGCGAATTTTGTGTTTGTCGGAGATGGAAGAGCAAAGCTCGATCTATAATTAATTAATATCACGACCCTTTATTTAGCTTTCTTTTTGTGCCACTAAAGGGTGTAGGGGGAAGCTAATATGTTACGGTTTTTACTAAGCCTATTTTGCATCCTATTTGTATTTTGTGTAAATAGCGACGTGTTTGCAAGAGAAGCTGCGGCCTGTCAGGCTATTCGTGAAAAACGCGATCGTTTAGATAAAATCTGCAATTCCTTGGAAAATAAGAAGGTTGGTAGTTGCGAACCTTTCAAACTCCAAATGATTTCGCTTGATAAAGAGTTGATAAAGAATTGTGCTATTGC
>CAYTAJ010000118.1:0-5530 GCA_964435725.1 uncultured Algimonas sp.
CCACGTTTATTAGTGTGATCAAAAAGTGCGATACATTTTTTGACACCCGCAACAAGGTCCATCGCCCCGCCCATACCTTTGACCATTTTACCCGGTATCATCCAATTGGCGATATCGCCATTTTCGGCGACTTCCATCGCGCCCAAAATAGAAAGATCAATATGACCGCCGCGGATCATGGCAAAGCTGGTCGCGCTGTCAAAGAAACTGGATTTCGGCAAAGTCGTAATGGTCTGCTTGCCCGCATTGATCAGGTCAGCATCGACCTCATCCTCAGTTGGAAAAGGTCCCATACCAAGCATCCCATTTTCAGATTGCAGTGTCACATTCATACCATCAGGAATATGGTTCGCGACCAAAGTCGGAATACCAATCCCTAAATTAACATAAAACCCGTCTTCCAATTCCTGCGCCGCACGGGCGGCCATTTCATCACGTGTCCAAGCCATTACTTAAGCCTCTCGTACTGTGCGTTGTTCGATCCGCTTTTCGCATTCCGCTTCAATAATGCGTTGGACGAAAATACCGGGTGTATGAATGAAGTTTGGATCGAGAGACCCTACAGGCACAATTTCGTCAACTTCCGCCACAGTTACTTTCCCGGCCATGGCCATCATCGGTGAAAAGTTACGGGCGGTGGCTTTAAAAATAAGATTGCCTTCCGCGTCGCCTTTCCAAGCTTTTATGATCGAGAGATCAGCTTTTAGCCCTGTCTCCATAATATAAGTTTCGCCCTCAAAATTCTTGTGCTCTTTACCTTCAGCAATGAGCGTGCCGACGCCTGTCTTGGTATAAAAACCCGGAATACCAGCTCCACCCGCACGGATGCGTTCAGCAAGGGTCCCTTGAGGATTAAACTCCAACTCTAATTCCCCACCGAGATATTGGCGTTCAAACTCTTTATTTTCGCCGACATATGAACTCACCATTTTTTTGATTTGTTTAGTCTCGAGCAATTGACCTAAACCAAAACCATCAACGCCTGCATTATTGGAAATCACGGTTAAGTCTTGCGCTCCGCTGTCTCGCAAAGCCACAATAAGGTTTTCAGGAATACCACACAGACCAAAACCGCCGGACATAACGGTCATGCCATCTAGGCAAAGCTCGTCTAGAGCTGCGTCGGCTGTCTCATACACTTTACCCATAAGACTTATCCTTTAATTCCGTTTCGCAATTGCGCGACAAAATGGTCGGCGATGTCTTCACCCTTTAATCGTCCTTCTGTATCAAACCAGGCATTCAACCAATTCAACGCTCCCATAAAGAAGAACACATGCAAGCGGGCATCGCCTTCTCTGATAGAGCCATCCGCCTGCCCGTCTTTGACAAGACGTACGACGCGGCGTTCGATCTTATTTCGGCGCGATAAAACATCAGCCTGCCACTCGCCGGAAAGACTATCGACATCCGTAAGCAAAGATACACCGGATTGGGTCAATAAACCCACGAATTCGCGAAAGATTTTTTCCAGAAACTCTAAACCAGTCTGATTACCAGCGTGTTTCTGTTTCAAAACCTCATCCATGGAGTCATAAGCCATGATGTGGCTCTCGAATAAAATCTCTTCTTTATTTTTGACGTAATAATAAAGTGCGGCCTTGGTCAGCCCCAAGGTTTTGGCGATATCCACCATAGAGGTGTTGTGATAGCCCCGACGTCGAAAGGCAGAGGCGGCAGACAAAATCACAGCCTGTCGCTTGGCGCGATATTGGCGCTCTCGATCGAAGGGTTCTTTTATAGCTGATTGTGACATTTCAGCTAAGTCATATCATCTCAATAAAATTGACTCAATAATAATTTGACCCTAGGGTCGATTTTTATTACATGAAGTCAAAATAAATGATAGGCCATCATGTTAAAATCAAAGATCAATCCTGACAGTGAGATTTTCCGCGAGAATCATGCGGCGATGGAAGCTTTGGTTGAAGACCTGCGCGCCAAGGTTGGTAAAATCGCAGAAGGCGGGTCTGAGCGCGCCCGTGAAAAGCATCTATCGCGCGGGAAACTCCTACCCCGCGAAAGGGTAGAACGGTTGCTTGATCCGGGCACGCCTTTTCTGGAACTCTCACAAATGGCCGCTTATGGCATGTATGAGGATGAAGTGCCGAGTGCGGGATTAATCACTGGCATTGGCCGCGTTTCAGGCCGCGAGGTTATGATTATTTGCAATGACGCTACCGTCAAAGGCGGCACCTATTATCCGATGACCTGCGCCAAACAAGCGCGAGCCCAAGAAATAGCACAAAAGAATAAACTACCCTGTATTTATTTGGTCGATAGTGGCGGCGGTAACCTGCCCAACCAAGCTGAGATTTTCCCGGGTAAAGATGATTTTGGTCGCTGTTTTTATAACCAAGCTGTCATGAGCGCTGAAGGTATCGCACAAATCGCCGTTGTCATGGGTAGTTGTACAGCGGGCGGGGCCTATGTCCCCTCTATGGCTGATGAGAGTATTATCGTCGCGGACCAAGGCACGATTTTCCTCGCCGGGCCACCCCTCGTTAAATCCGCTACGGGTGAAGATATTGATGCCGAAAGCCTTGGCGGCGGTGCGCTTCATGCCCGCACCTCGGGCGTCGTCGATCACCTCGCCGCAAATGATGCCCACGCATTACAAATGGCACGGGATTGCGTCGAGACTTTGGGCCCTGCAAAACACTCTTATGACCCAGAGCCCAATCATGAACCGCCCGCTTATGATATTGATGAATTAAACGGCATTGTACCAACCGATTTACGCCAACCTTATGATTGCCGAGAGATTATTGCGCGCATTGTTGATGGGTCTAAGTTCACCGAATTCAAAAAAGACTATGGTGAAACACTGGTTTGCGGATTTGCGAAAATACATGGCTATCGCGTCGGTATTCTTGGCAATAATGGCGTGTTATTTTCAGAAAGCGCTTTGAAAGGCGCGCATTTTGTTGAGCTTTGTTGCCAACGGAAAATCCCGCTTGTGTTCTTACAAAATATTACGGGGTTTATGGTCGGCTCCAAGGCCGAAGCGGGCGGCATTGCCAAAAACGGCGCTAAGATGGTGCATGCCGTCTCTTGCGCTAAAGTCCCGAAATTCACCATAATTGTCGGCGGCTCTTATGGGGCGGGGAATTACGGCATGTGTGGCCGTGCTTATGATCCAAACCTCATGTTTATGTGGCCCAATGCGCGGATTTCTATCATGGGCGGTGAACAGGCCGCTGATGTTCTCGCGACCGTAAACCGCAATGCGAAAAACTGGACGGATGAAGAGCGCGAGGCGTTCAAAAAACCCATTCGTGAACGCTTTGAACGCGAAGGGCATCCTTATTTTGCCTCAGCCCGCATTTGGGATGACGGCATTATCGCGCCCACAGATACGCGCCGTGTTTTAGGGCTAGGTTTGGCGATGGCGGCTAACGCCCCGCTCGAGGAGACACGCTTCGGCGTGTTCCGGATGTAGTAATGGCATTACTCGGCCCAATATTAAATCCGGCGTCAGCTCTCTACAAAAAGCCGATCTTGCCAAAGTTGACACGTGATAATGATCTAGACCTTATCCGTTTTCTACTGGCAGCTTGTGTTGTTTTTTTTCATACGCGAACCTATGCTGAAGGACTTATATTTCCACTTTCCTCCATCTCTGCTGTACCCGTATTTTTATTTTTAAGCGGCTTGCTTGTTACAGAAAGTTTTTACGGCTCTCCGAACCTAAAATCTTATGTAGAAAAACGCGTGCGAAGAATTTATCCCGCCTATTTGTTTGCGGTTATTTTTGGAGGTCTAATAGCGTTCGCAGGGTGGAAATTCCTGACAGATACCAATGTAAGTTTTGCAAGCCTAGCAAAATATCTAAGCCTGAATGCCTTCTTTGCCAATTGGCTTGCACCCTGCGTTACGGCGGACATGTCTCAGGCCGCGTGTGAGGTAAATGGCAGCTTATGGATAATGAAATGGGAGGTGTTATTTTATGCAGCCCTCCCCCTGATATTAATACTCTTTTCTCGTCTCAATAAATTTGTCTACATCGCCCTCATTCTTGTGCTTGGTGTTCGCGTCTCTGTCGAGACGAGCCCCTATATCAAAATTTTCATCTGTTTTTTAATGGGTATTTCTGCTTATTATTTAAAAGGCTATTGGATGCCTTGGTTGAAAAAAATCCCTTCTATGCCTCCTCTTTTGCGGCAGTGCCTAATTTTAGGGTTATTCTTTATCGCGTGGAAATTACCCTATGGACTTTTTCTTGGGCTTCTTATGCTGGTTGCCTTCTTGCCAACCAGTTCCGGTCCAAAAGTCAACGTTATGCAATTTGGTGATATTTCTTATGGCGTATTCTTGATACACTTCCCGCTTATTACAGGACTTTATGCCCTATGGCCCTCCGCACCTGGTGGTATAATTGCCTCTTCAACGATCTTTATCACAGCCTGTCTGATTTCTATTGTTATGTATAAATACATCGAAGCGCCATTCTTGCTCCCAAGTAGTTATTATCGAAAGGCGCATTCGCTGTCCTCTGATGAAGGGCGTAATATTCCATGACAAAACAAATCAAGAAAATCCTGATTGCTAATCGTGGGGAAATTGCTTGTCGCGTTATTAAGACTGCGCGGAAAATGGGCATTGCGACTGTTGCGGTTTATTCCGATGCCGACCGAAAAGCGCTGCACGTGCGTATGGCAGATGAGGCGGTACATATTGGCCCCTCGCCTGCGGCAGAGAGCTATCTCGTCATCGATAAATTAATTGCGGCCGCCACGCAAACAGGCGCGGATGCCGTACACCCGGGTTATGGTTTTTTGTCTGAAAATCCTGATTTCGTCGGTGCGTGCGAAAAGGCGGGTATTACCTTTATCGGCCCGGCGGCTGAAAGCATGGAGGCCATGGGCCTGAAAGACGCCGCCAAGAAATTGATGGATGAGGCAGGCGTGCCGATTACGCCTGGCTATCATGGCTCAGACCAATCGCCCAAATTGCTCAAAGCGAAAGCGGGTATGATTGGCTATCCGGTCCTTATTAAAGCGGTCGCAGGTGGTGGTGGCAAAGGGATGCGTAAAGTTGAGAATGAGTCGGATTTCGACGCCGCCCTTGCCTCTTGCCAACGTGAGGCGAAATCCAGTTTTGGTAATGATGCCGTTTTGATTGAAAAATATATTCAGAGTCCCCGCCATATCGAAGTGCAAGTCTTTGGGGATACATATGGCAATGTTGTGCATATGTTTGAGCGCGATTGCTCGCTCCAACGCCGACACCAAAAAGTCATCGAAGAAGCCCCTGCCCCCGGCATGACGGAAGAGGTCCGCGCCGCCATGACCAAAGCCGCGATAGAAGCCGCCAAAGCCGTGAATTATGTCGGCGCAGGGACTGTGGAATTCATCGTGGATGGGTCAGGGAAGCTCCGCAAGGACGGCTTCTGGTTCATGGAAATGAACACCCGTTTGCAAGTCGAACATCCCGTGACGGAAATGATTACAGGGCTTGATTTGGTCGAACTCCAAGTCCTCGTCGCGCAGGGTGAGGCATTGCCAAAGCAGGAAGATATAAAGATGGA
>CAYTAJ010000119.1:0-5512 GCA_964435725.1 uncultured Algimonas sp.
GCTTGGTCACGGCGAATGACGCCTTCGGCACGACCCAGATCAACAATGATGTGACCATATTCAACGCGCTTGACGATACCATTGATGATTTCGCCGACGCGGTCTTTAAACTCGGCATATTGACGGGCGCGTTCCGCATCACGGATTTTACCCATAATGATTTGCTTGGACATTTGTGCCTGAACCCGACCAAATTCCAAAGGCGGCAGATCTGTTGTGATGAGGCCGCCGACTTGCGCGTCCGGATTATCCATTTGCGCCGCTGAGAGTGAAACCTCTGTTGCGTCATTTTCTAAAAGCTCATCTTCAACAATTGTGATGACGCGCTTTAATGTTTGCTCACCTGTATTTGGATTAAGCTTAGCGCGGATATCCAATTCTGCCCCGTAACGTAGGCGCGCGGCCTTTTGGATAGCCTCTTCAATGGCTTCTAAGACGATAGATTGGTCGATGGACTTCTCATCTGCGACCGCTTTGGCAATCATCAGAAGTTCGAGTTTATTGGCGGCAATTCCGTTCGTGGACATTACGCGTCTCCATTTTCAAGTTTTGGATTTTCAGGATTTGAATTATTTTTTAATTGGGCCGCTTCTTTGGCTTTCTGCCCGGCCGCAATCAGTTCGTCAGTTATCAGTAATTTGGCTTCTGATATCCAGTCAAAGGGGATTGAGGCTGTCTGGTCGCTTTCACCATCAAGATTAATATCGACATGATTATCGTCAATGCCTGCAAGAACGCCGCGAAAGCGTTTGCGGCCTTCAACCATGCGGTCAAGCTCGAGCCGCGCAAGATAGCCTTCATATGTCTCGAAATCAGAGAGGTCTGTGAGCGGACGATCAAGCCCTGGGGAGCTCACTTCCAAGACGTAAGCGTCTGAAATGGGGTCTTCGACTTCTAATATGGCCGAGACTTCACGTGATAGAGCTTCGCAATTTTCCACCGCCATAAGGCCATCAGACATGCGTTCCGCCATAATCTGAACGGTTTTGCGCTTGCCTGACATAACGCGCACCCGCACAATCCGCAGGCCAAGATCTTCGGCTATCGGTTCGGCCAGAGCGAGAATGCGCTCATCTGTATTCGTTTTGGTTTTCATAAACCCTCATCATGCCAACTGTTTTGAGACATAAAAAAAACGGCCCCGACGGGGCCGCCTATCCTGCATCCTGTGCAGTTGGCGTCTTTTTGTTAGACGCTATGTAGGCGAGTTGTCAGGCTTTGGCAAGAGGAGATAGCGGTTCGCGATTAAAAGTCTTTCATGGGTATAACGGCTTGTCTATCTTTTGCTTAGTTATATATATTGATGCTTATATTTGGAGGGGAGGTGTTTCACGATGGGTTTTAATGTTTTGCAGAAAGGGTCTCTGGCCCTCTTAACGGTGTCGGCCCTTGTGAGCGCAGGATGTGGCGCGGCATCATCGGAAGAGCCTGTAACTCTTTCGGCGGACCCTGAAACACGCGTGCTGACAGAGCAAAACCTCATCGATATTCTTATTGGCTCTTGCATTCAGTCAACCCGGAACTGCGACCCAAGCGAATCTATTGCCGAAGTAAAGGCTGCGCTTGCGAAAGGGTTAGTTTTCCGAACGATTTCGACTGAAGACGTACCAAGCGATGGTCTTGTGGTTGCGGTGCAAGGCATAGGCGGTGGCGGGCCTTGGCAATATGTGATTGACCGTACAAAAGAGCAGGGCTTGAAGACGATTGACGATTCGCGACGCGCCACAATCGAATTATTTCAAGATTATATGGGCAAAGAGGTGTCGGCTATTGTGCGTTCTGAAGCCGCAGGTGCAACGGCCACCGCTTTGATATTGGGCGCAGAAATGGGTATTCCAACATTGGACGGCGGCATAACAGGGCGGGCTGTGCCAGAAGTGCAGCAATCTATTCCCTGGATAAATGGCATTGCCTCTGTTCCGACGGCCATTATCACGCCTTGGGGCGACCAAATCGTTATAAAACATGCGATTGATGAATATCGCGTGGAAGATTTGAGCCGTGCCATAGCTGTGGCCAGCGGAGGGGATGCGACGATTACGATGACGCCCATGACAGGCGACCAACTCGACAATGGAATTTTGAAAGATAATCTGTCTGAGGCCGAGCTTTATGGCCGCACAGTGCGAGAAGCGCGTGAGCAAGGCAAAGACCCAATCGCGGCTTTGGTGGATGTATCGGGTGGCTATAAGCTCTTCGAAGGCGTTGTCTCTCTGGCGGAAACGCGTGGAGATCGCGGCTTTAACTGGGTGGAAGCTGAGTTTGAAGGCGTCGATGAGTTTGCCGGACGTAAATACCGTGTTTATGTCAAAAACGAAAATATCGTTGGGTGGCTCGATGGCGAGCTCGACGCTATTTCACCGGATTATATTTACAATCTGGATCCCGACACAGGTGAGTCGACCTTAGGGGTAGGCTATGGCGGTTATGTTGTCGGAGAAAAAGTTGCGATGGTGGGCGTGCCGGCACCGGCGCCATGGCGAAGTGAAAAAGGGATTGAGTTGATAGGGCCGAGACATTTTGGTTTTGATTTTGATTATATCAAAATTGAAGATCTTCAAGCCGCCAAAAAGTAGTGAAAAGCGAACCCGAATCTATCCAAAAGATTACAATTACGACATTTGTCGTTTCTTTCCTTGTTTATTACGACATTTGTCGATTAACGTTATAACATCATTCACAAGGAGACGATGATGACAACGAAAACTCTCAAAATTGCCTGCGCTTCGCTTTTAACTTTGGCATTTGCAACAGGAACGGCGGTCGCCGGAGACAAGGCTGGCTGCAAAGATAAGAAAACAGCAAAAGCGACCCAAGCGGCTGTGACAATCACGACGCCTACAGAGGTTCTATCTGTTGCAGAGGGTGAAGTAAAAAGAACCAAAGTTAAGATGAAAAAGGCCTACACATTTGATGAGGCATTAGAGCTTTGCCAAAAGAAGGGCGCTGACGACCTTCAGGCTTGTATCGATTACAAAACAGGTAAAACCCAAATGAAAACTGAGGCCAAAACTTAATGTAATAAAAGGCGGTTATGTGCCAATAGCCGCCCGAATAATATACCCTTCGATTAACTTACCGATGCTTTCCCCCACCTTCGAAGCATCGGTTTTTTAGTGCTTGATAAAAGTGAAGTAGTGGCACTCTCGGCCTTCTCGTTTAGCTTTGGCTTCATAGCGCGTATTGCACCAATCAGAGGGCGGTTGCCGCCAATCACTCATATCATTGGCAGGCCAATCAAAACCGCCATGCTTATGAACACGTGTGATGGTCCAGTCTACATAATGGATGATGTCGCTAGCAAAGCGAAACTCATGACCGTGTTTTAGAACACGATAAATTTCATCTAAAAAATTTTCATTGATAAGACGTCGTTTGTGATGTCGCGATTTACGCCAAGGGTCTGGAAACAAAACAAAGACACGTTCCAAACATTCATCGGGCAAAGCGGCGAGAACGTCACGAACATCTCCGTGATGAAGACTGACATTCGCTAGTTCGGCCTTCACTGCGCCTTGAACCGCCTTCACAACACCATTTAGGAAAGGCTCAGCGCCAAGAATCTGGATGTCAGGATTCGTCTTTGCTTGATGTAGGAGATGCTCTGCACCGCCAAAACCAATTTCAAGCCAAAGTGGCTTTCCAACACTTTTTGGCCGAGTTGTAATATCCCACTTTAATCTGGGAAAATGCTTATCCATTAAAGCAGACTGCGTCGGGCTGAGTTTACGCCCTTTGGCGCGGCCAAAGGTTCTAAAGCGATCTTTATCGCGATAATGAATTTTATCAGTGTTAGCTTTTGTCATGGCGGCCCTTTAGCGGGCCGCGCATTATTTTTCCATCACAGAATGCGGATGTCTATTCTTCATCACTTTGTTTTGCCATGGCACGGGCAAGCTCAAGAAGCTGACGGCGAACAGCTTTGGATTTAATTTGACTGACCGCTTTGGCCAAGGCCACACCATCGGTACTGTTGATGAAGTCATAAACAATTGGCATTTGATCATCTTCTGCAAATTGTCCCTTGGCATAGTTCTCAGATAAACCATCAAAAAAGAAATTAATCGGCACGTCCATGACTTGTGAAATTTTCCAAAGACGGCTGGCCCCGATACGATTGGAACCGCGTTCATATTTTTGGACTTGTTGAAAGGTCACGCCCAACTGGTCGCCCAGTTTTTCTTGACTCATTTTCAAGACTTGTCGGCGTAATCTTACGCGCGTTCCGACATGCACGTCCACCGGATTGGCGGCGCGCGGCGCGTGTTTTGGATCTTTCACAATTGTCATCCCTTGTTTGTTCGGTGCCTAAGGTGCCCCCACCGTTAACGGATCGAACATGTTAAATAATCGCGACTCTCTGATGAGCGCGCCCTAATGTCACACATAATAGACTAATTAAGAAATTTATCAAGAAGAGGAAAAAAATCATTTGTCGTGAATTAATTACGTTTGACACCGGTGTCGGAAGTTCCACATCTATATGAGAAGGTTGCGAATTATCGGTTTGCGCAAGGATACGACCGTAAGGATCAATTACAGCACTTACGCCGTTAGATGCCGCGCGGATAAGAGGTAAACCTTCTTCTATGGCGCGGTACTGCGCGATATTTGCATGTTGCGCCGGGCCCCAACTTTTTCCAAACCAAGCATCATTGGATTGGTTGAGAATATAAGCCGCGGATTGTCCTTCATATGACTTGGGCGTAAAGCCCGGAAAAACCACTTCATAGCAAATTTGCGGGCTCCCAAGCGGCAGACCGGGAAATTGTGCAAGTGTTTTCTTTTTAGCCGGTGATATAGATAATAGAGAGGTTGAAATAACAGGTACATTTTTGGCCTCCATCCACTTACCGAAAGGAATAAATTCACCGAAGGGGACGAGGCGAGCTTTATCATTATAGCCGGCAATGGCCGGAACGCCCAGATTATCGAACGTCACGGCGACAGAGCTGTTATAATAATCATCGATGGGCTCGCCACCCACCGGATTGGGCCTTTGTTCCGTCCGCAGAGAATTTAATAACCAAACCGGCAGCGGCCCTTGTAATCGGCTAGCAAGTTCATAGCCGATAACACTGAGAAGATATTCATTATCCATGGCCAGACCCGATACGGCGCCCTCCGGCCAGATAATATGGGTCACTTCATTTAAAGCGCCTTCAAAAGGCCTGTCATTCGGTGTGTCTTGTACACTTTCATTAATAAATTGATTGACGATATCGACGCTTTTTTCAGGGTCAAATTTATCGGCCTGATCAAAAGGAACAGAGACAATACGAAGTTTAATATTATTCTGCACACCCAGTTCAGCATTTGACAGGCGGTAAGCCCCAAAGCCGTAAAGCCAGGTAAGGGCGCCAACCATTATTACAGCGGGTAAAACTCTTTTGCGTGAAACAAAAAGCACTCCTAAAATTCCCGAAATCAAAAACACAATCAGTGTTTGTCCGTAAATCGTCCAGAGAGAAGCGCCTTGCGAAAGGGTGCCTCCGGCAGGGAAAATATATCC
>CAYTAJ010000120.1:0-1986 GCA_964435725.1 uncultured Algimonas sp.
GCCCCAAAGACACCCGCGAGATAGGCGAGCCCGTACCATTTTACCGAAATAGGGCCGATGCCAAACGCTTCGTCATCCAGCCAAGAGGGGAAGACGATCGCATTAATATCGGCGAAGAGTGCCAGCATCACTTAATCCTGTTTAAATTCTATCGCAGAGTCACATTGACATCTGGATTTTGCTCTAACCTGTCCCTATCTATAAGCAAAGCGAAACTATGAAAAAGGCCTCGCCATGCAAAGCAAATCCAGACCTCTTGACGATTTATCGAACTTTTTCACCAATGCGGCCGGTGCCCTAAAGGGGGTCGGTGACGAGATGAAAGCCATGACGCGTTCTCAGGCTGAAAAGTTCATAGCGGATATGGATTTGGTGAGTCGGGATGAGCATGAAGTGCTAAAGGTTCGTTTGGATAAAGCGCTTGAAGAGATAGAGGCCTTGAAAAAGGCATCAAAGAAAGCGCCCGCTAAACGCAGTACAACTCGAAAAACGACTAAGAGCAAAGCCGCTTCCAAATAAGCGTAAACTATTTCGGGATAAAACCCGTCTTGATGTTCAATGATTTAAGACGGGCGCGCAGAGCGTTAGAGTAAGCACTATTGGTTAGCTGAGGCACGCGACTGGAGTCTGTGTCATATTTTTCTTGAGCTAAGTTTACATCAAAACCATGATTTGCGCAGTCAGGCGCCGATTGTGGCGATCTGAGATTAGCAGAAAATTCAGCTAACGCAGCGACGCTGTTTTTCCGGCTAAATCTGGCAAATCCTTTGAATAGAAAATTCTCTTCAACATGTTGACTACTTCTTTTGATAAGGGCGTCCATGAGTTCAAAGAGAAAGCAGTTCTCTTTGAGCTCAGATAAAATTAAACTGATAATTTCACCACGATGACCTATATCAACGATCCACTGGTCATTACGCCTATGCTCTATATCCATAAGAAAAAACCTGTGTCCATCAAGACGAGTTGATTGAACACAGTCAGCTAAGGTGTTGAAATAATGATTATTAATTTCCACAACATCACGGTTTATAGCTAAAAGCGGGAGGTCATGATGAGAGTTGAAAGGGGTTGCCACAACATCCCTCACGCGGAGCTTAAAGAGTTCTCTTATCTCATGTTCGCGCGCTTTTTGTAGCGCCAGAAAGCAAGTTTGAATAATTTCAGATGTCGGGAGGTTCGGTTCAACGCGCCACTTTCTCCCAAAGACAATCTTTTGTCCTGCTTGCTGAGACTTAGGTTTGTAATTGTCGAAACCAACTATTCCGACTTGTATGAAAGGAATATTTCCATCTTCGCTTACAAATAAGAGATAGCGTTCATCGTATTGAATATTGGATAGGATGGACTCAATGGATGACCGGTTATGGTTATAGGTCAGAAAATGTTGCGGGATACAGCGGCGGCCATTTTTCAGCAGAATTTGAGGCGCATTTTCTATGGGCGTTTCGCCCAACTGGAAAATTTCTTCTCTAAATTGACTCGTGGTCATTTTCGCCATTCATCCGCTCAAACCGATATATGGCTCTTTTACGAGAGGCGTATAATTTAAGATTTTTAGTCAGGAAAAAATTTCACCCGTAACCTTTCCAAATCCTCATATAAATGAACCAAAAGCAACAGGACTGTTCAGCAAGAGTTCAATAGGTTTTGGTATAAAGCTCTTGCGTGCGTCCCCCCAGTTAGCTCTGTCATCCGCGACTCGCGAACTCGGGCACGTAGCAGGGCGGTGGCTCTTTATGTTGAAAATCGGTTCTCTCTCCCGACTCACATAAACAGTCCCGCTTCTGTCTTTTCTAAGTCAAAAAAAACGGGCTTCGAAAGCCCGCTTTATTCAGAATATTGGTATCATAATTATGATGTTGCTGTGCTGATCGCCGGTATACGCAAGACTTGTCCCGGATAAATTTTGTCAGGATCAGACAGCATGGGTTTATTCGCTTCAAAAATCTCAGGATATAGACGCCAAGTGCCGTAATATTTCTT
>CAYTAJ010000120.1:2086-5417 GCA_964435725.1 uncultured Algimonas sp.
CCTTTACCGGCGGCTTTTACAAAGGGAATCATTCCAAACATAATTAGGTCCTCTATTTTTATTGGGGTGAAGCGGAAGGCGCTTCCCATAATTCTATCTTGTAACCTTCTGGGTCAATAAACCAACCAAAAGTTCCATATTCCGATGCCTCAATATCTCCGGCAATGATGGCGCCACCGGTTCTTGCACGTTCTATAAGGGCAGGGACATCTTCCACTTGTAGATTTATCATGACGCGATGCTCAGAGGGTGCAAAATATGGAGTATCATCCGCAAACGGACTTAACATAGATCGCGATTTTTTCGCGCGGTCCCACTCAAAAGTGCCCCAATCCGTTATATCCAAGCCCATTGTTTCTGACCACCATGCACGATAGGCCTCAACGTCTTTGCATCGTAAAAAAACGCCAGCCACGCCCAAAACTTTTGCCATTTTATACCCCTGTGACTTTTATGTTTAATCTTGGATAGCCCACTTGGCCTTTTTAGTTAAGCGGTTTATAGAGTGTCGAAATTTAAAGGTCTGTGTTTCGCAGACATACGCAATGGGACCGAACTCATGTTTTCTACAATTCACGCCGGTATTAGCATTTTTGGCCTTTTCACGATGAATCCGGCCCTTTTTGCTTTTGCATTAGTTGCCATCTTGTTTGGTGTGCTCAACATCATCGAATATAAACGGTTCGACTAGGACTCCTTTTAAATGCTCTTAGCTTTTGGACTTTTAATCCTCGGCATTGTCTTTCTGATTGTGGCGGGTGACTTGATGGTGCGTGGCGCGGCTGCGCTTGCCAGACATTGGGGTGTGCCGTCCCTTATAGTCGGACTCACGATCGTAGCCTTTGGGACATCTGCGCCTGAAATGGTTGTTAGTGTTCAAGCCGCGCTTAAGGGCATGGGGCAATTGGCAATGGGTAATGTTGTCGGGTCGAACATTGCTAATGTACTGCTCGCGCTTGGTTTGCCTGCTATCATCATGGCCATTCCGACCAATATCAGCGGCGTTGCCAGAAATAGCGCTTTTTGTTTTTTAGCGACTGCCGTACTCGTTTTATTGGCTTTTCTCGGCAATCCGCTAGTTTTTTGGCAGGGCGCAATATTATTCGCGGGAATCATTTTTTACCTAAGCTGGATGTTTACACTAGCAAAGTCCGGTTCTCACGATCCAATTCTCGAAGAAATGACAGAAATTGAAGAAGGTCATGACGGCCTTCCGACAAATGTAATGTTGTCATTTTTCTGGGTTATATTTGGCCTCATTGGCCTTGTTGGTGGCGGCTGGTTGATTGTCGAGAACGCACAAGTCATTGCGGCTGGTTTTGGGGTTTCGGAAACAGTCATTGGCTTGACCATCGTTGCGATTGGGACGTCTTTGCCGGAAATAGCGACTGTGGTTATCGCGTCTTATCGAGGCCACTCTGAAGTGGCCATTGGTAACGTTCTAGGGTCAAACATTTTCAACTCACTAGCGGTTATGGGTGCTGCCGCGATGGCGGGACCAATCACGGTTGTCAAAGAACTTTACAGGTTTGATTTTTGGGTCATGCTCGTAGCAATGCTGGCCTTGTTGATGTTTGTCCTCACGCGTAAACCAATTGGTCGAAAGACGGGCATCATGTTCACAATTGGCTATATCCTCTACATGTTGGCTATTGGCCGTAACGCTATGTAATTACGTTGTGGCGTCTTACCTAGAAATCGAAAAAGACTTTCAATTTGAGGCCGCGCACCATTTCGGTCATGAGGATGCGAATGACTTGTTTAAACAAGTGCATGGTCATTCCTTTAAAGGAAAAGTGATTATTCGCGGTAATCCACAATCAGACAAAGGCTGGATCAAAGATCTTTGGAAGATTGAAACCATTGTAAAAGAGGTCGTTGCGCCTTTAGACCATGTTTTACTGAACGAAGTCGATGGACTAGAGCAGCCTGCTTTAGAGCAGATTGCCATGTGGATATATGAACGTCTTTCTCCCAAACTAGAAGGCCTTATTTGCGTTGAAGTTGGACGGCCGTCCTGCGGAGAGCGCGCGCGATATGTCGTAGAGCCGGATGAATAAGGCGGTTTTAATAACAGGAGGCGCCGCGCGTGTAGGTGCCGCCTTGGCAAAGGGTTTGGCGTCCGACGGTTGGATAGTCGGTATTCATTACTTTCGGAGTAACGAACGCGCAGAGGCTCTTGTCAAACAGATTGAAAAGGGTGGTGGAAAAGCCTTTTCAGTGCAAGGAAATCTATCAGTCCCGCAAGAGTGTGACACACTCATTGAGCGTGCAGTAGCAAAAACCGGTTCGCCTTTAAGTGCCCTTATTAACAATGCCTCGACATTTAAAGATGATCGCGCCCAGACGATGTCACGCGGAGAATATGATTACCACATGGAGGCAAACCTCAGAGCGCCTGTCATCCTGTCCCAACAGTTTGCTGAACAGGTAGGAGAGAGCGGCGCTATCATCAATTTGATAGATCAGCGTGTTTTAAAACCTAACCCTCTGTTCTTTTCCTATAGCCTATCAAAGGCAGGTCTTTATTGGGCGACAAAGACAATGGCGCAGAGTTTTGCGCCAAGAGTTCGTGTGAACGGCATTGGTCCCGGACCTGTTTTGCAAAATACAGGGCAGAGCCCTGAAGAATTTGAAACTGAGGCCGCTGAGACATTACTGGGGCGCGGCTCTCCTCCTGAGACCATTTTGCAGGCTGTCAGATATTTATTGGGTGCGACCTCTGTTACAGGGCAAATGATAGCGGTGGATAGTGGGCAGCACCTCAGATGGGAAACGCCGGATCAAATGATTGGCCTAGAAGACTAAGACACATGTTAAAACAAACATCCATATATCGTCGGTTACGTGATAAACAGGCACTTCAGCCGACGACACGAATTTTTGTCAGAGGTCTGCAAATTCAAGCCTCAATCGGTGTTCATCCTCATGAGTATGAGGCGACGCAGCTTATTATTGTCGATATTGAACTTGATATGAGTGGCATGGATGCACCACAGGAAGACCGCTTACATGAAACCTTGGATTATGGGGTTGTTGCCGAAAAAGCAGAAGAGATTGCTTTGGAATCTCACGTACAACTTGTCGAAACTCTGGCGGAACGTATCGCAGATTGGGCTCTTGCTTATGACAACCGTGTGCAAAGCTGTGCCGTAAGAATATCAAAGCCACAAGCACTGTTAAAAGCTGAGGCAGCGGGTGTGGAGATATTAAGACGTCGATAGATAAGAGAGACATTTATGTCTGAAAGCCTAAATGTATTAGGGACGCCATTGCAGACATGCTCTGTAGATCCTTTAACGGGCTATTTTAGAGATGGATGCTGCGAGAC
>CAYTAJ010000121.1:0-5274 GCA_964435725.1 uncultured Algimonas sp.
GCATCCAAATGGCGACTTTTGAATTTTAGCCACACATCTGGTTTATGGGTGGCAAAGGAGAGACTGAGCGCATCAGACCCGATTTTGATATCTTTTCCATCTTTAGCCACCGCTGTCACAAAGCTGCGCTGTCCCCGATATTCAAGAATTTCCGGCTCGCGCACAGTGGCTCCATAAGCCCGCCCAAGTGCCGTTTCACCGTGTCCAAGGTCAAAACCGATAAATTCTTCATCGGTCGCCAAGCGTTTTTGCATGGGTTTCGTTAGCGCCTTATCCGTCATGACGACCGCACCCAAATCGTGCCGCGACGTAATAATCGACCGTCTTTAGACACCAGCGCAGGCGCGGCCATTTCTATATTCGGGTCACCTTCATTAACAATCAAGGCCGGTAATTCATCAAACCAATGGGCTGTTTTCTTTGAGTAAGTCACAACCTCAATACCTGCACTGGCTAAGACAGTTTTCATCTCTTTCCCAACCACTTGCAGAGCATAATTACCATCCTCCGAAACATTGGCTTCCAAAAGGTTTTGGAACAAAGCCATGAGATTTTGATCTTCGCGCCAATGCGCTTCGGGTTCTGTTTGAACCATCCGCGCCAAAATATGGTCGGCTGTCGCCAAGGCATCACTGATTTGATTTAAAAACCCGGCTGTATCCGTTTTGATAAAGGCTTCGGCGTGTAGATGCTTTCCGTCAGGTGACGGCAAAGCCTTTGGATTTTTGAAAAATGGCAAGCGCGATAGCGCCCCTTGTTTCAGACCAGACACACCATGTAATAATGCGAGCCCCGTTGATCCAATAACCAATAAAGCTGAGCCTTGCAGTAAGCCCGCCACAACCAAACCTGCTGCGGCGCTGTAAAATAAGCCGGGTCGCCAATCCTTTAGGCCATCAAAGCGCCCGACTTTGGGTGCTGTCTCTATCAAGCTCACCTCGGCATGGGTCGCGCGGTCCAAAACGCCGGCCCCTGATTTGATAATCTCTAGGAGCCATAATCCGGCTTTTTGTATTTGAGGGTCAGTGACGCTTCGTGTGAAACTCAAGCCAGTGCGGTCAAGCGCACGACGGGTTTCACCCACCACCTGAGCTGGGGACAAATCCGCCTTGAGAGCAGATTGCAATCCCCGACGTTCTTGCGCAAAATGTTGCGCGAGAGAGGGCGTGGCAATGAGATCAGATTGGCTCATAAGAAAGATGTCGTGTGGCGAAGGCTGAGAGTCAAGGTTTTGGATGGTGGCATTCTCGGAACACATTTTTCACAATCCAAAAATTGTGGCCCTGCCAAGTAACGGCCTTCCCCCGAAAGCGCAAAACCTGACAGAGCCTTCGAAACCCGACTTAACGTCTCGGGGCAGTGAGACGCAGAGGTCATGGGTTCCGATCAAGAAGAAACCTGTGAAAAACCTCGAGTTTTCAGAGACTTCGTCCATGTGCAAGTCTTAACTAGAGTTTTGAAGCTGAACACTTTCTGAATTGTGATCACGTATGCGAACCCTCGAATTTATGTTCATATTGAGTTCAGAAAAATCAGGATGTAGCTAATAATATTCAGCCGTATCAATATGCATTGCAATGAATGCTAGACCCGTCATCCAGAAGATAACAATTGGAGTATTATCATTGGGGCGCCATAACGCCCCAAGATATAAAGTAAAATATCTAAAGGTCGATATTTACATCGCTATTATTGGCTTCACGGCCAAGTTGATGGTTTTTAATATCACGTAAATCATCACTCATTCGGAAAAAGAGCATATAGATTTCACACATAAATCGCCAGAAAACCAACGCTAAACCAAAGCCTATCAAAGCGCCGATAATTGTACCTAGCCCTGTCAAAAAACCATAGCGCATGGCGGCTAGACCACCGAAAATACTCACAATCGCACCGATGACGATTCCAATGAGACCTAGATAATAAAGCACCTTAATCAGCTTTGTGCCGATTAATTTATCGAAACTTAGAAATTGTTGTAACATAATTAGACCCCTTTTTAAATTGATGGGGTCAGACTGTCAGGCATAGCCTGACAGGTCAATAAGTAACAGTTTACGTTATTCGGCGGCTTCCGCTTGGTCGACAGGCGATGTCCAGCGCAATATCGGCTTACGGGCCGCTTGCGTTTCATCTAAACGTCTCAGGGGCGCATAGACAGGCGCGTTTTTAAAGCTCTCAACATCGCCGGATTTAGCCCGTTCCGCCAAAGAGCGCATGGCCATAATAAAGCGATCTAATTCGCCTTTTGACTCTGACTCTGTTGGCTCAATCAACATAGCCCCGTGCACGACAAGTGGGAAATACATGGTCATGGGGTGATAACCTTCATCAATCATCGCTTTGGCAAAATCGAGTGTTTCCACGCCTGTATCTTTCAAAAAGCGGTCATCAAAGAGCGCTTCGTGCATACAGGTGCCGCCAAAAGCCGGTGTCATGACATCTGATAATGACGCCTGAACATAATTAGCATTCAGAACAGCATCTTCTGTCGCTTGCTTAAGGCCATCAGAACCGTGGCTCATCATATAAGTCAGTGCACGACTATACATGCCCATCTGGCCATGGAAGGCACACATACGCCCAAAAGTCTCTGCCGCTTCGCCTTCTTTGTGCTCAACCAAACGGAAGGTATCGCCGTCTTTGATAACGAATGGCAGCGGTGCATAATCCTTCAAAGCATCAGACAAAACGGTCGGACCTGACCCGGGGCCACCGCCGCCATGCGGCGTTGAAAATGTCTTGTGAAGATTGATGTGCATCGCATCCACACCGAGATCACCCGGACGAACACGGCCAACAAGCGCATTAAAGTTCGCCCCATCACAATAGAAATACCCCCCGGCCGCGTGGATGAGGTCAGCAATTTCGATAATATCATTTTCAAACAAACCGCACGTATTAGGGTTGGTCAACATGATACCGGCAATATCTGAGTCTTTATCCGCACCCGCGAGCTTCTCTCTTAAGGCCGCCATATCAACGCGCCCACGATCATCACCCGGAATTTCATCGACTGTAAAGCCACACTGAACGGCTGTCGCAGGATTGGTACCATGGGCAGCTTCCGGTACAATGACACGGCGTTTATGCGATGCGCCATCCGCATCCAGACGGGCACGTATCGCCATCATACCACACAACTCACCATGAGCACCGGCTTTGGGCGTCAAAGCCACAGCTGGCATATTACAAAGCGTCATAAGCCAGTGAGACAACTCGTACATGAGTTCTAACGCGCCTTGAACCGTGCTTTCGGGCTGGAAAGGATGCACATCGGCAAAACCGGGCATACGCGCGACTTTTTCATTCAGTCGTGGATTATGCTTCATGGTGCAAGACCCAAGCGGATAAACGCCGAGGTCAATCGCATAATTCTTTTGCGATAAACGCACATAATGACGCATGGTTTCCGGCTCGGATAATCCAGGCAAGCCAATCTCACCTTGACGCTCGTGCCCGCCAAGACGAGATTTGCGACCCGTAGGTTCGGGCAAATCAACACCTGTCCGTCGCGGTGTACCAATTTCAAAAATCAGCTTTTCCGCTTGATCGAGACCTTTAGACCCTGACACAGTCACGCGGTCATTCATATTGGCCGCTGTCGGCGCGGTTGGGCGTCCTTCGCTCTTCATGACAACACCTCCTTAAGGGCTTTCTCAAAAGCTTGAATATCCTCAGCAGAGGCTGTTTCTGTGGCACAGACTAAGAGTAAGTCTTCATCCGTTCCGGTCAGGCGAGACACTGGCACACCGCCTAAAACATTTTTATCGGCCAGAGCTTGGACAACCTCTGTGGCGGGCTTGTTCAAACGCACAGTAAATTCATTGAAGAAAGTGTCGTTTAAAACCTCTGCCCCGTCTATTGCGTCAATCATATCCGCAAGCTCACACGCATTTTCGTGATTGAGAGTTGCCAATTTTTTAATACCTGCATCCCCAAGCAAACTCATATGAATGGTGAAAGCTAAACAACAAAGACCGGAGTTCGTGCAGATATTGGATGTCGCTTTTTCACGGCGAATATGCTGCTCACGGGTTGAGAGAGTGAGCACAAAACCGCGCTCTCCATTCGCGTCGACTGTTTCACCACAAACACGTCCCGGCATTTGACGCACGAGTTTCTGACGACAGGCAAAGAGACCGACATGCGGCCCGCCAAAGTTGAGGCCCACGCCCAGACCTTGGCCTTCGCCCACGACAATATCGGCCCCTTGTTCACCCGGTGGCGTAATCGCACCAAGCGCTACGGGTTCCGTAAAAACCGCAATTAAGAGCGCTTTATGGGCATGCGCTTTTTCCGCAATCGGGGCCAAGTCAATGATTTCACCAAAGACATTCGGGGACTGTACAACAACACAGGACGTGTCATCATCAATGTGGTCAATGACATTGTGATCTCGGCCCATGCCTGTTACGCGTTCATCAATTTTGATGTCCAACGTTGAGGCAAGTGTTTGCGTGGCCGCCGCATAATGCGGGTGCAGGCCGGGGGCGAGGATCGCTTTGGGCTTCTTCCCACGTGCCACACGGTGCGCCATAACGACAGCTTCGGCGCAGGCGGTGGACCCATCATACATAGAGGCATTGGCGACCTCCATACCCGTCAAAAGAGCGACCTGTGTTTGAAATTCGAAAAGCGCTTGAAGTGTGCCTTGAGAAATTTCAGGCTGATAAGGCGTGTAAGCCGTCAAGAATTCAGAACGCTGAATCAAATGATCCACAGTCGCCGGAATATGATGTTTATACGCCCCTGCCCCGCAGAAAAACGGGACTGATGAGGCCGAAACAGACTTATTAGACAGCAGCGTCATGTGGCGCTCAACGGAGGCTTCTGATTGATGTTTCGGGAGATCAATTAATCCGTTAAGACACGCACTCTCGGGCACATCTTTGAACAAATCATCAATGCTCTCGACACCGATGACATCAAGCATCGCCGCCCGATCATTCGCATTTAAGGGGAGATAACGCATTTAATTATCCTTATTTTCCTCAATTTTTTCATTAAAAAAAGATATTTTTGAAAGAACAAAGTGACCACCAAATAATATGACGACGGAGACGATAGTGGCCATTAAGTATCTTAATCCTTGATGCTCAACTGGGTTAACTGAAACGAAAACTGTCATCCCAATCATCCATAGCGTTATGACTAAAACGTCGGCTTTCATAAATTTTAGCGCTACAAGCCTTCACAATATTCTTTGTATTTTGCTTCATCCATCAGGGCATCAAGCTCTGAGGCATCAGCAATTTTGATTTTTAGAAACCA
>CAYTAJ010000122.1:0-5259 GCA_964435725.1 uncultured Algimonas sp.
CTCGTTGCGGATTATGATGTCGATTTGAACCTTCGCGTTGTTTTGCCTATCGCTGTCCGCGCGAAAGAGGCGCTCTTTAATGCGTCAAACCGCAAGCCTGCCCTCTATATCGTTATGGACTCTTTGCGTCGGGCGGAGTTTCTGGGCATGCCAATGATATTCCCGCCCAAGCCTGATCCTGTTGTTCAGAATTATGAGACTTTGCAAGTGGCCGCTGAGCAACCCCTGATTATGCGATTGGCCACACTTGGCGTTGAAGCGCAAAGACAGGGCAAAGGCCTCGCCTTTGCCAAAACCGTCTCAGCGCTCATTTTTGGCGGAACAGAAAATTGGGATAAGGGCGACCATATGGAAAAGGCGGCGGCATCCATTGGCTTGACCTTAAGCGAGATGGAAAGCGCGATTGAAACAGGCGACCATCTGGAAGAAATAGAGCGCAATCACGCCGCGCTGGACGCCGCCGGCCATTGGGGCGTGCCAACTATGGTGGTCAGAGGCGAGCCCTTTTTTGGACAGGACCGGATAGACACGCTACGCTGGCGCCTTGATCAATATGGTTTGAAACGCAGCCCATAAATTTTCAAAATTTAGGCTTTGCGGGTGAAGGCCTTCCATAACCCAAAACCGCTGATTAACAGCCAAGCAATCTCGATAATGAAGGACGCCAGATTAAAGGCGAAATAGAGCGAGACTAAAATCAGAACAGCACCGATAAAATTCAGCGCGGAATAGCGCACGGATTTGGGATCAATTTTCTCAAGCTGTAAAAGGCCGTAAGCGATAAGGATGAGCGCTACGCCGAGAAGGCCAATGGCATCAAAAAGAGTCATGTTTTGCCTATTCCCTTCATTAATCCCTCATCCTGAGGAGTTATTCATTCCGCAGGAATGAATCGCGTCTCGAAGGATTGGTTGCAACATGGCACGCTACTGCATCATCCTTCGAGACGCCAGCCTATGGCTGTCTCCTCAGGATGAGGTTTGGTTTTTTGGGGTCCGTTTGCCAGCCTCATTCACGCTCTACTTGATTAACTCTGCGCATCGTTAAATTAATCCGCCCGCCTTTGGGCACCAGTGCGCTTTCGCCGTAATAGACTTTGCTGACGCCGTGATAGCAGAGGCGGGCCTCGCCTGCGAGCACCACCACATCACCGGACATAAGTTTTATTCCCTTTGTCTTCCCGCCGCGCTTTGGCCCGCCAATACGAAACAAAGCCGGGTCACCGAGACTGACCGAGACGACGGGGGCGCGGAGGTCATTTTCATCATTATCGACGTGCATCCCCATTTTGGAGGCTTTGTCGGCCTTATACCAATTAATTAAAGTCGCCTCGGGCAGGGCCGGATACTCCGTGACCTTTTGCCAGAGCGTTTTAAGGGCGTCTGGCAAATCAGGCCACGCCGCCCCCGTTTTGGGGTGGGCGGGCTCGTAACGATAGCCCTTCTCTTTATCCGTGACCCAACCCAGCGGGCCGAAATTGCTCATGACGACAGAGAGCGGCGTGCCCGTGCGCGGCATGGTCGGCTGGAAAAAGGGCGCTTGGGCGACGCCCGCCTTCACCGCATCAATCAATTCCGCTTGCTCTGCGGGGGAGAAATAATGCGGGAAATGCGCAAAGCCTTGGGGAAAGTCATTCATATAGAAAGACTAACCGAAAGGCCGCTCTGCCAATAGCGCTTAATTTGGCCGCATTGTCGCGCTATGCTCACTTATGCGATTTATTTTATCCCTTTTGGCGTTGAGCCTCGTTTTATTTTTTGCACCAGCGGCAATGGCGAATGAGGCATTGGTCTCCGCCGCCCAAGACCGAACAAAATCTCTCGTCGCCTATAATGGGGCTTATATGCGACTCGATTATCCAGGCGGAGACGTACCGGCATATATGGGGGTTTGCACGGATGTGATTATTCGGAGCTACCGCGCCGCCTTTGGCTTTGATTTTCAAAAAGCCGTACATGAGGATATGCACGATAATTTTGACACCTATCCGGATAATTGGGGCCTGACGCGGCCTGATAAGAATATTGACCATCGCCGGGTTCCGAATCTGGAGGCTTATCTCACACGTCAAGGCGCGAGCCTTGGCAAGAGCGACGACCCGGCAGACTTCAAACCGGGTGACCTTGTGACGTGGCGCATTGGTGGCCGCCTCCCCCATATTGGCATCGTCACCGATAAAACGGCGAAAGACGGCACGCCGCTGATTGTGCATAATATCGGCGCAGGCCCGGTCGAGGATAACATCCTCTTCGCCTATCCCATGACAGGCCATTTCAGATTTATTCCTGAAAGCTAAGCGCCAAGCTCACCACACAAAAATGTGAAATTCTTCTGCGCTCACCCTTGCACGGTGCGAATCATCCCCCATATCGGGTCGGATGACGCGTTTTGTCGTGTAAAAGCGCGGGTTTTGGCCCTCCTCCTCACGATGAAACAGCGCCCCAATATTAACGCTGCGGCCCGAACACAGGGATATAGGGACAGGCCGCATTAGTAAGGAGAGACCCATGTCAAAAGTTATTGGTATTGACCTCGGGACAACCAACTCATGCGTGGCCGTTATGGACGGCGACAAGCCCCGCGTGATTGAAAACGCCGAAGGCCAACGCACGACCCCGTCTGTTGTGGCTTTCACAGAAGATGGTGAGCGCCTGATCGGTATTCCGGCCCGTCGCCAAGCCGTCACAAACCCTGACCACACTTATTTCGCCGTAAAGCGCCTGATCGGTCGCAACATCAAAGACCCGGCCGTTAAAAAAGACGCCAAGCTCGTCCCTTATAAAATTGTCGAAGGCAAAGGCGGTGACGCCTATGTTCAAGGTCGCGATGATAAAGCTTTAAGCCCGTCAGAAATCTCTGCCATGATCCTCACGAAAATGAAGGAAACGGCGGAAGACTATCTTGGCTCCACAGTGACCCAAGCCGTTATCACTGTGCCGGCTTACTTTAATGATGCTCAACGCCAAGCCACAAAAGACGCCGGTAAGATTGCTGGTCTTGAAGTGCTGCGTATTATCAATGAGCCAACCGCTGCGGCGCTGGCTTATGGTATGAACAAAGAAGACGGCAAGACGATTGCGGTTTACGATTTGGGTGGGGGTACATTCGATGTGTCCATCCTCGAAATCGGTGACGGCGTGTTCGAAGTGAAAGCGACCAATGGCGATACGTTCCTTGGTGGTGAAGACTTCGACATGGCGATTGTTGAATATTTCAATGACGAGTTCAAAAAAGAAAACGGCATTAATCTGAAAGACGACAAGCTTGCGCTGCAACGCCTGCGTGAAGAAGCCGAAAAAGCGAAGAAAGAACTGTCTTCCGCTTCAACTTATGAAGTCAACTTGCCGTTCATCACAGCGGATGCGTCCGGCCCGAAACATTTGAACATGAAGCTGACACGCGCCAAGCTCGAAGCGCTTGTTGGTGATCTTATTAAACGCACAATCGCGCCGTGTAAGAAAGCTCTCGCGGATGCCGGTATCAAAGCCGGTGACGTGGATGAGGTTGTTCTCGTCGGTGGTATGACGCGTATGCCAGCGGTTCAAAAAGCTGTTTCTGATTTCTTCGGTAAAGAGCCCCATAAAGGCGTGAACCCGGATGAAGTTGTTGCCATGGGTGCGGCTATCCAAGCCGGTGTTCTACAAGGTGACGTAAAAGACGTTCTGCTTCTCGATGTGACGCCACTTTCGCTCGGTATTGAAACCGAAGGCGGCGTGTTCACACGCATGATTGATCGTAACACAACAATCCCGACGAAAAAGTCTCAGGTTTATTCAACAGCCGCAGACAACCAGTCAGCTGTGACCATTCGTGTCTCACAAGGTGAACGCGAAATGGCGGCTGACAATAAACTCCTCGGTCAATTTGATTTGGTTGGCATTCCGCCCGCACCGCGCGGCATGCCACAAATCGAAGTGACGTTTGACATTGATGCAAACGGTATCGTGAATGTGTCGGCCAAAGACAAAGCCACAGGCAAGGAACAGCAAATCCGTATCCAAGCCTCCGGCGGTTTGTCCGATGATGATATCGACGCGATGATCAAAGACGCTGAAGCCAATGCCGATGAAGATAAAGCCCGTCGTGAACTCGCCGAAGCCAAGAACCAGGCTGAAGCGCTGTCTCACAAGGCTGAATCCGATCTGAAAGAGCATGGTGAAAACCTCTCTGATGAAGACAAAGAAGCGATTGAAGAAGCGATTAAAGAGCTCCGCGAAACAGCGGAGACAGATGATACGGCCCTTATCACAGATAAGATCCAAGTCCTCACAGCGGCCGTCATGAAAATGGGCGAAGCGATTTACGCCAATGCCCAAGCCGATGATGAAGGCCCGACATCAGCCGCTGCAGACGCCGCAGATGATGACGATGACGACATCGTTGACGCTGAATTTGAAGACGTCGAAGACGACAAAGCGTAATTGCTGACAGAGTCTTGTAAATTGACCCTCTTTGCCCACACATATAGTCGGGCAGAGGGGGTTTTTTATTAGGCGGCAAAGTCCGGACAAGGGACGCCGCTTGATAAAACGGAGTAAAGGGACACATCGTGGCAAAACGAGATTATTACGACATACTCGGCGTTGATAAAAACGCAGACGCGAAAACCATGAAGTCCGCCTTTCGTAAAAAGGCGATGGCGTGTCACCCGGATCGTCACCCTGACGACCCCGAAGCCGAAGCACGATTTAAAGAACTCAATGAAGCTTACGGTATCCTCTCGGATGATCAAAAACGCGCGGCCTATGATCGGATGGGTCATGCGGCCTTTGAACAAGGCGGCGGCATGGGCGGGGGCGCAGGCTTCCAAGACTTCGGTGATATTTTCAGCCAAATTTTCGGCGGCGGGGCCGGCGCTGGCGGCTTTGCCGATATGTTTGGTGGCGGCGGTCGGGGGCGTCAAACCGTGCAACGTGGCTCTGACCTCCGCTATGAAATGGAAATCTCTCTCGAAGAGGCCTTTCGCGGAAAAGACATCGAAATTGAAGTGCCAATTGCCGAAGATTGCAATCGCTGTGACGGCATAGGCGCCGAACCAGGCGCCTCTATTGAAACCTGTTCCACCTGTGGCGGCGCCGGACGCGTGCGTACGCAACAGGGCTTTTTCACCATGGAACGCCCTTGTTCGACCTGTGGCGGCCAAGGCGAATATGTCTCTGACCCGTGTCGTCAATGTGATGGCCAAGGCCAAGTGCGCCAACAAACAGAATTGGATGTTTCCATTCCCGCAGGTGTCGAAGACGGCACGCGTATTCGTCT
>CAYTAJ010000123.1:0-4923 GCA_964435725.1 uncultured Algimonas sp.
GCCCCGTGACAATGCTTGAACTTTTTCCCGGATCCGCACGGGCAAGGGGAATTTCGGCTGACGCCTTCTAATTGCTCGGGCGTTAACTCGGTGGCTTCGGGGGCGCTGGCGACCATTTCCATGGGGGAGCGGGCGGAGGCGGCGCGTTGGGCTTGTTGCTGTTGGGCCGCTTGTAATTGTTGTTGCTGGCGTTGTTGACGCTGCATTTGCACATTTAAGAGCAAGTTCATCATCGCCTTGGTCACATCTTGGCGCAAGCTCGTCAGGAGCTTATCAAAAAGGGTGAAGGCTTCAGATTTATATTCGTTCAGCGGGTCACGCTGGCCATAGGCGCGCATGCCGATGACGGATTTCAGATTATCGAGCTGTTGCAAATGCTCGCGCCAATCTTTGTCAATGACTTGCAGTAGGATTTGTTTTTGCGCGCGTAGCATCTCGTCGTCATCAAGATCGTCGGTTAATTGGGTAAAGGCATTATCCCCGGCTGTTTTGAGGCGGGCGAGCATTTCTTCATCGGCAATACCTTCTTCGGCGGCCCATTTATCAAACGGGATATCCATCAAAAGGGCGTCTTTTGTCGCTTGGTTGAGCGTGGCCGTATCCCATTGTTCGGCATAAGCCTTTTTCGGGATATATTCTTCGATGAGGTCTTCGCAGAGCTGATGACGGAAATCTTCGATCACGTCGGACACATCATCATCCGTCATGAATTCCATGCGCTGTTCGAAAATCGTTTTGCGCTGATCGTTCATGACATCATCATATTTCAGCAAGTTTTTACGGATGTCGAAATTGCGTTGCTCCACACGGACTTGCGCGCGTTCCACGGCCTTAGACATAAAGCGATTGGTGAGGTGTTCGCCCTCTTCAAATTTCATCGTCGCCATCATGGATTTCAGACGGTCACCGCCGAAAATGCGCATGAGGTCGTCCTCAGTCGAGAGATAGAATTTCGAGCGGCCCGGATCCCCTTGACGGCCCGTACGACCGCGGAGCTGGTTATCAATACGGCGGCTTTCATGGCGTTCTGTGCCCAGAACGTAGAGACCACCGGCAGAGAGCGCTTGATCTTTCAAGCCCATAATTTCGGCTTTGATAAGGGCTGTTGTGCTTTCTTTTTCAGACTCACTCATGGTCGCGGTGAGGTCTTGCTCGAGGCGCATTTCTAGATTGCCGCCGAGCTGAATATCCGTCCCGCGACCCGCCATATTGGTCGCGATAGTGACCGCGCCTGGCACACCGGCTTGCGCGACGATAGAGGCTTCTTGATCATGGAAGCGCGCATTGAGAACGCGGTGATCTACGCCGCGCTGCGTCAGATATTCGGACAGGCGTTCTGATTTTTCGATAGAGACCGTACCGACGAGGATAGGTTGGCCTTTGGCGGATTTCTCTTCGATATCGTCGACAATGGCTTTGAACTTTTCTTGCTCCGTGCGGTAAATGACGTCTTCATCATCAATCCGCTGGATCGGACGGTTGGTCGGAATGACGAGGACTTCGAGGCCGTAAGTCTCGGCAAATTCACCGGCTTCGGTTTCGGCCGTACCCGTCATGCCGGAGAGCTTGTCATAAAGGCGGAAGTAATTCTGTAGCGTGATAGAGGCGAGGGTGACATTTTCCGGTTTAATGTCGACGCCTTCTTTGGCTTCAATCGCTTGGTGCAGACCGTCTGAGAGACGGCGGCCATCCATCATGCGGCCCGTAAATTCGTCAATCAAAACAACTTCGGAATTTTTGACGATATAATCTTTGTCCCGCACATAGAGTCGGTGCGCTTTTAAGGCCTGGTTGATGTGGTGAACGACGGTGACGTTTTCGACGTCATACAGGCTCTCACCCTGAAGCAGGCCTTGCTCGCGCAGAATTTGTTCAATCTGCTCATTGCCTTCTTCGTTAAAGGTGGCGGTGCGGGCTTTCTCATCCAACTCATATCCGCTTTCAGGAATATTCGGGACGATTTTGTCGACAGTACGATAGAGCTCTGACTTATCATCCGTCGGGCCGGAGATAATCAGCGGCGTCCGCGCTTCGTCAATCAGGATGGAGTCGATTTCGTCAATAATGGCATGCGCATGGCCGCGCTGATCCATCTCTTCGACGCTATATTTCATATTATCGCGCAGATAATCAAAGCCGAACTCATTATTCGTGCCATAGGTGATGTCGCAATTATACGCGGCTTGGCGTCCGCCGCCATAGGGCTGGTGATTATTGATACAATCCACGGTGAGGCCGAGGAATTTATAGACTTGCCCCATCCACTCCGCATCACGGCTGGCGAGGTAATCATTCACCGTCACGACGTGTACGCCTTTGCCCGTAAGCGCATTGAGATAGGCGGCAAGGGTGGAGACGAGCGTTTTACCCTCACCCGTGCGCATTTCTGCAATTTCACCGCGGTGTAGGGTAATACCCCCGATGAGCTGCACGTCGTAATGACGTTGACCGAGCGTGCGTTTGGCGGCTTCGCGGACCGTGGCGAAGGCTTCGGGCAAGAGATTATCCAAGCTCTCCCCGTCTTTATAGCGCTGCTTATAGATATCGGTTTGCGCGCGCAGAGCGTCATCCGTCATGGCCTCGAATTGAGGCTCTAACCCATTGATTTTATCAACCAATGGGCGCAATTTTTTCAGCTTCCGGTCATTTTCCGTGCCGAAAATCTTCTTGGCGATGCCTAACATGAAGGCTCCTGATGTCTTTTGCGGGGCCCTAAGATATGGTCCCTATCCGCGCAGGCCCGAGAATAGTTTTCAGTGACTTAAGAAGCCTCCCTTGGTAAGTCAATGAACAGGGCCAGTAATCGACTGTTTGTGAACGAAAAAACAGCCTAAAAGGAGCCACTTATGAAACAGAAGGTGATGACATGGCTGGGTGCGGTCATTTTGGCCCATATTGCTTTAGGTCTGACGGCCTGTGGCGAACAGGTGACTGATATTTCGGAAAAAGCGCTGGACTCCGGGCCTATGAGATTAGGCGATGTTGAAGTCGCAAAGGTTGACGGCACGGTGATCTATCAAAGCGATGTGGAGCGTCTGGCGCTGGAACGTAGCCTCATCAAACCGGGCGAACCTTTCTCACAAACAGATCCGTCTTTCATGACGCTCTTGGAAGAGCTGGTCGATCAGCGATTACTTGCGCTTCGTGCGGTGCGGCAGTCCTTGGATCAAGCGGATGAAAATAAACACCGCTTAGCGGCGGCGCGGGAACGTATTTTAGGCAATATCCTTGTCGAGGAACACCTCAAAGAAACGGTCAATGAAACCACGATACGCCGCATGTATGATGAACAGGCGGCCCTCGTGGATCGCGGCGATGAAATCCGCGCCCGTCATATTTTGCTGAGTGATGAGGCCTCCGCCAAAGCCGCGCTGAAATCCATCCAAGAAGGTGAAGACTTTGGTGAATTAGCCCGCTCCATTAGCCTTGATGAAGGCTCGCGAGAGACAGGCGGTAATCTAGGCTATTTCACGCGTGATATGCTGAGCCCTGATTTCACCAAAGTGATTTTCAGTACTCCAAAAGGCGAACGCACAGCGGTCTTCCAAACGGAATTTGGCTGGCACATCGCCGAGGTTCTTGATCGTCGCCCGGCGCAAAAGCAGAGTTTTGAAACCTTGCGCCCCAATATTGTGAAATTCATGACCTTCGACTCTATACAAAGCTTGGTGCAAGATTTGCGCAAAGCGGGTGAGGTCGAAATTTTAGTGGACGCCTCGACAGCTTCAGATAATTCAGAAGAAAACTTAGACCAAGTCGAATCTGAGACCGAAACCACAGAAGAAGAAAATTAATGGCCGACTATCCTGTTTCGCCTTTCGCGCCAAAGGCTTTCCCAACACTGCCACGCATTGACGGCTTCACCCTGGCCACGGCAGAGGCGGGTGTGCGATACAAAGGCCGCACAGATTTATGGGTTTTGCGGGCGGATGCCGGCACGACTCTGGCGGGCGTGTTTACAAAAAACCTCTGCCCCGGTGCGCCTGTCGATTGGTCTCGTAAAGCGCTCCAAGTTGAAACAGAGGGTCCTCGCCTTGTTATTGTCAATTCAGGTACGGCCAATGTCTTTGGCGGACAGAAAAGTCGCGACGCTGTTATTGAAACGGCCGAGGGTGCAGCGAAGGTTTTTGGCGTTGACGCCAAAGCCATTCAACTCGCCTCAACCGGTGTGATTGGAGAGCCGCTCGAAGCCTCAAAACTGACAGACTGTTTCCCGGATATACTCGCCGATTTAGATGCCGATGGATGGGAAGCCGCCGCCCGCGCTATCATGACAACCGATACCCATCCCAAAGGGGCCACGGCCACCGCCAAGATTGACGGCGTAGAGGTGCGCGTCAATGGCATCGCCAAAGGCTCCGGCATGATTGCCCCGGATATGGCGACGATGCTCGCCTATATCGCAACAGATGCCCATATTGCAGGTGACGTTTTGCAATCGCTTTTATCTGAATTGGTCGAGACCAGTTTTAACGCCATCACGGTTGATAGTGATACGTCGACATCGGATACGACTCTCTTGCTCGCCAGTGGGAAGGCCGGACATAAATTAATTACAGACGTCACGGACCCCAGACTCGCGGTGTTTAAATCAGCCCTCTCAGAGGTCATGACAAATCTCGCGCTTCAGATTGTCAAAGACGGCGAAGGTCTCACCAAATTTGTCACCGTTAAAGTGTCAGGCGCAGTCTCTGATAAATCGGCTAAAAATATCGGGATGAGCATTGCTAATTCTCCCCTCGTAAAAACGGCGATTGCGGGGGAAGACGCGAATTGGGGTCGTATCGTTATGGCGGTGGGCAAAGCGGGCGAACCCGCCGAGCGGGATAAGCTCTCTATCTGGATGGGCCCGCATCTCTTGGCCGAAGCGGGCGAAGTCGCCCCTGATTATACGGAAAGCGATGGGGCGGCCTATATGAAAAA
>CAYTAJ010000124.1:0-4628 GCA_964435725.1 uncultured Algimonas sp.
AAATCGTTCAATTTATCGAACTTAATGAAAAGCCGCCTTCTTAGGCGGCTTTTTTATTCCTAAGACTTAACCTGGGCAATAGATTGCAATTTAGCCTTATCCAACAAATCCTCCTCCGGCATTGCCAGCAGAGTCTCAATCCGCGCACGGCATAAATCATAGACCTCCGAAAAGGCCTTTTGCCGGGCTTCTTTTGGCTCAACATGGGCGGGATCTGGCGCGGGCCAATGAACGCGTAGGCCTTTGCCCGGAAAAAACGGGCAAACCTCATTGGCGGCATTATCACAAACCGTCACAATGATATCCATTTGCGGGGCGCTTTTTCCACTAAATTCATCCCAGCTTTTGGAGCGGTACATTTCTGTTCTGTGACCGCGGGCTTTCAACTCCGCCAAGCCGTCGGGATGCGGCTGACCGCTAGGGTGACTGCCTGCCGACCATCCTAACCAAGACTTGCCTTGTTCAGACGCCAAATCATTTAACAAGGCTTCGGATAAAATTGACCGCGCCGAATTACCCGTGCAGAGAAACAAGACATTAATGGGCGGCGTCATATTTTACTCCACCCGCTCATAATTAATGACCCACAGATCTCTCCAAGGGGAGTCCTCAGGGGCGTCAGGGGCTTTGGATTGCCAGCGCCAAACAAGGCTGTTTTCTTCGATATCTTCAAAGACCATGCGGGAGAGCGGAGCCTTTTTATCCAGCCTGTCCATCATCAGAATAAAGCGCCCGTCCTTTTGCGGCCCGCCTGTCAAAGCGAAATAGCCGCCTTGATTATCCACCCATGTCTGTCGCCAGACCTTATGTGGTTTGGAATACATAGAGACACTCATCCCATCCAAAGGAATAGTGTCGCCTCCATCAAAACGTTCTGTGATAACGCAATCGCCGTAAGGCATTTTCGTGATACTATTTTTTCCGGTTGAAACGGTACCATCAGGTGCCGTCCATGTCAGGTCCCAAAAGCCAACCCAGAAATCCATTTGCCGATATTCCGCGTCCGAGCATGGCGCAGCAGGGGCTTTCGGTGCTTCCTCTTGCGCAGCGGCAAGCGACAAACTCCCCAGCAATAAACAAGCCGGAAAAAGCGCCTGAATTATCCATTTCACAGCCGTCCCCTTTTTCTTTTTATTTCTCACGCATATCCTTATAGCGGGCTTATGCACATTGTTGAACAGTTGATTGCGGAGCGCGCACCGAAACTCGTGGGTAATCCTCGCCTTTTCAAAGCCGTGCGCCCTATGCTCTATCGTATGCTCGCTTATGATGCGGCTGTATTTTTGGCGGATTCCATACAAGACCTCTCAGGCAAGCAGGCTTTTAAACGTGTCGCTGAACACATCAGCCCACGAACGGCTGTGCGTGATCTCGTCAATTTGCCCAAGACCGGGCGTTGTGTTGTCATTGCTAATCACCCCACGGGCCTCGCCGATGGCTTGGCTGTGTTTCAAGCCATTCGCGACCGCCGTCCGGATCATTGCTACCTCGCCAATGCCGACGCACTGCGCGTTATCCCAAAAGGCGAAGACATTATTATTCCTGTGGAGTGGGTCAAAAACAAACGTTCCCATGCCAAAGCCCGGAATACGCTTTTGAGTATGAAGAAAGCCCTAGAGGACGAACGCTGCGTCGTGATTTTTCCGAGCGGGCGTCTTGGTAAACTCACCTGGCGGGGCATTGTTGATAAAGAGTGGGAAAGCTCGGCCGCCATGGTCGCGCGTAAATATAAAGCCCCGATTATTCCTCTCAATATAAAGGGGCGGAACTCGACGCTTTATTATCTGTTTGCGCATCTTAATGCCGAACTGCGCGACATCACCCTCTTCCATGAATTGTTGAATAAAAAAGGCACGACCTTTCGCATGACATTCGGTGAAGCCATTGACCCGCTAAGCCTGCCTAAAAATGCGGATGAAGCCACAGCCCATATTCGTGCCGTCGTTGAAGGGTTACGGCATTAGACTCAGACGACTTTTCTTCATCGAAAACACTCTTGACGCCTGTTAAAGCTTTTGCAACATTCCTCGCACGCGAAGGGAAGCGCTTGTCTCTGGGGTCCCATAGTTTTGGGTAAGAGGGTGTGGCGGCCAACTTCAAACTCGCGAGGGGAAGCGCACTCAATCAGTGCGGCCAACTTCATAACATTGCCGATAAAGCCTATGCGACTGCAAAAGCAGCGCGAGGGGAAATCCGTTTAAGGCTGCCGGCAACAGACTATGGAGAGAGTAATGACCACTCTTTATCTGATCATTGCGGCAGGCATACTTGCCGTCATTTACGGGGTGATCACCCGTGCTAGCCTGATGAAGGCGTCAACCGGCAATGAACGCATGAATGAAATCGCAGGCGCGATTCAGGAAGGCGCGAAGGCCTATCTTAACAAACAATATAAAACGATTGCGATTGTCGGTGTGGCTGTGACCATTCTGCTTTTCGCTTTGTTCCAAAATGCCATTGCGCCTGTCGGCTTCGTGCTCGGGGCTGTGCTCTCAGGTGTGGCCGGTTATGTCGGCATGCTTGTGTCCGTTCAGGCTAATGTGCGTACAACTGAGGCGTCGCGCGCCTCACTCGGCTCGGGCTTAAACATTGCCTTTAAAGCAGGTGCTATCACTGGCATGCTCGTAGCCGGTCTCGCTTTGCTTGGCTTGTCTGTTTATTATCTCTTGCTCACAGGCCCAATGGGTGCGGATGAGCGCGGTGTGATTGATGGCCTTGTGTCTCTGTCGCTTGGCGCCTCATTGATTTCTGTCTTTGCGCGTCTCGGCGGTGGTATCTTCACAAAAGGTGCTGATGTGGGCGGCGATTTGGTCGGTAAGGTCGAAGCCGGTATTCCGGAAGACGATCCCCGTAACCCGGCCACGATTGCCGATAATGTGGGTGACAATGTCGGTGATTGTGCTGGTATGGCCGCTGACCTTTTCGAGACCTATGTTGTGACAATTGCCGCGACCATGGTTTTAGGTTCAATCCTATTCGCAGGCGCAGCGATTGCTCCAAGCCTTATGCTTTATCCAATGGCAATTGGCGCCGCCTGTATCGTGACCTCTATCATTGGCACATATTTTGTCCGTTTGGGCAAAGGCTCCACAAATGTGATGGGCGCGCTTTATAAAGGCCTTATTGCGACAGGCGTTTTATCTATCGCCGCTATTTATGGCGTAACGCAATATCTCTTAGGTATGGGCGATATTGCTAGTGTTGTTACCTCAAAAGGAGCCCCAGTCTCAGGAATGGACCTCTTTATCTGCGCCGTCATCGGCTTGGTGATTACAGGTTTGATTGTGATGATCACAGAATATTATACAGGCACGAATTATCGTCCGGTGAAATCTGTGGCGGCGGCTTCTGAGTCCGGTCACGGCACCAACGTCATTCAAGGCTTGGCCGTCTCTATGGAAGCAACAGCCGTTCCTGTCTTGATTATCGTCGCCGGTATTATCAGCACTTATGGCTTGGGCGGACTTTACGGTATCGCCATTGCTGTGACAGCCATGCTCGGCGTGGCAGGTATGATTGTGGCGCTCGACGCTTTTGGTCCTGTGACAGACAATGCCGGGGGTATCGCCGAAATGTCAGAGCTTGATCCGGAAGTCCGCAACACAACGGACACTTTGGACGCTGTGGGTAATACGACGAAAGCGGTCACCAAAGGTTACGCCATTGGCTCCGCCGGATTGGGCGCGCTTGTGCTCTTCGCCGCTTTTTATAAGGACGTCGAATATTTCGCGAGCAAAGCCACAGCAGGCAGTTTCTTTGACGGCTTAGGCACATTGTCTTTTAGCCTGACAGATCCTTTCGTCATCGTCGGTCTCTTTATTGGCGGTATGTTGCCTTATCTCTTTGGCGCTTGGTCAATGCAGTCCGTTGGACGTGCGGCGGGTGCCATCGTTGAGGAAGTGCGTCGTCAGTTCAAAGCAGATCCAGGCATTATGGAAGGAACAAGCCGTCCGGACTATGCCAAAGCGGTCGACCTTTTGACGGGTGCTGCGATTAAGGAAATGATTAAACCATCACTTCTGCCGATCTTTGCGCCCATCGTCTTGTTCTTTGTCGTGAAGTACATTCCGGGTGGCGGTAACGCGGCCGCAGTATCCGCTCTTGGTGCGATGTTGTTAGGTGTGATTGTGACGGGTATCTTTGTGGCCCTTTCTATGACCGCCGGTGGCGGGGCATGGGATAATGCCAAGAAATATATCGAAGACGGTAATCATGGCGGCAAAGGCTCAGAAGCGCATAAAGCCTCTGTGACAGGCGACACGGTTGGTGATCCTTACAAGGATACGGCTGGCCCAGCGGTTAATCCGATGATCAAGATTACGAATATTATCGCACTCTTGCTCATCGCCGTTATCGCTCACTAGTTAAAACCAAGCTCGCTAAAATTAAATAAACATAGCGAGGGGGAGAACGCCCCGCCTCTTAACCGAGGCGGGGTTTTTTGTTTTATTAGTCTTCCGGGAAGAAAAGGGTTTCGAGGGGCGCGCTAAACAGGCGAGCGATTTTGAAGGCGAGATCCAAACTCGGGTCAAATTTTTCTTTTTCAATAGCGATTACGGATTGTCGCGACACGCCGAGCTTTTCCGCGAGATCTTGTTGCGACCAGCCTTTTTCTTTGCGTAAAGTTT
>CAYTAJ010000125.1:0-4297 GCA_964435725.1 uncultured Algimonas sp.
AAAAATCGACACCCTTACCCTTGTGTCATGTAATATCCATACCTATATCCTTATTGTTAATCGATAAGTGCCATATCGATATTAAAAAGGAGAGAGACAGATGAACCGTTATAAATATGACCGCCAATTAGTAGAAATGGCCGCATCCCTGAATGATGCTGACCGTCACAAATTTATGGATATTGTGCAGAATGAAACACAGAATCCTGTTGAGTTATTCGGTTGGAATATATGGCTAGGCTATTTCGGTATCGACAGGTTCATCGTCGGCGATGTCTTAGCGGGCGTCTTTAAGTTCCTGACCTTTGGCGGCTTGTGCCTCTGGGTGATTATCGACTGTTTCCTTATCGGGAACAGAACACGTCATAAGAATATGGAAAAAATCCGCGATATTTATGACTTCGTGCAGGAAAACCCGGCCTAAAGCTGATCCACCACATCCGCCATCGCTTGGATAACCGATTTCCCGAGCGCGGCGCAGCGCTCCGGTGACCAACCGACACTGGCATCTGGATTATCCGCATTATCCTTAAACGGCATTTCCAATGTCATGGCCAAGCAATCATAACGATGCGCTGTGAAATTTGTGCACATCGTCAAATTCCCCTCACCCGGTGCAGATTTCGCATAACCATGCTTCGTCTGAAAATCAGGTGAGGCTCTTTTATAGGCTTTCAAGAAATCTTCGAGGTTTTTTGCCTGCTTATCTGTATAGCCCGGAATGCCTTCTGCGCCTGCGATGAAGTTATAGGGCAACGCCTCATCCCCATGCACATCCAAGCACAAAGCAGGCGGGTTTTCATCCATCGCAGCAATTGTATGCAGTACTTCGGGACTGTTTTCTAATGTCGCGACGCCCCATTCGCGATTGAGGTTTGCGCCCCTGTAATTGGTCCGTAAATTCCCGCGACAGCTCCCATCCGGATTCATATTCGGAACGATAAAGAACTTCGCTTTTCGACGTAGAGTCTGGGTTGCTTCATCGGTATTTGCGATTAAGGCATCGATAAACCCATCCATCCACCATTCGGCCATGGTCTCTCCGGGATGTTGACGCGCAATCACCCAGATATTCGTCTCGCCTTCACCGACTTCTAGGCAATCCAGCGTTTGGCCTTCGACAGAATGGCCAATCACCCGAAGCGAAACATCCGAGTTTTGGACATATTGCGCGATGCGGTCGTGGTGACGTTCCGCACTGTAAGGCGCGAAATAGGCATAATAAATACTGTCCTGTTCGGGCGTATGTTCAATAATCAATTGCCCATTTTCAAAAGACGTCGTGTCAATGCGGAACCAATGTTTGCGGTCATAGCTCGCACAGGCGCGGTACCCGTCCCAGCCGCCTTTAAAGGCCGCGTCTTTGGCGTTTTCAATCACCATACGACACGCTTGGTCTTTTCCACCGGTCAACCGATAGTAAAACCATTGGAAAAAATCAGAGGCATTATCAGGGCGTATCTTCAATCGAATATCGCCTGCTGCTTCCGCATTCAAAACTTTGATATTGCCGCCATCAAAAGCGCAATTGATAGAAAGTGTCATAGTTTAGATCTTTTCCGCTTAAGTCTTTTCCGTAAAATCTTCAGGTGCGTTAGTGGCGGCCTTGATGGCTTTTGTCACCTCTTCGGGCGTCAGGCCTTTCCAAAATACGCGCCAATCCCCCACAATCTGCATCCCGTCGCATTGCTTCATATACCAGTCATTGAACGGGTTTATGAGTTTAGAACGCCAGTAAAACGCGCCAATATCCTTACTGAAGGCCGCCCATAAATCCTTCGCCAAGCCTTCGCCTTGTGCCTCTTTGCTCACCCAAAATTTTGATAAATAAGAGAGCCCGGATAGTGAGGTAAAAATTGCCCCGCCTCTATAATCGCTTTCAATATAAATTGACGACACAGGCTCTTTAAAGAAGTCCTTTCGTAGCACCTTTCCAAAGGCCGCATCCATTGAGTCTTTAATAGCCTGCTGGCTAACGCCTTTAAAATTCTGACCTGTCTTAAACTCGGCTCTACGCCGAATGAGCGTGCCTGATCCTTTGGTCGTGAAGAGTTCGGGTAAGAGGTTTAAGGGGGACGCGATAATGTAAGACCGCTTACCCGGCTGTGCCTTATCCATATCAGAGACGAAGTTTAAAAAACGTGTTTGCCCAGCCGAAAGCGAGTCATTTGTCTCCATAAAATCGCTTATTTCATCGACGCCCAAATTTCGGATGCGCTGTTCTTTTTTGTCTAATCCGCCCGAAGGTTGAAGGAAAATGACCTTGTTTGGATTCAATAACTCAACCATTTTCAACAGGTTCATCGACCCGCGGCGCTCTGTCATTTCCAAAACAGGAATAAGTCCGTCTTTGGCCTTCTTTTTTACTTCAGGCATTAAGCCATAAGAAGCCGTGTTAAGTTTGGCGACACGCACAGAGACTTGATCCAGTTCTTTGGACAAGCGTTGGGATTGAAATTTTACGGCTGTGCGTTCTTCATCCATCGCCCCCACCAATAAAACGGGCGATAACCCCAAATCATAAAGCAGTTTAATACTGCTGATGAGCGCTTCCAAAAGTGGGTTCTTAAGGCATCGCGGGTCAACCACGATGAGAGCAAAGCGTTCGGCGTCTTGGCGCGCAAAAAGATCAGCATAAAACTGCGCTTCTCGACTCGCGCCAATCGCAGCGAGGCTAGAGAGCACAGTCTGTCTAATTTTGTTTGCGCTCATGACATCAAACCTTTGGATAAGGCTTTTTCAAACACCTCTGTCGCTTTTTCAAGTTGGTTATAAGTCACCCACTCCTCTGGCTTATGGGCTTGCTCAATATTACCCGGCCCAAACACAACGGCATTAATCCCAGCCTCAGATATCATGGCCGCTTCCGTCCAATAAGGCAGGTCTATAAAATCATGGCCTTTAAAAATGCCTTCAAAAGCCGATGGGTCTCGCGTTTCAAAGGGTTCAAAAGCCACGATTGTATCGAGTTTGGCTTCATATCCGGAGGTGATATTATAGAGATCTGCCTCTCTGGCTTTGACATTGTCACCAGGGGGTGGACGCATAGACACCCAAAGAGACGCCGATGTCGGTATAACATTATAGGCGCCATCAGATTTAATATCGCCGATATTCGTGCAGAGCCCAGTATAGGGCTCTTGTCCGAAATTCAGATGTTCTTTCCCATAATCCCCAATCGCTGCCGCGAGCCTTGTGGCCTGTAGTAAAGGGGCGTCAATTTTATCAGCCAGTGAGCTATGACCGCCCGGCCCTTCAAAATCGGCGCGAATAGCTAACATACCGCGATGACGCTTACCGACTTGGCAACCCGTTGGTTCACACACGATGGCCGCCTCAACACCGTCCAAATGCCCGGCTTTTATGACGGCGGGCATAATTTCGCTGCCATGTTCTTCATCACCGGAAAGAAGCACCGCAACATTATTGGGTTCAACACGCGAGAGTGCAGAGAGAATACAGGCCGCCGCCCCTTTAATATCACACGCCCCTAAGCCGATAACGCGGTCTTCCTCGCGGCGAAGCGTAAGTGGGTCTGCCAACCACCCTTCTCCACTTGGCACAGTATCGATATGCACATTGAGAACCAGTTTTGGGCGTCCCCAAATGGCCAAAACAAAAGCACTGTCTGATTTACCCCGCGACCGAGGTACTCTGTCGATAATAATTTTTTTAGGCTTAAAAGCAGATAATTGCTCCCATAACCAAACGACGCAGGCTGGTTCATCCCCTGTCCCGTTTCGCGTATCAAAAGCCACGAGGCTTTCCAAATAACCCAATGTCGTTTGCAGCGAATTATGATGAAGCGCGGAAATAATCGAATCCTATCTGATAGTCTTGAGCCCCTATCTTATGGAATGCCGACGCAAATAAGGCAATTCATGCGAGTTAAATCTCACAAGTTTTCAATAAAAAACGCCTTGAAGTAGACGTTCATATTCGGTTAACCATAATGACCATTAACTAGGAGGACAATAATGGCAAAAGCAGCAGATTATATTGGGGATGTTCAGCGCTATGATGCAGGGGCAGCCGAAGATCGTGTACAAAAAATAGTAAATTATTGCGGCATCGCCCTGCAAAATAGAGATTCATCTCTCGTATCTTGCTCAGACGAGACAGAAAAAAACCGCGTACGTGACGGTTTCTGCAAAAAGAAACTCGGCATGGACCAAGACGAAGCCGGCGCCGCCGTGGATGCTGTCTGTGAGACAATGAAAGGCGACCGTCAGAAATCACGCGTCACTTTCCTTTACATATTGGCTAAAAATGCGGGCAAGCTAAACGACCTCTAGGT
>CAYTAJ010000126.1:0-4067 GCA_964435725.1 uncultured Algimonas sp.
ACGGCGGATTCGGGTTCACCTATGATTGCGACGCCCAACTCTACCGCCGCCGCGCTATCTTTGACGCCGCGCAATTCGGCGATGCACGTTTTCATAAGGCGGAGTTGGCGCGAATGCTGTATCAGTAAGTGGAAATTAGTTTTAGAAACGCTTTGAATAAGAAAAAAATCAAGCTTCATTACAGTTAAAAGTTGTTTTGGCGCAATCCTTGCAATCAGGTATTTTCGGCATCTGCCTTGACTTAATTTAATACATAGGGCAGTAGCTGCATAATTAATGAAATGTTAATATACATTATTAGGGTGCAAAAATGAAAAAAAAGCTTCTAATTGCAGGTTTTGTTACTGCAACGTTATTTCCGGCATCTGCATTCGGTCAAGAAACATGCGACGCAAAAAAAATGAGTTTTACAGAGTTTACTGCTTGTGCTGAGGCGGCTTTGGTCAAAGATACACAGGGCATTTGTGTCAGTGGAGCGAAATGCTTTGACGGTGAGGCGGAAACAGTTGTTTCTGAAGAAGATACGCAAACAGGTTCATCGGTTGCGAGTACTGTCTCCACGGGATCGGCAGCCACGATTAATGTGCCCTCTGAAGTCAGTGTTCCCAATGTTCCCGTAGAACGTATTGTTGAGACCTTGCCAACTATAGAGGCGCCTACGCCAACGGTTTACGCTGAAGCAAAGCCTGTTGAAACGGTTAAGTCTAAAGGTGGCTATGAAGCTAGAGTTCTTTTTGCTTTGGGTAGTGCAGAATTGCTAAATTCTTCCAATACAGAGCTTGATGAAATTGCTACCGTTATGCTGTCGAAGCCGCATCTTGGTTTGCAAATTGAGGGTCATGCAAGTGCCGATGGTGATGAGATGTATAATCTTGATCTTTCGTCTAAAAGGGCAGATTCGGTGCGGAACGCATTATTAGCTCGTGGCGTACCATTAGATAGGCTTTCATCCAAAGGTTATGGCGAATTTCGTCTCAAAGATACTGAAAATCCTAATTCTCCAGAAAATCGGAGAGTTGAGATGGTGTTAGATTTCTCAATAAACTAAAACATTTTTGATATTTGATTAGTGGTCATGTCAGTTCTTAGCAGTTAACTGGCAAAGGGGGTATTTTGGGTAATGTATTAACGGCAGCATTTGCCGGAGCTTTTTTGTGTGTCCTATCAACAAAGTCTGTCTTGGCGCAAACGGCTCCAAACGACCCTCGAATACCTCAAAGAGACTTACCCTTTGCTGGCGATAATTTGCCAGATGATTCCTCTCTCTTATCTTCGTCTGCTCTTTCTTGTTCCTATTCACGGGAGGAATTTTCTGATTTAGTAGAGGCTGGCGAAAATTCTGATACAGCTTTTGAAATAAGCAATTTCGTTTTTACTGATGTTAATGGTGCACCTGCCGCAGTTGAATTCGAAAATATTCTAAGTCGCGAATTAAATCGATATGTCGGTCGTAAGACTGACATCTCAGGGCTTCAGGCAATAGCCGTTCAGGCTCAGTGTATTTTGAGGTCAAATGGCAATTTACTAAGTGCCGTTATTGTTCCGCCGCAAAAAATAAGTCGTGTTGGTTCTGATATTCAACTCAACGTAATCGCGGGGTATGTCTCTAATATTGAATATGTGTATAAAGGTAATCGTCTTTCAGATGATATTGAAGTTTCGGGATTAAAAGGTTCAGAAAAACGTGCAGTTCAGCGCGTCATGAATCAATTTAATAAGCTGTTAGATCAGTCTTATGAAGATGATGTGTCTTTGTCGCGAGCGGTTTTATTAGCATCACGCATACCCGGTGTTTCGGTGAGGCCAACATTGAAAAAGGCCGACTCAGGTGAAGTTGGTGCTGTTAGCTTATCTGTAGATATATTCGATTTCGACGCCTATCGAGGTGATATCACCCTTCTAAATTATAGTCCTGAAGTCTTGGGTAGGTGGGGACCATTATTGCAATTATCGGCTCACAGCCAATTGTTGCCTGGTGATCAATTCAGCGTGTCCGCCTATAGTTCGACAGATTTCTCCTCGCAAAACGTCGTGAGAGTAAATTATGATACACCTTTGGGGGGCTCTGATGTAACGCTGGGTCTTTATGGGTCTTATGGTCGGTCGGAACCAAAAGACGAATTGAGTGAAATTGAGCTTGAGACCGAGTCGCTCGTATTTGGGGCGCAGGTTTCATATCCTTGGAAAGTCGGAACGAAATTCCAGCTTGATGTTTACGGTGGTGCGGAGTTGGTTGAACAGAACCTTGACGTCGTAGGGTCGAGAATATCTAATGATAATCTCTCTATCGGCTTTGCGGGTGTTGAAGGCTTTGTAAACCGCGGTCGGCTTTTCTCATTTTATAATTTAGAAGCCCGTCAAGGGTTTTCGGTCTTTGGGGCTTCTGAAGAAGGAGCATTTGATGTCAGCCGCATAGGGGCGAACCCTAAGGCAACCGTGATTAGAGGTAATTTAGACTCGCGGGTAAGCTTGAGTCGTAACATTCAATTTAACAGTCGCCTCTCGGGTCAGTATTCCGCCGATCCACTTCTGGCCTATGAAGAATACGCTGTTGGTAATTTCACCGTTGGTCGGGGTTATGAGCCGGGTTTGCTATCGGGTGATAGCGCTATCGGGGGGGCATTTGATTTGGTGGCCGGGCCATTTTCTCTCTCTAAAGACACATCATCTGGCTTTAACTTTAAAGTCTCGCCTTATATTTTCTATGATGTTGTGAATGTTTGGAATGAAGACCAGTTTTCGGAAGAAAGTCGTAATCTTGCCTCATATGGTGCAGGCATAAAAATAGATCTGACGGATAATTTTTCAGCTGATATTACATATGCTGATGCAAGGAAGCGTGTGTTCGAGGTCAGTGAAGAAGCGCCAGGGGATACAATCCTAGTTCGTACAAGCTTTAGATTTTAGGAGATAAAAATGTCTACGCAAAAGAATAATCTAAAAAAAGCTTTGTTCGGAGGGACAGCCCTTAAAAGCGGTGCAATTGCTGTGTGTTTATCATTGATTGCGCCCTTGGCTTATGCAGGGCCAACAGGAGGGGTTGCGGGATCAGGAGTTAGTATTTCGGGTGACGGAACATCTAATGTCGTTGTTAACCAGTCAAATGCTCGCGGATTAATTACTTGGACTGGTGGTTTTAATATAGCGAATGGCGAGTCTGCGACTTTTATTCATACAAATACAAGGGCTGTTACTGTTAATCGTGACATAACAGGTAATCTCTCTTCAATTGATGGCTCCTTGCAAAGCTGTTTGAGTGCGGCATGTACAAACGTTGGCGGTTCAGTCTGGATTATTAATCCTGCAGGGGTAACATTTGGACCAAATGCTGTCGTGAATGTTGGTGGGCTTTTGGCGACAACAGCGGATATCGCTGATCCATCAAATTTTGAGACAACAAATTTGTTTACTGGTGTTTCATTCGTTGGAACGGCGCTAGATGGAGCTATTGTTGTTGATGCCGGAGCATCGCTTACCGGTAATGGTAGCTTAGTCGCTTTGATTGCGCCATCTGTCTCATCTCAAGGTGATATTACGAATGCCGGGGGTGATGTAATGTTAGCCTCTTCTCAAAGTTATGACATTAGATTTTCATCTGCGGCGAGCGCACCCTCAACATTGGAGTTATTTGACTACTCTGTAACAGCTGGAGCTACTTCAAGTGTTAATAGTGCGGGCGTTGACGCCTCTGATGGAACTATTACAGCTCAAAGGTTTTTAGGTAACGTCGCAACGGCCGCGGGTACCATTAACTCAATTCTTAATATTGGTGCGACTATTAACGCAACGACAGCGACGGCGACTGATGACGGTATTGTATTAACAGCGAGTAGTTTTGGATCTGATAATCCTGATATTACTATTAGTGGGGATATTACAAATACGGGTAATTTTATAGCATTCTCTGGTGGTGATATATCTTCGACGCAAACACTGAGCGGCAGTAGTGTTTCACTAGGGGCAGTTGGTGATGTTGATGTAGTAGATATTATTGCTTCGTCAGGCGACGCCACAATATCTGGTAACTCCGTAACATCGGGCTTAATCACCACTGCGAATGGTGCTGT
>CAYTAJ010000127.1:0-3987 GCA_964435725.1 uncultured Algimonas sp.
TGAAGTTATGAAACGATGTAAAGTATTTTTTACAAAATTATTGAAACGTAAACGCTCCACCCTTACAAAGAAAAAGCAATTTTCGTAATCAAGCCTAAATAAGAGAGAGGCATATTGAGTGATAATCCGACGCGAAAGACCTGGCGACGAAGCGGAAATTTTTACAATCACGCAAGACGCGTTTAAAACTATGCCATTCAGTCATGGAACTGAGGGACCAATCATTGAACAACTACGCGATGATAACGACCTAACGCTCTCTTTAGTCGCGATAATGAATGACCAGATCATTGGTCATATTGCGTTCTCACCAATCAACATCACTGGTGTTGAAGGAAAATGGTTTGGCATCGGACCTGTCTCGGTTACGCCTAAACTTCAGAAACAAGGTATTGGCAGCAAGCTTATTCGAGAGGGACTCTCTATACTAAAAATGGAGGGTGCAGATGGGTGTGCCTTAATAGGGGACCCAAACTATTACGCCCGCTTCGGATTCAAAAGTGATGGAAAGCTGAACTACGGTGATACGCCAAAAGAGTTTGTGCAATGGATATCTTTTAGAAATATTCGCCCTACAGGTAAGCTCATATACTCCCCCGCATTTTCCCAAGATTACAATTAAAGCTCTTACCAGAGTTCACGTTGTTTATCGCTCTTTCTGCCGCAAAGGCTCCCTGCCCTTAATCCGTTTTGTCTTATCATAAGGGTTAGCGTCTGCTTTCACGAGTAAGCGGATAGGTATTCCCATCAAATCAAAATCCTCACGCAAGCCGTTTATGAGATAGCGTTTATAACTTTCAGGCAGCTTGGTCGCGCGTGAGCATTTGAGCACAAATGTCGGCGGGCGGGTTTTTGTTTGGCTGATATATTTTGGCTTTATGCGGCGGCCTTGGACGGCGGGTGGCGGATGGCGCTGTACTTTTTCCATGAGCCAATCATTCAGTTCGGCGGTTTTGACCTTCGCCGACCAATCAATTTGAATACGCTCAATAGCGGGTAAAAGACGATCCACGCTCTTGCCCGTTTTTCCGGAAAACATCACCACAGGCACACCCTTGAGCTGCGGAAGCAAACGTGTGGCTTCATCGCGTAACCATTTGGCACTTTCGGATTTATTCTGAACCAAGTCCCATTTCGTGACGCCGATCACAAGCGCGCGCCCTTCCCGCTCACAGAGATCTGCGATTTGCAAATCCTGCTTATCGAAAGGGATTGTCGCATCCATGAGAAGCACAACAACTTGTGCAAACTTTATGGCTCGCAGCGTGTCTTGGACCGACAAACGCTCAAGTGTTTCTTGCACTTTGGCTTTCTTGCGCATGCCTGCTGTATCGTGGAATTGAACACGACGTCCCTGCCAGACAAAATCAATGGTAATAGAATCGCGGGTAACGCCTGCTTCCGGCCCTGTCAGCAGTCTGTCTTCACCAATCAGCGTATTGATGAGCGTGGACTTACCGGCATTTGGTCGACCCACAATCGCAATGCGGACGGGAGCTTCGGACGTATCAATGACGTCTTCGGGCGTCTCAAGCACTACATCGCGAAGCGCCATTTCAATGGCGTCGTCTAAATCCACCATACCGATATTGTGCTCTGCTGCGACAGCAATCGGATCACCCATACCGAGAGAATAACCTTCCGTTGCGCCGGCATCGCTGGCCCGGCTCTCACATTTATTCGCGACAAGAACGACAGGCTTTCCTGTCTTTCGAACGAAATCGGCGAATATCCGATCCAGAGGCGTTACACCTTCTCTCGCATCATAAACGAAAAGACAGACATCCGCCTCATGCACGGCGGCTTCGGTCTGAGCCCGCATGCGGGCTTCGAGCTTATCGCCTTTGGCGTTTTCAAAACCCGCCGTATCCATCAAGGTCAGTGCATGACCGCGCATCTTGGATTTGGTTTCACGCACATCACGAGTCACGCCCGGCGTATCATTGACGATGGCCAGTTGTTTTCCCGCTAGACGATTGAATAAGGTAGATTTGCCGACATTGGGTCGACCTATAATGGCGATACGCGCGGGGCGTTTCTCGGCATTCTCTTCGTCCCAATCGTCGTCTTTGGCGCGCCGCACCATAATTTAAACCTAACGCAGCGCGATGAGCTTGGCCTCATCGGTCACGACATAGATGGTTTCATTCGCAATAATCGGCGGCACAAAGACAGGCCCACCGACTTTAGCCGTCCCGAGAATTGCCCCTGTTGTCGGGTCAATCGTGACGCTCTCCCCACGGGAAGAGGCTAAGAATAAGCGGTTGCCCGCCATGACCGGACCGGACCAAACAATGCGCGTTTTGCGCTTCTTCTCATTTTTAAACGCTTGTAATTGCTGGAGCCAGACAACTTGCCCATCCAGTTTTGACATACAGACAACTTGGCCTTCGGTTGTGACAGCATAGACGAAATCCCCAACGATTATCGGGAAACCGACAGTGCCTGCGGGCTGACGCCATATCCGTTGGCCTGTGCGTAAATCAAAAGCGCTCATATCACCACTTTGCGCTGAGGCGATGACATAACCATCCGCGACAACGGGTCCGGACGCAATATCATTCAGAGAGGCAAGCGGGGTTAATCGACCTGTAGAACTCAAAGCATCCTGCCATAGAACGCCCCCATTCTGAACGCGCAAAGCAACGAGTTCACCTGATGAAAACGGCGCAATGATTACATCATCGACAATGGCCGGTGCAGGCGATGTCAACATACGCGCGCTTTCAACAATACCTTGGTAAGTCCAAAGCACCTCACCTGTATTGGCATTAAACGCAAATAGCTCATTATCATCTGAAATTGCGAACACACGCCCATTAGAGGCAACAGGCGCTGAATGCATGGGCGAACGCCCTTCATACCGCCATTTTTCTGTCCCTGTACTGGGGTCAAGCGCGACCATCATACCAAGTCCGGATGACACAAAGATTGTGCCCCCATCAAAGGTGACACCGCCGCCGACACTTTCTTTGTCGACACCAGAGCCATCTGTGATGGAAAGCGGATCACGAATACGTTCGATTATACCGAGTCGACCTTCACGCGTTCTTTCACGCTGCGTCACTTCTACCTTGTAGTCCCAAAGCTTATCACCGGAGGTTTCGCTGAGCGCGATAACTTCATTATTGCCATCCATGGCGTATATCACGCCATTGACGATGATAGGCGACGCCAAGACGCGTGTTTTGCGACCGGATCCTTTACCAATATCCTTAGACCAAGCACGCTCCAGTGAGCCCGACGCCCCTGTATGCTGCACAACATGCGCCGTATTTCCGGCGACTTGCGGCCAGTCCGTATTGATATAGGGCGGCGGGAGAATAACTTGATCAGGCGTAATCACACCTGCAACAGAAAGACTGTCAGAGAGCTCAAGTATTGAAATACGATCAGATTCGCCTGCTACCTCGCCTTGCTCAGCCCGTAACTCCTCGTCTGACTTCGAGAAAGGATTGATGGAGTCAGTTACATCACTAATTGTCGAGCACGCGCTTAAAAGTGCTGCGCCTCCTAGTAAGGCCAGTTTATACCGGAATGATAATGCGCTCACGGTGTTTCTCCGGTCGATGTTTCCGTCGTCTCAGAAGCGGTTTCCGCCTCACCTTCAACGGTATTTGTTGTTTCTTCTTCACTAGATACAGCTTCTGGAGCAATCATTTCAGCTTGCGGTGCCGCTGGCACCAAAGAGCCAAACTCTCTTGCGCGTTCTGCAATCGACTGTGGCACACCCGGAATGTTTTCCAAGTAAGTAAACTCCTGACGGGCAGTTCTCATATCACCCGTCTGCAAAGCCACAAAACCCGCTAACTCGCGGGCTAAAAACTCATAAGGCGCATCTTTTGCTGCCAATGGGTCTAAACGTAACTGAACATCTGAATAAGCCCCATTATCCGCCAAGAGATAAGCGGCTTTTAGCGACGCTAAATCCGCATGACGCGCTTCTGTAAAGACGTCTGCCGCTTGGTCATAAAGCGCGACAGCCTT
>CAYTAJ010000128.1:0-3912 GCA_964435725.1 uncultured Algimonas sp.
ATGATTTCCCAATCACCCGTCTCGCCCTTAATCCAATTTTTTTCGTCAGCGACTCTTTCTGCTGTGAACATTGTCTAAGCCTTTAATCTTCAAAATATATGCGCTTCGGGCGCTCTATGTATTTTACTACCATTCCGGCTATTAAACATGAGATTATAAACATTTGAGGAGTAATACCCCTACTAATTCTCGTTCTCGCATGATACTTCATAGAAATCACATCCCATGAGAGTTCAAAAAAGCTCGGATTTTCTCCTAACCCGTGGACAGATGCGTCATAGGAAGAAGAATACCCCCAAATTTGCACCCCAATTACAATCAAGCCAAAAATAACGCCTACAGGCCAAAGGTATTTGACCAATAAGACGGTTTTTTCGACGCCGTCTAGGTTCATACCCACCACTTTTCAGGCTTCGCCATAAACCCAGCCGCATCTTCCAGCGCACTCGCCGCTTTAAACACGGTCTCTTCATCCAGAGCCCGACCGATAAGTTGTAGGCCCAAAGGCAAGCCATTCTTATCCAATCCCGCAGGGACAGAAATCCCAGGCAAGCCCGCCAAGTTTGTTGTCACCGTGAAAATATCATTCAGATACATTTGCACAGGGTCACTGACTTTTCGGCCGACAGGGAAAGCGGCACTTGGCGCTGTTGGTGTGAGTATCGCATCACAGCTCTGCCACGCATTTTCAAAATCTTCGACGATGCGCGTGCGGACTTTTTGTGCGCGAAGGTAATAAGCATCATAATACCCTGCGGATAGCACATAAGTACCAATCATAATGCGGCGGCGGACTTCTTTCCCGAAACCTGCGGTGCGTGTGCGGTCATAGGTGTCATTTAAGTCTTCGCCATCAACCCGAAGGCCATAACGCATCCCGTCATAACGCGCCAAATTCGAAGACGCTTCGGCGGGTGCCACAACATAATAAGCCGGAAGTGCGTATTTTGTGTGCGGCAATGAAATCGGTACGATCTCTGCGCCCGCCGCTTTCATCCATTCAATACCTTGATCCCAAAGCGTTTGGATTTCTTCAGGCATACCGTCGATAGAATATTCTTTGGGAATACCAATGCGCATACCTTTAACAGATTGGCCACAAGCCTCCGACCATTTCGGAACCTCGACATTCAGCGATGTGGAATCCTTAGCATCGTAACCTGACATCGACTCGAGCAATATGGCGGCATCTTTTACTGTTTTGGCAATCGGCCCTGCTTGGTCAAGCGAGCTCGCAAACGCCACGGTACCCCAACGTGAACAGCGACCATAAGTCGGCTTAATACCAACTGTGCCTGTAAAACTCGCGGGTTGGCGAATAGAGCCACCGGTATCTGTCGCGGTTGCGCCCAGACATAAATCAGCGGCAACAGCAGAGGCAGAACCACCAGACGATCCGCCCGGCACCAAATCTTCGTCTTTGCGCCACGGATTTATCACAGGGCCATAGGCGGAGGTCTCATTCGAAGACCCCATCGCGAATTCATCGAGATTCAACTTACCCAACATCACCATGCCATCGGCTTTCATATTCGCTGTGACCGCGCTTTCATAGGTTGGTTGGAAATCACCAAGAATCTTAGACGCTGCACAGGTTTTCACACCCTCAGTCGCAAACAAGTCTTTGACCGCCAGTGGTGCGCCTTCGAGCAGACCGACTTCGTCTTTAGCGCGGCGAGCATCAGAGGCTTTGGCTTGTTCCATAGCCAATTCGAATGTCGTCGTGATAAAGGCATTCAAATCCGCGCCGTCCATACAGGCTTCAATATGAGCCTTGGTCAACTCTTGCGACGTAAAATCGCCTTTGGCCATGCCATCCAGAGCGTCTGCGAGTGTGAGGTTTGTCAGTTCAGTCATCGCCCTACTCCACACTTCTCGGCACGACAAAGAAGCCGTCATCTTTTTTCGGTGCGTTTTTCAAGACATCGTCACGCTTATCACCATCCGTAATAGCATCCGTTCTCATAGGCGCTGACATATCGACAGCAGAGGTCATAGGCTCAACACCTTCGACATCGACTTCATTTAATTGCTCAATCCAAGACAGAATACCGTTCAGGTCATCTGCGAGCGGTTGGAGGCGATCATCCTCCACATGCAGGCGAGATAATCGCGCAATCTTTTTGACATCTTCGGCGCTGACGGCACCTTCAGGCTTACTCACGTGAGTCTCCATAATTCTTATGTCCCGCGAGTTAGGGCATTTTGCTTTAGAATTGAACCCGAAATCAGATTTTTCTCAGCTCATTTTTAGTCGAACGCCAATATTTGACCCGATTAGGTCACAAGGCTATGCGTTGGGAGGCAGAAAACTAAAAAAGAGCCTTATGCAGACGGGGAAACGGCATGGCAAAATATAATAATGATATCGTCAGCGAATACACCCCGCGTGCCGGCAATGCCTTTAGCCGTTGGTTTGGTGATGTGACTCTCAAACTCATGGGTTGGAAGATTACAGGCCAACTCCCAAACAAAAAACAAATCATCATAATCGGCGCGCCGCATACTTCTAATTGGGATTTGATATTGGCCATGGGGGCTATGCTGTCGGTGGGACTGAAATTTTCTTGGATGATGAAGAAAGAAGCCTTTTTCTGGCCGCTTGGTCCACTCTGGAAAAAACTGGGCGGCATACCCATTGAACGGAAAGCGCAAAAAGGCGTCGTTCAGCAAATGTCTGAATGGTTTGAAACACATGAAAATGTCTGGCTTGGCATCACACCCGAAGGCACGCGAAGCAAAGTTGACGCCTTCAAAAAAGGCTATCTTCGCATGGCCTATGGCACAGGTGTTCCTTTATTCATTGTTGGTATTAAAGCTGATACAAAGGAAGTCGTCTTGGACAAGATCTGGGATTTGTCATTCGATATTGAACAGGACAACAAAAAAATCAAAGCCTATTTTGATGAGCATTTTATTGGTATTCGGCCCGAATTAGGATAATAAGCCGCTGCTTTTTAGACAGTTTTCTATAGGGCCTTTTCGATGAAATTCGACAATCCGCATATGAGTGAGCATTCACCGCGTATGGGTAATGCCTTTACGCGTGCCTTGGGATCATTTGGACTAAAGCTGACAGGTTGGGAACTCGTCGGGAAAATGCCTGATGTACCGAAATTTGTCATTATTGGCGCGCCGCATACATCTAACTGGGATGCCATTTCCGCGTCTTTAGCCATGCTGGCGTCTGGTTTTAAATATACGTTCCTCATCAAGAAAGAATGGTTCTTCTGGCCAATGGGGCCGCTCTTCCGCGCCTTAGGCGGTTTTCCAGTCGACCGCGGAAATGGCGCTGATGTCGTACAACAAGTCTGCGATATTTTTGACAGTAACGATAAAGTCTGCGTCGGTTTCCCTCCGGAAGGCACGCGCTCAAAAGTGGAGCGCTATAAAACCGGCTATCTGCGCGCGGCTTACGCCGCCAATGTGCCTGTTTTCCTTTGCGCTTTCGACGGACCGAATAAGAAAGTCATCTTGGACAAACTCCTCCCCCTTACCGGCGACATCAAAGTCGATAACAGAGCCATTCGTGACTATGTGAATGCCAATTACATCGGTGTGCACCCGGAACGGCAATAGTCGGATAATGACATCTGGTACTACATCGATGGTTATCGTGATTGCACAAACTTATATTCCTCGTTAAGCGGCGCTAATGGCACTCATTACTCTAGACGATCTGCGCGAAACGGAAGGGCCGTTGCTCGGTGTAGACCCGGGAACAAAGACGCTTGGCCTCTCTATCAGTGACCGTACGCGCTTAATCGCCTCACCGCTTTACACCATTTTTCGCAAAAAATTTACGACAGACGCGCAAGACCTTTTGAAAACTTACACAGACAATGAAGCGGTCGCCCTCATTGTCGGGTTACCCATCAATATGGATGGCAGCCATGGCCCCCGCACCCAATC
>CAYTAJ010000129.1:0-3875 GCA_964435725.1 uncultured Algimonas sp.
CTTGCATGGCATGCAAGAGGTCAGGGGTTCGACTCCCCTTGGCTCCACCAGTCTTTTCTTCAAGCGAACACTATGATCTCGACCTCACCGGAACTATCCGGCAGTTTCCGTGGGTTAGCGGCATCCGAGACTGATCCAACGTCCACCAATCTCGCAACATCCGTCTTTCTTGCGCCATTTCGCGAGACCGTCTCTCGAGGAGGTTTTGGTGACCCGTTGGTTTAATCTGGTGATGCAGAGTGCATGCCCAGATGATGGCGTTGGGCGAAAAAGGACTCCACGAAATCACATCTTAAGACGTCGCTCGACTGTACTGACTGATAATCATTGAGGTATCCTCTTCTGAACATCGTCTCCAAATCGAACTGCGATGATCTGTGACGCAGGAGTTTCGTCCTCGACGTCATGTCGAAGCCTCGCATCTTTAGAAGCTCCAGAAGCCTCATGGTTGGAGATTCCTGAAGTAGAAATAAGTCAATATATGTATTTCCATACATGGTCGATCGCTTCTGGTTGCGGCCTAGTCAACCCATGTATTCCGATACATCAAAGGAGGCCGCGCACGCCCAAGCGAAAGATCGCTTGGCGAAGAATGTAAGGCGCTTGCGCAAAGATCGAGGTCTTTCGCAAGAAGCCCTGGGTCTCCGGCTAGATTCCGATCAGGCCTATATCGGCCGTATTGAAGGCGCGTTGCTGAACCCAACTTTAGAGTCGGTAGCTGAGATCGCTCATGCTTTAGGCGTAGAAGTCCCAGAACTTTTTAGGTGATCGCGCAGGCAAATAGTGTGCGACTGTTTTGAGGCGAATTTAAGCCGCTCATTAATGTAAATAATTCCCCTAACGGCTGTTAGCCATAACTTCAAATTCTCCTCAAAGCAGATCGGACGCTTTCATGAGCGGGACTTGTGCCTCCTTGGGTATTGGCCAGAATAACCGCAGAGATGCCCGTGCGCGGCGCGTGGATCCAATAGCTGCCAAATCCGGAAATCAGGCCCGCATGAGAATAGAACCGTTCCCCGGATTGCACCCATGTATTGACGCCCAGCCCGTAACCCAACTCGGTCGTATCCTCAAAAACCTGCGGCGGTTCCGCTCCAGGGGCAATATATAGCCCGTCTTCAACAGGTCGCCCGTCTTCAAGTTTTGCATGGGCCAGCATCATGTCCAGACTCTCTTTTTTTAACAGCTGCCCGGTAAACAGGGCGTCGCTGAAGGATTGCAGATCGTTGAGACTTGATCGCAATCCGCCGGCCGCAAACGGCATGGGCTCAAACCCGGTTTCTATGAGACGGCCATTTTGGTTTTCATATCCCTTTGCCCACCCTTGTTTCGGAGTATGAGGGTTTTCCATTTCAGTGGTCAAAGCGCCAAAACGAGATAGCACCAGCTCTTCCAAAGCCGCTTGAAATGGTAGTCCTGTTACGCGTTCGATAATTTCGCCCAGAAGCAGATATCCGCTATTAGAGTAATCTCGAAACGTCCCAGGCTCGAAAAGAGATATCTGATCCATACGAGCGAGCCATAGATGCGCCTCGCCTGAACTCATGAATTCATCGGGCGCGTCTGCGGGTAATCGACCCCACCAGTTCGGGATACCCGCCGTATGGGTCAAAAGGTGATAAATCGTAATTTGTTCGCTTTTGGGAAAGTCAGGAAAAAAACGATCAATCGTTTGCGAGAGATCGAGCCATCCATTTTCCTGTAACTGCAATATCGCGCATGCCGTGATAGGCTTTGTGATAGAAGCGATCCGCATCGGCGTCATAATGGTCATGGGACGTTTCTTGCGGATATCCGCATAGCCATAGGCGCGATTCAGGCGGCTTTTCCCGTTACTCAACCCGATGGCAATACCGGCTACAGCGCCCTTATCGACCTCGACTTTGGCCAGGCCCGCGAGATCTGCAAACATTGATTTCAGATCGGTTTTTCCTGGCCCGGTTTGCGCTTGCGCGCAGGCCCCGGTCAGATTGGCAATGAAACCAGACAGGACCAGATTAATTGCCATACGCCTTGAATACATGAGACATCTCCTAAGGACATTTCAGGCGCGCATAGAAAAATCCAAAAGATGCGTCCTACCAATTTCTAAAGAAATACGGTCAAATCCGCGCTAGGCGTTATTTTGTCGAAATTCAGAGGGTGTCTGGCCCTCTAGGTTTTTGAAAACCCGGTTAAATGTGGTCAGTGAATTAAATCCGTGATCCATGGCAATCGTGAGTATGGGAATGTCACGCATTTTGGGATTGCAGAGATCCGCTTTGACCGCCTCTATCCTGTAGCTATTCAAGAAGGTGCTAAAGTTTTTATGTCCCATATATTGATTGATAACTTCCCGGAGGCGATGTTGGGTCACACCCAGCTCTCGGGCAAGATCAGAAATCGTCAAGGCAGGGTTTGTGTATATTTTTTGCTTTGTCATCAGAGCCTTGAGCGCCGAGATGTGTGCCGTCTGTTTCTCCGTCAAAACGTCATAGGTATGGCTGTATTGGGTCGTGAATTTAACACGCTCTAGGTTCAGATCCAAAAGCCATATGGCCGTAAAAAAAATGGCGGGCCAGATGGTCAGAATTTTCACGGTTGCCCGATCAAAGCCATAGGTTTCAAAATCAAAAAACTCAGTAATAGCGGCAATCAATGTTGTTAGAAAAATAAGTGTAAAAAACAGAAGTCGGGTCCGACGGCGTTCGTTGATAAGATCGTCACGCCACCCCCTGGCGGTTTTGAAAATCACATGAAGGACAAGTGCCACAGAGAACACGCTCACAATTACATGCACCCATTTTGGCGGATAACTCATCCAGCCCAAGGCCCCAACCCGGAACCAAAGAAGTGGCAGGCAATAAATAATGCCCAAGCCAGCATATAGAAATCTCCGTTCCGAATGTATAGAGAACAAAGACAATGCTAACAACCAGACAAAAACTAGATGCGGCACATCCAGAAAACGGGCCAGCGTTTGAAACGGATCCGCCAGCCGCATAACTTCGGGTGAATATCCTAAAAATAGTGCCGATAGACTTACACAGGCCAGAAACAGATAAGGAGCGCTTGCCCATGTCCTTAAATGTTTAAAGGCAATCATCGCCATCAAAATCAGCAATCCCAATCCTGAAAATCTGATAAATGCGTCCAATATCAACATGGGGTCAGATTATAAATTAAGCGTGGAATTACAAATCATTCCTTTTCGGTCACATTTCGCGCGAAATTGGTGAACCCGTCTTATGTTTTCCAACTATCCATAGAGGCGGGTTTTTGCCTATTAATTTAGTCCAACGTCATGGAGAAAAAATGTTTCGCAAATTGACTTTACTTTTCTGGATGGGACTCACCTATAGCTTCTCCGGGTGTGCGCATCAAACGACACCCGCACCCTTACCTAACGTTGAAACTCAAGCCACACAAACCGTGCTCATGAAATATATTGACGGCACATCACAAGGAAGACCCGAAGTGTCCGTCGTCATATAAAATGGCACAGATTATGGGCCAGGCTAAGAGAGACTTTGCTCATCATGTTGTTTGATATTAAGCGACGGCTTTGCGGTATTGCAAGCGTCGGTATTTGATAGTTTTCTCTTTGATCCTTTCTCTTCTGTTTAGAATAGATTGTGCGCGGCCGAAGTAGACATCGGCGGGCGTGACGTTGTTGAGACTCTCGTGGTAGCGCTCGTGATTGTAATGCTCCACGAAGTTGTTGATCTGCCGTTTTAAGTCTCCGGGCAGGAAGTAGTTCTCCAGCAACACACGGTTCTTGAGCGTCTGATGCCATCTCTCGATTTTGCCCTGTGTCTGCGGATGATACGGCGCACCTCTAACATGGCTCATGCCGTTGTCGTTGATGTAATCCGCCAGTTCGGCAGAGATATAGC
>CAYTAJ010000130.1:0-3851 GCA_964435725.1 uncultured Algimonas sp.
GGCGCTTTCTTCGCTGTGCAAGAGCGCCAGATATCGCCCTGCTCTACGTCATGGCTGATGATAGTTTCGCCATTGTCCAAAACGATGGAGATTGTGCCATCGGCTTTGGCTTCAAATGTTGTGGGGTGAGAGCCATATTCTTGGGCCTTTTGCGCCATCAGGCCGACATTAGACACCGCACCGCAGGTCGTGACGTCCAACTTGCCGTTTGCTTTGAAAAACTCGACCGTCTCATCATAAACGGGGGCGTAGGAGTTATCGGGGATGCAGCATTTCGTATTGGCGGGTTCACCATCTGGGCCCCAGCCTATACCGCCCGCTTTAATCACGGCGGGCATAGAGGCATCGATAATCACGTCAGAGGATACATGGAGGTTGGTGACACCTCTGTCTGAATCCACCATATAAAGCGGTGGTTTAGACGCAAGCGCGGCTTTCAGGTCGGCTTCCATCTGAGCATTGCCCGCAATCATTTTTTCGAGCGTGCCGATTCCGGAGTTAGGGTTGAAATCGAGCGCATCGCCATGTTTGGCGAGGAAATCTTCGAGGTAAATTGAGACGAAATGCCCAAAGATAATCGGGTCAGAGACCTTCATCATAGTCGCTTTTAGGTGGACAGAGAAAAGAACGCCCGATTCAAGGGAGGCAATTTCGTCTTTGATATAGGCGCGCAAAGCTTTGGCCGACATGAATGTGCCGTCCACAATCGTCCCTTCCTCGTAAGAGAGACCATCTTTGAGAACGGTTTCATTACCGGCGCTGTCTTTAAAGACGATTTTTGCGCCTCCCGCTTGCGCCGCTGAAATCGTGACGGACTTTTCATTCGCGAAGAAATCATGGCCCGGCATAGACGCCACAGTCGTTTTATTATCCGCTGTCCACTCGCCCATGCGGTGCGGGTTGAGCTTGGCGTAAGCTTTTACAGCCTTAGCCGAACGGCGATCTGAATTACCCTCGCGCAAGACGGGGTTCACGGCAGAGCCTTTGACACTGTCATATTTAGCACGGACAGCTTTCTCTTCATCTGATTGCGGGTCTGTCGGGTAATCCGGGATAGGATAGCCTTGAGATTGAAGCTCTTTGATGGCGGCTTGTAGTTGCGGGACAGAGGCGGAAATATTCGGAAGCTTGATAACATTCGCATCCAGCGTTTTCACGAGCTTGCCCAATTCCGCCAAATCATCAGAAATACGCTGCTCATCGGACAAAAGGTCTGGGAAAAGCGATAAAACACGCCCCGCCAAAGAAATATCACGGGTCTCTACATTGATGTCAGCGGCATTCGCAAAGGACTGAATGATCGGCAGAAGCGAATTGCGCGCAAGCTCCGGCGCTTCGTCAACGATTGTGTAGATTATATCAGCAGTATCTTTGGTCATGTCACTCAATCTATTATGGACTATCAAGGAAGAGCTTCTTTAAAGGAATGATTGGCTTTTTAAAGCATAATCAAAACCTAATTTGTGAAATTATGCAGACTGCCGTTTGTGTTGTACCGTAGCGACGAGCACAAAACTAATCAGCATAAGTAAGTACCAGCTCCCTAGCTTCGCGAAACTCACCATATGCCATCCGTCATCTTGGGAAGGATAGGTCCAAGCATGGGCAAAGGTCCCGATATTTTCCGCAAACCAGATAAAGAGTGCGACAAGAAAAAGGCCAATAATCAGAGGCATAGGCCTATGTTCTTCATCCGGACGAAACCAAATAATGCAGGGCCCGTAAAGGGCTGCGGAGGCTAAAAACAGAGCCATGCGAATATCAGGCAAATAATGATGGGTAAAAAAGTTGATATAAATGAGGAGGGCTAACAAGGCTTGCCATTTCAAGGGTGGGAAGCGATCAAACTTAAAATCGAATATTCGCCAGACCCGCGCCATATAACTGCCAACGCAAGCATACATAAAACCGGAGAAAAGCGGGACACCGGCTATGTTCAGAACGCTGTCTTCCGGATATATCCAAGAGCCAACATGAACTTTAAAAATCTCCATGACCGTGCCGACAAGGTGAAAGACTAAAATAACCTTCGCCTCCTCCCATGTCTCAAGCTTTAACAGGAGCATGAGACATTGTATCAAAATAGCCGCGAGCGTAATAAAATCATATCGGGCAAGCACCGCTTCTGTCGGGTAGAATAAATAAGTCCCGACCAGCAGAACAATCATCAAGCCGCCAAACAAACAGGCCCAAGCTTGTTTTAATCCGAAACTGATAAATTCAAAAACAGCCTGTGTTTTCCAGCCTTTGACATAGCGGTGATGCAATTTCGCGCGTTGTGTATGTAAAAAGGATGACGGATCAAATCGCATGTGGTGGCCATAATCCGAAGACTGCCTGAGAAAAAGGCTAAATAAGGGTATTCTTATGTCCCTGAATATCGCTAGATAACGCCATGATTATCAAAGGTGAATTTGTTGACGCTTATGAGGCTTTGCCTGTGGGCGATTTTTACCTTCGTTATAAAGGTCGCCGCTATATCGCCACGCGTACTGTCTCGGATGATGGCAAACGTGGGTGGCTTTACGCGCATGAAATGGGCGGCAATGACCATATCAGCTTTAATTTCTATAAGCTCTCTCGCAGTAACAGGCTGAAACCCTGCGAGATGCCTGTTCAGAAAGTCATTGATTTTGTGTTGGGTTTAGAGGTCGAACGCCCTTAACCTTCTTTTACAATCGTCCAAACACCTAACTCATTTCCACTTGGGTCTTCAAAATGAAAACGACGACCACCTGGAAAGCTGAAAATAGGCACGGTAATTTTTCCGCCTGACTGTGTGATCGCTTTTTCAGAAGCCTCTAAGTCGCCTGAATAAATGATCACTAAGACTCCTTGGTTGCTTGGCTTGCGATCGCTGGCAGCGTCAAAGCCGCCTTCCATGCCCGCCCCGTGTATCGCGACATAGGTTTCTCCCCAGTCTTGAAAGGTCCAACCGAATACAGCCCCATAAAATGTCTTCATCGCCGCATTATTTTTGGAAGGCAGTTCAATATAGTGAAACCCATGATGTTGAGTATCAGCCATTATAGTCTCCTAAAGTGTGCGGGATTTACCCGGTTCAATCATATCAAGCGTCAGCGGTAAAAGCGTTTCTTCTGATATAACAGACCTTGCTTTACTGAAGCGCATGAGTTGTTCGTCCACGACCGCAATCATCTCACCGCCCGGGGCCAATTGTTCCAACAACATAGGCGGTGCGGCGCGTGTAGCACAGCCCATGACAATGCGGTCAAAAGGCGCCTGTCCGGCCCATCCATAGCGTCCATCCCCATGACGCAAAACAGTGTTCATCACATCGAGATTTGAGAAACGTTCCTCAGCATTTTTGATTAAAAGTTTATACCTTTCAACAGCATAAACGCGTTTACTGAGTCGCGATAATATGGCGGTTTGATAGCCGCTTCCCACGCCTATTTCTAGAACCTTATGCTCTATAGTGACGCGAAGCGATTGCAGCATAAGACCAATCACCCAAGGCGCGGTAATGGTTTGGCCACACTCTATGGGCAAAGCCTGTTCATCATAGGCTTTAGCCACGCTTTCCTGTGGCACAAATCTCTGGCGCGGCGTTTGTTCTATGGCTTTTAAAACGATGTTGTCTGATATACCTTTGCTCCGCAAACGCAGCACCATATCAATAAGGCCTGGATCAAACATTAGTCCCCCATAGTATGGGAGAGATCATCGAGTGTCTCGAAATGCGTGAGGTCCGTATGGAGCGGTGTCACGGAGATATAACCGTCATAAATCGCGCGAAGGTCTGTCCCAGTAGGCGGGTTGGACTTTTTGGCGCCATAGGTCAGCCAGAAATAATGCCCGCCGCGCGGGTAATCCCGCTTCTCGACGCC
>CAYTAJ010000131.1:0-3822 GCA_964435725.1 uncultured Algimonas sp.
AAGGGAGCGGCATCTACAGCCGCAAAGACGGGCTTCGGGCGATTGAAATGGATATAAATGCGGGAGCAGGCATCGTTACCCTCGCCGGGGAAGCTCAACCCGTCTCCTCGGTTCATTTCAATGCCTCGCTCGATACGGGCGAAGAAAGAATGACCGTAAATCATATCGCCTTATCGTCAGATTTGGTCTCTTTTGACGGTGACGGCATTGTCCGCGAACTGGGTCGTCTATCTGATGGCGACATAAACACGTCGCCCGTTTTTGACTTAAACTTCGACAGCGCAAAACTCGATTTGACTCCAACCTTTGAGTCGTCTTTGCAATTTCGTGATATTGACGCGATTGGGCAAATCGATCTTGACGCGCGGAGTCTGTCTTTTTCTAGCCTAGAAATGCGCCCGAACGCAGATCGAACCTATGCTCTGGCTTTAAACGGCGAAATCCGGTCCACCCGTGACAGCCTATCCCTCTTGCGCATAACAGGCTCAGCCACGGAAACTCTAACCGCACCAGACCTGCTCGCTTTGTGGCCAGTGGAATTTGCGAGTGGGGCGCGTCGGTGGATCAATCGATCTGTTCTAGGCGGGACGATCGATAGCCTGACTTTCGACATCAATCTGGATGACGACTTCTTCCAGGACCGGCAACTCACGCCTGAACGGGTGAAAGTCGATATGTCGGTCATCGATGGAACTGTCAAATATATCAGCACGATGACGCCCATTACCGAGGCTTTTGCGTCTGGTAGCATTGAAGGCAACCAGCTGTTTTTAGATCTAGCAAGCGGTCGCATCGGCAAAGTTGTTCTGACAGAAGGCCGCGTTGATATTCCGCGACTCATGCCAAAAGGTGGCGATATCCTGATAAGCGCTCAAGCCGATGCGCCGGCGCAAGATCTTCTCGGCCTCGTCGATCAACCGCCTTTTGAATATTTGCAACGCTATGGCGTCTCGCCTGACGGCTTTGGCGGCACAGGTTCACTCAAACTTACTGTAAAACGCCCCTTATTAGAGTTCTTTGACCGCGACAGGATTGAGTATAGTGTGGCGGGAACGTTCACCGACGGATACGCCCCGTTCACTTTGGGCGGTTACTCCATCAGCCAAGCCGATGTCGCTTTCGAGGGCGGAAAAGACGGCATTTTCCTGTCGGGCCCAGCCAATCTTGGGCCGTGGCGGGCCGATGTTTCATGGGCTGAACGCTATGGGCAGAATGGTGAGCCAACCCGCTACACCGTTGATGGCACGATTGATGCTGCAACCTTGGATGCGTTTGGGGTACCGTCGCGGCAAATTCTTGGCGGAGAACTCGGCATCAAACTCGACGTCACAGGCCGCGGCATTAATGTGGACAGGGCGACGCTAGACGCCGATCTTACCCAGGCCGAGATCAGTTTTGGAACCGCTTGGAATAAAACTTCGGGACAACCGGGACAGCTAAGCGCTGTCATGTCACGGTCGGCCGGCATAACAGAATTTGAACGTTTCGTTCTCGAAGCTCCGGGTTTGGCGCTGCAGGGTTCAGCCTCGTTTCGCGAAGATTTTGCACTGCGAAGCGCACAACTCAATCAAGTATCTATTGATGGGCTTATCAATGGCAAAGCCACGCTCGCCCGGGCCCCCTATCTTAATACAGAGCGCTTTGACCTCGATATTGAAGGCGCGTTTTTGAATGTCAGCGATTACGTCAAGAATGCGCTACAATCCCGCAGCCAAGGCTGGGCCCTTCCTGTAGAACTCGATGCCGCTTTTGCGCAGGTTCTGCTTGGCGAAGACTATATGATAGAAGACGGCGTCATGCGGTACGTACATTCCGGTGAGGCCGTTGAGTCACTCGTACTAACCGGAACCCGCCCGAATGGCCCATTAACCGGGTCAATCGTGCAGACTGAAGCGGGCCGCAATGCAAGCCTCCGCATACCGGACATGTCTCTTGCCGTCGAAGCTGTTTACGGAATTACAGCCACGCAAGGAGGCGCTTTACAGCTCGACGCGGACTTACCCCCCTCCGGTCAGCCCGGTGCGACATTTGGGACACTAAATGTGGACGATTTCACTGTGTCTGACGCGCCTTTCCTCGCGCAACTCCTGTCTCTCGCCTCATTAACCGGATTGTTAGATGCGTTGAGTGGGGACGGCTTAGGGTTTGACACGCTCTCCACAGACTTTGCCCTGCGACAGCGTCAACTGTCCTTGCGAGACGCCCGTATGAGCGGGCCTGCCTTGGGACTCACGGCGGAGGGCGAAGTCAATTTTGAAGCGCGGGACGTTGACATAGAAGGCGCGCTGGTTCCGGCTTACACCGCCAATAGCTTGCTGAACGACGTGCCGCTTATTGGCGACATATTTACCGATAAAGACGGGGAAGGGGTTTTCGCCCTTACCTATACGGTCGACGGAACATTCGACAGCGCCCAAATCGCGGTGAACCCGCTTTCGGCCCTGACGCCCGGCTTCCTGCGCGGTATTTTCCGAAGTGATCGGGAAGATATTGATCCCGAAATGATCGACCAAATCGAATCCGTCCGGCCGAATTCCGAGACAGATGGGGATGACGCGGACTAAACCGCCTTCAACAGGGCGTGTCGTTTCTTTCCGACGGAAAGTTTCACCGCACCGTCCTGAATATCGGCTTCACGGATGACGGCCTCGTGCGTTTTGACGGGCGCATTATTCACCTTTAGCGCCCCCGCTTTAATGTGGCGGCGCGCTTCGCCATTGGATGCGGCCAATCCTGCCGAAACCGCCGCTGTGAGTATCCCCATGCCTATAAGCTCTGTCTCAGCGACCTCAGTTGTCGGTAAGGCCGCCCCCGCCCCGCCAGAGAACGTTTGCCGCGCTGTTTCTTTCGCCTCTGCGGCTGCCTTTTCCCCATGTAGCAAAGCTGTGGCTTCATCCGCTAGCCTGACTTTCGCGGCGATCACATCGCCTTTGACGATTGTGTTGATTTCATCGAGTGGCAGATCGGTGAAAAGCTTCAAGAAACGCTCTGTATCCGCGTCTTCCGTATTTCTCCAAAATTGCCAGTATTCATAAGGACTTCGGGTAAAGTCTTCACCTAGACTAACGTCTCCATTCAACCAAACCGCCCCGTCCGCCGTTTTGCCCATTTTCCCGCCAGACGCCGTGGTGATCAGCGGCGTTGTAAAGCCGAACACTTCTGCGCCTTCCATACGCCGCGTTAGGTCTACACCCGTCACGATATTGCCCCACTGGTCCGATCCGCCCAGCTGTAGACGGCACTGATGACGACGGTAGAGCTCAACGAAATCGTAGGATTGCAACAACGGGTAGTTGAACTCGAGAAAGCTCATGGGCTGTTCGTTTTCTAAGCGCCGCTTCACGGTTTCCATCGTGATCATGCGGTTGACCGTGAACTCCGGCCCGACTTCACGCAAAAATTCGATATAGCCCAGCCCGCCTAACCAATCGTCATTATCGACCATGATCGCAGCATTTGGACCCTCAAAGTCAAGGAACTGCGCGAAGACCCGCCGGATACCGTCTTTATTGGCGTCAATCCTGTCTTGGGTCAGCATTTGACGGGATTTGTCTTTGCCAGACGGATCGCCGATTTTTGTCGTTCCGCCGCCCAACAGAACGATCGGTTTTCCACCTGATTTCTGCAGAATACGCAGCATCATGATCTGAACAAGCGATCCGACATGCAGGCTCGGCGCGGTACAATCAAAGCCAATATAGCCTGTCACACCGTCAGCCGCGGCCACACGATCCAGCCCGTCTTCCGACGTGCACTGATAGAGAAAGCCGCGCTCCGTCAGCGTGTTCATCAGCTCTGATTTGTAATCACTCATGGCGCGGG
>CAYTAJ010000132.1:0-3609 GCA_964435725.1 uncultured Algimonas sp.
CCAACACCTTCACCCCGCGCACCGCGACCTCCATCATCATCGCCAATATGGTGGGGATGGGGGTGTTTACGTCTCTGGGGTTTCAGCTCGTTGATATATCGTCTGTCTTTGCACTTTTGATGTTGTGGGTGATTGGCGGTGTGGCGGCGTTTTGTGGCGCTGTGAGCTATGCCGAGCTGGGCGCTGCCCTGCCCCGCTCGGGCGGCGAATATAATTTCTTAGGGCGGCTTTATCATCCCGCCGCAGGATTTGTGTCGGGCTGGGTGAGCGCGACGGTGGGCTTTGCCGCGCCAATTGCAGCGGTGGCCCTCGCCTTTGCCAAATATACCGGGGCCGCGACGCCTTGGGACTGGTCATCGGGTGTGGAGAAAGGGGTGGCTATTGCCCTCGTCGTGATATTGGCGGCGGTTCACAGCCTGACGCGCAACCTTTCCTCGGGCCTTCAAAACGGGTTCACGGCACTTAAAATTGTTCTCATTCTGGCCTTTTGTGCGGCGGCGTTTTTATTCACGCCCAATCCGCAAGCCATCTCCCTCTTACCGCAATCGGGTGATGCGGCCGTGATGTTAAGCGGGACTTATGCCGTGGCGCTGATTTATGTGACCTACGCTTATACGGGGTGGAATGCGGCGACTTATATTTCAGGGGAACTGACTAACCCGCAAAAATCATTGCCTAAAATCCTTATGACTGGCACGGCTGTTGTGACTTTGCTTTATGTCTTGTTGAACGGCGCTTTCCTCTACGCCGCACCGATGGACGCCATGAGGGGCGAAGTCGAGATTGGGTATATCGCGGCGCAAAATATCTTCGGTGAAAATGGCGCGCGCCTTGCCGGTGGTATGTTATCGCTCCTGCTTATTTCTTCGGTCAGTGCCATGACAATTTCCGGGCCCCGCGCGCTCCAAGTCTTGGGCGAAGATATCAAAGCCTTTGCGTGGTTTGGTAAGACAAATAAAGCGAAGCTACCTTATATAGCGATAATCTTTCAATCGCTTATCGCTATCATTTTTATTCTGACGGCGAGCTTTAAACAGATCATCTATTTCGCGGGATCTATGTTAGCGCTCAGTAGTTTCTTGACCGTATTGGGTATGTTTATTCTGCGGACAAAATATAAAGATATAGAACGGCCTTATAACGCCTTTGCCTTTCCGATTACGCCCCTCCTCTATCTCTTGATTACAGGCTTTACGCTTATCTTTGTGGTCAAAGATGACCCGATTGTCGGCCTGTCTGGATTAGGGGTAATTTTAGTGGGGCTCGTCTTTTACGCCCTGACACGAAGCAGGACTTAAGCTTTTTTCCAAGGATATATTAGACGCGTAAGTCCCCAAACGATAGCAATTATAGCGCTAAGCGTTAGGCACAGCCAAACATCTGGCTGAAACACTTTTATACCATTGAGATGGATACCGTTCATCTTTGGAACAACGAATATCAAGCCATAAGCCAAACCAAACAGGGCAAAAGCAGGTACACCACGCCGAAACCAGCTTACTTTACCCACTCTTTTTACATATGCAGAAAAACGTTTCGTCGATAGACCGAAAAAGAAAAACATCATGAGAGTATTTGCCAGCAAGCCCCAGACCAGAAAATACTGCCCTAAGGACGGCTTATGAGGCTCAGAAGGTGTACCTAGACCTCTCCGTAGAACGATACCGGGCACATCTACTTGCAAAGCACCCGATTGGTTTGTCACGACAACCCCGCCTTGTCTTGTTTCAGGGAAAAAGGCGGCATGTGCCGCAAAGCCACCATTTAGGCCACTGTGATATATGACCGTTTGATCATTCAATTTATAGAACATCCACCCCAACCCATATCCATAATCACTTTCCGTAGATTTCCATTCAGGCTTCGTAAATTCTGTTGCAAGCTCAGGGGGTATTATACGTGGGTCATTAGTAGCAACCGCATTGACATAAATCGCTAAATCTCTCGCGCTGGCAGTAACGCCTCCGGCGGCCATCCAAGCCCGCCCAGGAATAACGCGTTGCGCAACAGGAATACGGAACCATTGCAAAAATCCCATAGATTCTTTTTGAGTCTCCCGCAGAGGCATTTGAACGTAACTACTATTCATTCCCAATGGCTGAAAAATGCGTTCATCCATAAGCGTTTCATAGGTTTGACCAGAAACAGTCTCAATGATGAGTGCCGTAATCATATAATTTGCGTTGGAATATTCGTATTGCTCACCTGCACTCGATTTGAGCTTAGCATTTTCTAATGTTTTTACGGCGAGAGAGAGTGCATCAGCCCCGCGATAATTATTGTCTTGTAGTCGATTGCCAATAACGGTGGAGAGGCCCGTGCGATGACTTAACAAATGGCGAAGTGTAATTTTTTCCCAAGCCCCAGCATTGCTTGGACGAAAATCCAGTAAGTAAGTGAGAATAGAGTTATCGAGGTCTAATTGTCCTTCAGCAACAAGTTGTAACACTAGTAACGCGGCGAAAGACTTACTAACCGACCCTAATTGAAATGGCGTATCTAAAGTCGTATCTGTGCCTTTATCGTCGACAACACCAAAGGCGTTTTCATAAGTAAAGCCGCTCTCGTCAAATAAAACGACTGCTAAGCCCGGAACAGTCGACGCTTTCATCGTCTCCTCAACAAAAGCTTCGTATTCGGGATAATCTATGTCTTGGCTATGACTAATAACCGCCCATACCGAACAAAAGAAAAATAGCCCTGAAATCAAAAAACGAACCATTCTGCGCCCCCTTTACACTCTAATCATGAGGATTGGAGCGTCTGAGCGCAAGGTCTTTGCAAAAGATGACCTTACAGAGTTCTAGCCGGCACTTTCAGCGGTACGACCAAGCCATCGCGCACGGTAAAGACGCGGTCCATATAGGACGCTAATTCCATATTATGTGTGGCAATGAGGGCGGAGACGCCTTCCATGCGGGTGAGATCGAACAGGCTTTTGAAGACGGAGGCTGACGTCGTCGGATCGAGGTTTCCTGTCGGTTCATCGCCTAAGAGAATTTGCGGACGGTTGGCCAAAGCGCGGGCAATCGCGACCCGTTGTTGTTCACCACCGGACATCTCAGAAGGCTTATGATGCATGCGATCTTTCAGCCCCATAAGGGTCAAAATACGTCTCGCCTCAGTTAAGGCTTCACCTTCGCTCTTCCCCGCAACCATTTGAGGAATTACGACATTTTCTTCAGCCGAAAACTCTTTTTGCAGGTGGTGGAATTGATAGACCACGCCAATGGTTTCACGACGAATAGCCGTGCGTTGGTCATCAGAAAGTTTAAGACATTCACGGCCATTAATATAAACTTCGCCCGCATTGGGCTTTTCGAGCAAGCCTGCCGCATGGAGCAAAGTTGATTTACCGGAGCCCGATGGGCCGATGAGACCGACCATCTCGCCGGGGAAAATATCAATATCAGCCCCCGCCAAAACATTGAGCGTCTTAGGCCCGGATTGATAAGAGCGGTGCAGATTGCGCACAGAGAGTATGGGACGTGTCGGTTTCATCTTGGCCCCCTACTCATATCTCAGCGCGTCAACAGGGTCGACTTTGGAGGCATTAAGCGCCGGCAAGAAAGTCGCCGCAGCGGAAATAAGGAAACCCCAAAAGGCCAC
>CAYTAJ010000133.1:0-3522 GCA_964435725.1 uncultured Algimonas sp.
GGTTGTGTGAAATGTTGATCCGCCGTGATGTCAGAGGCGTTGGCGTCATCGCCAGCTTGTAAAGGTGGCAATGTTGTATTGTCGTCTTCTTCGCCCTCTGCCGGTTTCGGTTTTGTCTCTTCATAGAGCTTCAAGAAGCCGTCAAAGCGGACGACCTGACCTGTGGCGCGGAGTTCAACAGTCTTTTTATCTGAAATCGTAACAGTCGTACGCTCAAGCTTGGCAGACTCCATTTGGCTGGCCATGGCCCGTTTCCAAATCAACTCATAAAGCTTCTTTTGGTCGCCTTGAAGGTTCAGGCTTTCCGGGGTTCTGGTAAAGCTTGTCGGGCGAATAGCTTCATGAGCCTCTTGCGCATTTTTAGCTTTTGATTTGTAAACACGGTGCTGGCCCGGCAAATATTTATCGCCATATTCGCTGGCAATCGTTGCGCGACAATCACTGATGGCTTCGCCAATCATGGAAACACCATCTGTCCGCATATAGGTAATAAGACCCGTTGTTTCCCCGCCAATATCAATACCTTCATAAAGGCGTTGCGCGGTTTGCATGGTTTGGCTGGCAGAGAAGCCTAACTTACGGGAGGCCTCTTGCTGCATGGTTGAGGTTGTGAAGGGCGCTTGCGGGTTACGGGTGACAGGTTTGGCTTCGACCTTTTCAATTGACAAAGAGGCCGTCTCTACAGCTGCCTTGGCTTTCATTGCCAGGTCTTCATTGCCTAGTGAAAACTTATCTAACTTTTCGCCATCAAGAGCAACGAGGCGTGCAGGGAATTGTCCTGAGCCCGATTTGATAAGGCTATGAACGCTCCAATATTCCTGCGGGTTAAACTTCTCAATTTCAGTTTCACGCTCACAAATCATGCGCAAGGCAACAGACTGTACACGTCCGGCAGAGCGAGAGCCTGGAAGTTTGCGCCAAAGAACGGGGGATAGTGTGAAGCCCACAAGGTAGTCTAAGGCCCGTCGTGCGAGATAGGCCTCAACCAATTCCATATCCAATTTGCGGGGTTTAGCGATCGCTTCTGTGACTGATTTCTTCGTAATCGCGTTAAAGGCCACCCGTTCGACGTCTTTGCCTTTAAAGGCCTTTTTCTTTGAGAGGACCTCGAGAAGGTGCCAAGAAATTGCTTCACCTTCACGATCCGGGTCGGTTGCGAGTATGAGCTTGTCAGATTTTTCGAGTGCGTTCTCAATATCTTTAATGCGTTTTCTGGATTGTGTATCGACAGCCCATGACATGGCGAAGTCGTTTTCTGGATCAACGGAACCATTTTTTGAAGGCAGGTCGCGAATATGACCAAAGCTCGCTAAAACCTTGTAATCTTTGCCTAAATATTTTTCGATTGTCTTCGCTTTTGCGGGTGACTCGACAATAACTAGATTCATTTGACCTATACCTTTTGACCTATCACGCCGGAAATCAGAGGCTGATAGCGGCGCTCATTTGGTCTGTGAACATTATAATGTCAACTCACCAGACTGTTCAAATCTAAAACACATCTTAAAATTGCCATATTTAAAACACACTCTTGAGTTTAAATTCATTTTCATGCACTATGCGCTAACAACAAAAAGAAAGGTCGAATATGAATGCTTTGAAGAAGACCGAAACGCCACAAAACTCACTCAGTGGTGAGCAGGTAAAATTGCTGGAATATGTCGGTGACTTATCACAAGAGCTAAGCCAACTGGCCCGTGCGGGCGGCTTTGTTCGTATTAGTGAGCTTCTCCAAGAGGCCGTCACAGAAGTGAAAGCGATCCGCTAAAGAGCCTGTTAAAATTCAGAGGACAAACGCCCATCTGCTTCAACATTGATCTCTGCGTTGAGTTCCATTTCGAGCAGTGCGGCGTTCACAATAGGTATAGGCAGATCGCTTGAACGGATAATATCATCCCGGTGCGTTGGCGTGGGTGAGAGTAGCGATGCGACGATGTGTTTCGCCTTTTCAATATCAGCGCCAGCCCTTTTCCAGTCGAAAACCGGGCTTTCATAGCTGTCCTCTGACTCCGACATAAAGAGTGTTGGTAAATCATTGAGGCAGTCTATCACGTCTTCTGCGCTTTCAATGAGCGCGGCGCCTTGCCTGATGAGACGGTTGCAGCCTTTCGTGCGCGGGTCAAGCGGTGAGCCCGGAGCGGCCATGACTTCACGATTTTGTTCCGCGGCGTATCGGGCAGTGATAAGTGTGCCGGATCGCTCTGCCGCTTCAATAACGACAACGCCACGGCTTAGTCCTGAAATAATCCGATTGCGCCGTGGGAAGTCACGGGCGGTCGCACGATAGCCTAACGGACTTTCACTCACGAGCGTGCCTGTCTCGCGCATAGAGAGGTGCAAATCTTCATTTTGGCGGGGATAGATATGATCGACACCGCCGCCTAAGACGCCGACTGTGCCCGTCTCTATCGCGGCATGGTGTGCGCAGGCATCTATGCCCCTAGCCAGTCCTGAGACAATAACAAAGCCTTCTTCCCCTAAATCTCTTGCCATTTGCGCCGCAAATCTTTGGCCATTCGCCGAGGCATTCCGCGAGCCAATGATGGCAATGCAGGGCTTAGAAAGTAAGTCGACACGGCCCCACACAGATATAACGGGCGGAGGCGGATCGATTGCACGCAGATAAGACGGATAATCTGGTTCACAGGCGGCGATGAGTTTTACGCCTAACTGATGGCAAGCGTCCATCTCGGCTTCAACCTGCTCAAGGCTTGGAGGTAAGATGTCTTTTTTACGAATGAGTGAGGGCAAAGCCTCAAGCGCCGCGCCCGCACTGCCATAACGTGCAAGCAGGTCGCGAAAGGCGACCGGCCCAACAGTATGGGTACGGGTCAAACGCAACCAATCTCGTTTTTCGGCAAAGCTGAGAGTTTGGAGCGGCATCGGAATGATTTATTTCTTCTGCCCAATTTTGCTTTCTTCGCCCCTGGCCAGACGTTGGATGTTTTCATTATGACGAAGCAAAATGATTGCCGCCATAAAACTCACCATTACGGCGGCGGCGAAGGGAGCGATAAACCACGCAAAAATAGAGGCCCCGATACAAGCCAAGAGCGCACCGAGGGAGGATAAGCGCGTTATGAAAGCGGTGGCGAGCCACACAACAGCTGCAAACAGCGCCACCGGCCAAACAAGAGCAAATAATCCGCCAAAAAATGTGGCCACACCTTTACCGCCTTTGAAACCCAGCCAGACGGGGTAACAATGCCCGACCAAAGCCGCCGCCGCTGCGATGTAACCATAAGGTTGTCCGAAGAAGAAAACGAGCAAGAGGCCCGCACCGGCCGCCTTGGCAGCATCAAGCAATAGGGTGAGGGCGGCAATATCCTTACGCCCCGTCCGCAAAACATTCGTCGCGCCAATATTGCCCGATCCAATCTGGCGAATATCCCCTTGCCCCGTCGCCTTTGCCAGCAAGAGACCAAAGGGGATGGATCCAAATAAATAGCCAAGTCCAACAGCAAGAATGAGAGGCAGTATTTCCATTACAGAAACGTGCCGAATATGACGGAGTGTGTAAAG
>CAYTAJ010000134.1:0-3486 GCA_964435725.1 uncultured Algimonas sp.
GCGATACGATTTTATTGGTCGAAGCGATGAAAACCTTCAATCCGATTACGGCACCAAAATCCGGTACGGTTGAAGCGGTTTATGTTGAAGATGCCCAACCCGTTGAATTTGGTGAACCCCTCTTCGTCGTTGTCTAGTCATGTCCGCTACAAAAGTCGAAAAGCGCAAGTTTAAAAAAGTCCTCATCGCCAATCGCGGTGAAATTGCTCTGCGTATCCATCGTGCCTGTAAAGAAATGGGCATTAATACAGTCGCCATTCATTCCGAAGCCGACAAAGATGCCATGCATGTCCGTCTCGCCGATGAGAGCGTTTGCATTGGTCCAAACAGCGCGACCGATAGCTATTTGAACATTCCGGCTATTATCTCCGCATGTGAGATTACAGATGCCGACGCTGTCCACCCCGGTTATGGCTTTCTATCCGAGAACGCTAAATTCGCCGATATTGTCGAAGCCCATGGCATGGCCTTTATCGGCCCCACAGCCGAGCATATCCGCATTATGGGGGATAAGATCACAGCCAAACAAACGGTTATGGATGCCGGCATTCCGGTTGTTCCGGGCTCTGATGGTAGTGTCGAAACTTATGAAGACGCGAAAAAAGTCGCCAAAGATGTTGGCTTCCCGCTCCTCGTGAAAGCCGCCGCCGGAGGCGGTGGGCGCGGAATGCGACTGGCCGAAACACCTGATAAGCTCAAAGAAGCCCTTTCAGCGGCGCAACAAGAAGCGATTGCTGCTTTTGGTAATGGGGCCGTCTATCTCGAACGTTACCTCACCGGGCCACGCCATATCGAAATTCAGGTTCTGGCAGATCAGCACGGTAATGTTGTGCATCTTGGCGAGCGTGATTGCTCGCTCCAACGCCGCAATCAGAAAGTTCTCGAAGAAGCGCCCTCGCCGACTTTGACTGCGAAAGAACGAGAAAGCATTGGAGATATCGTTGCCAATGCTATTCGTAAAATCGGTTATCGCGGCGCAGGGACGATCGAGTTCCTTTATGAAAAAGGTGAGTTCTTCTTCATCGAAATGAACACACGTCTCCAAGTCGAACACCCTGTCACCGAAGAGATTACGGGTATTGATTTGGTGCGAGAACAAATCCGTGTCGCACAGGGTCTTGAGCTCAATTACGACCAATCCGATGTGCATTTCAAAGGCCATTCCATCGAGTGCCGCATCAATGCGGAAAACCCAAAAACCTTCGCCCCCTCACCCGGTAAAGTCATCGACTTCCACGCACCGGGCGGGATGAATACGCGTCTGGATAGCGCGCTCTATGCCGGTTATTCCATTCCCCCTTATTATGACAGTTTGATTGGGAAATTAATTGTCTGGGGTAATACACGCGAAGGGGCAATCCTACGCCTCCGCCGTGCCCTTGGTGAAATGGTCATTTCAGGCGTGCAAACGACAATACCACTTCATGAAGCTCTCTTGGATGACCCCGATTTCCAAAAAGGGGATTACAATATTCACTGGTTGGAGAAATGGTTAGCGGAGCAGGAGTAACTAATTTTGGCTGAAAGAGCATTTGAAACTCCTCGACACTTTCATGAATACATAGTCAGCCCGAATATTGAGGCATTCATTAACAATCCTGCTTCGTTACAATGTGCTTTTAACGCTGTAATGAGATTAGATTCGCTTGTTGGACACATTTATCTATCTTTACCTGAGGAAGAAAAAGTTTCGGTCCAGTCTGATCATAATCTTCGTAAAATTTATTCCGATCAATGTGAGGAGTATTCCATTATTAGAGATGCTGCTAATTCTTATAAGTACGCAAGGCTAGACCGCCCAAGCGCGAGATTAAAGTATTCAACACAAACTAAGGTAGATCGGATTGCTTATGGGCAAGGTAGGTTTGGAGTTGGTCCTTATGCAGGAGACCAAATATTGATTGAATTAGAAGGCGGAAAAACTCTTCAAGCACTTGAAATCATTCGCTCATGCGACCAGTTCTTTAAGGCAAATATTCATGGCCTTTTATAGAACCCGTCTCGCCCCATCACCATTATTCCCTTCCGCTCCATCGCAGGCCTCATTGCGCTTAATGCCAATGCCAATTTCCGTCCCTTACTCGCGCCCACACGGCCTTCCCAAGCATCCGAGCCGCCTTTTCGCAACTCTTCCCCAATTTCGCGATAAACTTTCAGCGCGGCACTAATCGCCCAGGCGCAGCGGAAGTCGAGTTCTTTGATGCCGACCTTTGCGCTCTCATAATATTGCTCGGCTATATCGAGTTGTTCACAAGCCGCTTTATGTGCCGCAGGCCAGTTTTCGCGTTTGGCAAGCTCTGCCGCTTCCGGCGGCGCGCCGTGTTTCTCTAACAAATCTTTCGGCACAAAGACGCGATCCGCCCGCGCATCATCAATCACATCCCGCGCGATATTGGTGAGTTGAAAGGCGAGCCCCAAATCAGAGGCCCGGTCCAGCGTTGCTGCATCCCTCGCCCCCATGACATTGGCCATCATCACGCCGACACAACCCGCCACATGATAGGAATAGTCCAGAATATCATCGACCGTTTCATAGACACGGTCTTCGGCATCCATTTCAAACCCTTTGAGCAATTCAAAAGGATGTTTGTGGTCAATCTCATGCGTTTTGACGACGCGGGCGAGCCCTGCAAATACAGGATTATCAGTCGGCTTTCCCGACAAAACATCGGCTGTGGCCAGACGCAACTCTGCCAGTCTTTCGTCCTGCCCGACTTTGTAATCCTCAATTTGCCCGTGGCCCATTTCCTGACCATCAATGACGTCATCGCAATAACGGCACCACGCATAAAGCATCGACGCATCATCGCGCAAAGCGGGCGGCAAAACACGACTGGCTAACGCAAAAGACTTTGACCCCTTTTTGATAGAGGCATGACCATGTTGAGTGACAGAATCCACGGATTATTTCAAAACACCGCCAAAGAAATCACGTTTTCCCAGTGGCACGCCATTATGACGGAGGATGTTATAAACTGTGGTACAATGGAAATAAATATTAGGAAGAGAGAAGCCCGACAGATAACTTATGCCTGTAAACTCCATTGGCGTTTTTTGCGGGCCCATTTCTAAGGTAAATTCACGCCCTTCTTTGCCGTCTAAATCTTCTGCCGACACCGATTTAATGTCCGTGATTGCTTGCTCTAAAATCGCATAACAAGCGTCAAAACTTTCGGGGTGACCCTCATAGCTAGGAGCGTTCAAACCTGCGATACGAAAGGGCGCGTTTTTTGCCAATTCCGCTACTGTCTGAACTTGCTTTGCCAAAGGCCACATATCAGGCGCAAGCCGCGCAGTTAAAAACACAGTCTCGTCTATGTTTCTCTCTTTGGCATTTTGTTCCCCCAATTTCAAAACATGCTCAAGATTAGAGAGTAAACGCGGAAGAGCCGCAACGGCATTCGACATGGAGAGCATAGACATAATCTATTCCTTTAAAAGCGCAGCAAAATCTTCTGCGATAACACCGGCTGTGGCCTTGGCCGC
>CAYTAJ010000135.1:0-3464 GCA_964435725.1 uncultured Algimonas sp.
GTTAGCGTGAGGCCGAAGTTAATTTTTTGTGTTAATTAAACCTTAACGCGATTTTATCCACAGAGACGTAAGGGTGAGTTTTGACCAAGCCGAAACACCTTATACAGATAGCTTCAACCATTATTACCATCAATTCAGGTTAGTCTAAGAGTTAATTTAAGATAGCATAACTCAAATTCTACCCGCAAAGCATTCCTGATATTGAATGAAACGTTAACGTTTCTAAGCGGTGTTACCTTACGCCCTTTTATAATTAAAACCGAGATACTTATGACTTATATCTATGCAATTGGCGATATTCATGGCCGCGATTATCTATTGGAGAAAATGTATTTACGGATTCAGGATGATCCTTACAGACCTGACAAGTCAGAGCGGCCAATCGTTGTTCATATAGGTGATTACATTGATGGAGGTCCGAATAGCAGTAAAGTTTTGGATATTGTTATGAAAGGATCACCTAACTTTGACAGTATTTCACTCCTTGGGAATCATGAAGCCTTAATGCTTGACTGTTTAAATACTGATAATCGAGATGTATGGTGGAATTGGATAAGTAATGGTGGTGATAAAACACTAGAGTCTCTTGGCATTTCAAACCGGTTTGGCGGCTATAATCCGAAAGACCTGTCTGATGCGCTTGGGGAGAAGAGAATTAAATGGCTTCAAAATCTACCATTATATCATATTTCTGCACCGTATTTGTTTGTGCACGCGGGTATCGTACCTAATAGGCCATTAGCTAAGCAAAAGAAGAAAGATATGTTATGGATAAGGTCGCGTTTCTTAGAAAGTTCTGTGACGCATCCATATGTAATTGTTCATGGGCACACACAAACTGAATTACCAGAATTGCTGCCCAATCGGATAGGCATTGATACAGGTGCAGCTCGCCCAAAAACTCTAACGGCTGTTGTTTTGGACAATTCTAGAAAACCAAGATTTATCAGTGTTTCTCAATAAGTAATTCTTATTAATCAAACCGCTTTCCCCACCGTAACATAATTAATAGATGTATCGTCTGAGAACTTCCAGACGCTGGTCAGCGGGTTGAGGTTCATGCCGATTGAGGGATCCGGGTTTAAGCCTGCATCTTTGAGATAGCGTTGTAGCTCGGCGGGTTTGACCAGTTTTTCAAATTGATGGGTCCCGCGCGGGAGCCAGCGCAGGATATATTCCGCGCCGACAATGGCAAAGGCAAAGGCCTTAAAGCTGCGATTAATTGTTGAGCAAATCATGAGACCGCCCGGTCTGACCATTTGGGCACAGTCTTTTATAAAGTCCGCGGGGCTGACGACATGTTCAATCACTTCCATATTCAGGACAGCATCAAAGGGTGTCTCGCCGCTCTCAATTAATTGCTCGACCGTGCCATGGATGTAATTGACGTCGACACCGACTTGTTCCGCATGGGTCTTGGCCGTTTTAAGGGTTTTCTCGAGCGCATCGACGCCCGTAACAGTTGCGCCCATTCGCACCATGGGTTCGCATAACAAACCGCCGCCGCAGCCAATATCGAGCAAGCGCAAACCTTTTAAAGGCTCCTCGACATCGGGGTCACGATTGAAATGCTCACATAATGTATCGCGTATAAAGCCAAGACGGGCACCATTCATTATGTGCAACGGTTTAAACGGCCCTGTCGGGTCCCACCAATCCGCCGCCATACGGGAAAAGCTTTCCATCTCAGCCGGGTCGACAGAAACAGACGATAAATGTTCAGGAGCAGTTTCAGAATAAGCCATGATTAGATTACGTTTCGCGTGGGCTAAGGTTTTATAACGGGCCGCGACATATCATGGGGTGTGGTCTCATTTCAAACCTTTTGCGGTTGTTGGAGGGGTCTCGTCTTTAATGCCTAAAAGCATTTTGACATTCCACGCCAATATAGCCAAAGCAAGGATAAACCAAATGACCATCCATGTTTGATTAGAAAAAAATCCCATTTCCCGTTCAAAGGCCAAAAGGTCAGAACTCGGCCCTGACGTCGTATCTTGCAAAATATAGATGACGCTGGCGAGCCCTAAAAACATCAAAACATCTCGCCCATATTTCGTTTTAAATTCGATAAAGAAAAGGAAGGCGGCAAAGGCGCATAGCACGAGTGTTGTAAAAAGAGATTTATACCAGATAAAGCCCGAGACCAGCATGGTGAAAATCACGAGACTTAAAACAGGTTTGACCAAGCGCGGCTTTGTGGCCCCAATATAAAAGAGCAAGTTCCCAAAGAGCGCACTGCCTAAATATCCGCCCATAATAATAACGGGGCGATTGCCGCCAAGCGATGAGGTAACGCCGCCTGCATTCGGGTCAATGCGGATATATTCTACCGCGCCGCCGGTTATCAGCGCACCAAAGGCATGACCAAATTCATGCAAAAAAGTCACAAAAATACGAACAGGATAAAAGAGCCGCCAGCCCCAAATTCCGCCAAAATAGGTTGCGCCAAAATAAATTGCCAGAATGATAAAAATACGCAGAAAAATTGAACGGCGAGTTGTCATAAAGAGAGTTTAATCTCCCAATTTCAGATGTCGATTTATTTTCTAATTTTGCTGCGCCGATGCGGCCTAAATGACGAATCTAAAGGTTGAAAAACCGTGCAATGCGGCTATGGAGTACGCTGATTTAAACAAGGTAAAGTGCGACTAATCTAATGGCCCGTATTGTCATGAAATTCGGCGGCACATCCGTTGCCAATCTTGAGCGGATTCGCCATGTCGCCTCATTGGTTGCTGATGAAGTGGCTCAGGGTAATGAGGTCGCCGTTGTTGTCTCGGCCATGAGTGGGGAGACGAACCGTTTGGTGGCCCTTGTGGATGAGTTGGATGCGGACTCCAGTCAAGGCGAGCCTATAGAGGACGAATATGATTCTGTTGTCGCGAGTGGCGAGCAGGTTACATCCGGTCTTTTATCGATTGCGCTGCGTCGTCGGGGCTTAAAAGCGCGCTCTTGGCTAGGTTGGCAAATACCACTGCGCACAGATATGGCCCATTCCAAAGCCCGCATTGCGGAGATTGAAAGCTCCGCCATTGGCCCGTCTATGGCCGACGGGAATGTTGCCGTTGTTGCGGGTTTTCAGGGCGTGAACGAAGAAGGGCGCATTTCGACCCTTGGGCGTGGTGGTTCTGATACTTCGGCTGTGGCGTTGGCTGTGGCCTTGAAAGCCGATCGTTGTGACATTTATACCGATGTGGACGGTGTTTACACAACGGACCCGCGCATCGCCAAAGACGCCCGTCGTTTGGGCCGTATTGCGTTTGAAGAAATGCTCGAACTGGCCTCGCTCGGTGCGAAGGTTCTACAGACCCGCTCTGTTGAATTGGCCATGAATAATAATCTGCCGATCCGTGTTTTGACCAGCATGGCGAATGTCGGTGATCACAATCCCGGAACTCTGGTCTGTCATGAGGATGAAACCATGGAAGAACGTGTTGTCAGCGGTGTCGCCTATTCCCGCGATG
>CAYTAJ010000136.1:0-3415 GCA_964435725.1 uncultured Algimonas sp.
GGAATAAGAGCGCAAGAAATGTGGATGAAAGTCCGCCTAGGGGGCGAAGGGGACATTAGTCGAATGGCTTAAAACGCTCAAAATATATTGTTGATATTCCCACAAATGCAAATTTTATCGGTGCAGCTCTGAATGCTTGTCATCTTTTCATTGATCGGTAACATCGTCTAGGAGTTCTTTCAATTTACCGTCTGCACCTTTATGTCCTAACGTGATTGCTTTTCGATAGGTTTTAATAGCCTCATTGATTTTTCCATGTGTTTGGTAAGCATCACCAAGTGAGTCCCAAACATTGCTGTCGGTCGGGAAAAGTCGTGTGTTTAAAGTAAAAAGCGGAACGGACCAATTTGACTTTGTTTCTGACCTCAAGCTTAAATAGCCTAATCGATTTAGTGTGCCCGGATCACTGATTTCCTCACTATATTGTTCTAGTAATGCGGTCTCTAATTTTGCAATATTTGATGTTGGTGAGTTTTCGATAAAATCAAAAACGTAGTGATATACGTTCTTTTCTATTGGTTTTGGTAAGTAGGTTTCGCTAAATAACATTTTTTCAATTTGCCACGCCAATTCAACCTCACGACTGCTAGCGTTTGTAGCAAATAAAACAGTTGTGTCTTCTTCAGGTATCCAGATGTAGTCAAAAAAGAAAACTCCATTCCCACCATTATGGCTTATTATTTTAGTTTCCCTATTTGATTTAAAAATTGCCCAACCATAGGCATAATGACTTGATAAACTCTCACTTTCAGGGACATAGGGTGTAGTTAGCATCTTCAGCTGGGATGCCGAAAGAACGGTATTGTTCTTGAGTGCTTGGTGCCAAATATACATATCATTAAGAGTGGAATGAATGCCTCCATTACCCTTCAAATTCCAAGACACCGCACCGGAGGCATTAAATCTTTCAATCAACGTGCCACGATTAATAATGTTTCTCATATATCCTTGGGCAATGTCCTTGTCTTTCCAACTAGGTCGCACATAACCTGTGTGTTTCATTCCGAGAGGTAGAAAAATCTTCGCCGCCAAAAATGATTCGTAGTCTTGACCAGAACAAATCTCGATAATTCGTGCCAATACACTGTAACCGGCATTAGAATAATGATGTTTTGTTCCCGATGCCACGAGCAATTTGGACTCAAATAATCGTGCAAAATACTCTTCGGTAGGGATGTAGTCGAAGTCACCTTCACCAATATCAGACGGGAGGCCAGATGTATGAGTCAGTAACTGATGAAGCGTGATGTCAGCTTTATCGTCAGGAAGATTTGGAAAGAACTCAGTGATTGATGAGTTTAAATCCAAATCATATTGATCGCTCAACAATAAAATGGCGGCAGCGGTAAATTGCTTGGTGACTGAGCCAATCGTAAAAACGGTCTCAGGTGAGTTTGCAATTTCGGCTTCCTTACTTGCAAATCCATAACCTTGCTTTAGCAAAACCAGATCATTTTTGGCAATAAGGACTGCCCCTGAGAATCCCTCAGGCACTCCTGCTTTTAGATAATCATCTATTTTCTTGGAAACGGGGCTTAACTCTCTACTAAAGTTTAAGTGTGGAGAAGTTGAACAAGCAGATAATAAAAATATAGCGAAGATTGCTACAAAACAAAAAACGTCGTTCAAACGTTTGATCGGCACAGACCTTAAGCCCGCAAGAATTCGTATCCTCATGATGATCTCCGAAGCCCGATAAGGTAACTCCCGAGCGCACCAAAGAGCAGTGCGAGTGCAGGAATTAAAAAGAAGCGGCGCGGGGAATGGCTGCCGGTCTCAGGTTGTGCATAGAGTCGGTAAAACCTTCTGCCCTCAGCAGTTTCCTCCACGAAACTCTCTCCTCGATATGCTTTTGAGACTATATCAACTTGGTTCAATCTCTGTAGTAATTCTGGTGCTGCTTCTTCATCCGATTTATTAATCGAGTCGAATGTCGCCAATTGTTCTCCGGGCAGTAAAGTGCCCTGAGATCTGTATTGATATTTTCTATCATGCTGATCGGGGATGAATGTTGCCCCAAAACAAGCCCCACTGATTATGAGTGATAGAAGCCCAGTCAAAAGCCAATTTCTAGAAATTTTTGCTTCACGCTTGTGAATTTCTAGAACTTTATCTTGAAGTGGTTTTACAGCTTTCAATTTTCTGATCTCGTCACTCGTGAGTCCTGCAATCATTCCGTCGACATCTATTCCGTATGCTTTGATCAACCTGTCAAACATCTCTTCAGATGGGTAGGACTTCCCTGTTTCAAGTTTGGACAAATAGGACTGCTCTATGTCGGCTTTCTCAGCCGCCATCGGTTGCGTCCATTCTTTGCCTTCGCGAACCTCACGTAAGTAATCACCAAATTTCATTTAAATAATCCAATCGCAATAAATCTAACGCAAACGCGTCATTATAAGGGATATTCTTGCCTAGTTATTCTTCAAATTGAAGGTGAATAATGGTGACTATCGATTGATATAAATGAATATTTTGCCTACGGCGAAGAGCTATGTGTTATGGACGGATAAATTTGATTACTGATGGATCCCTGAAAAACAGATGAGAGCCTTGTTTTGGGTGCTTAAGCTCCTGAGCTTATGTCTGCTATGGGGATCTTACTACGTTTTGCGAGCGACTTAAACCGCTCAAAATAAGACACTGAACTTAGTATCTGCTCCGCCAAGATTTAAATTAGTACGCTCAGCTTGTGAAATTATAACAAAGTTGTGAGCATGAAAAATAGCCTGTCATGTTATATACCAAATCAATATGGAGGATATAATGAAACTTATTACTAAATTTACTGCCTGCGCGGCCACGTTGGCTCTGATGGCTTGCTCAGCTGCAGACGCGCCTAAAGTTGATGCACCCGCCGTCAAAGAAATGGCATCAAAAGCAGCCGATGTAAAAAAAATGGCGACCAAAACCAAAGCTGTACTGATTTATGCTGATTGGTGTGGGAGTTGTAAAGTGCTCGACCCGAAAATTAAAAAAGTTCAGGCTATGGGTGAAATGCCAGGCCTTGAATTTGTAACCTTGGATTACACTGATAAAAATGCCGATAATTTTTACGCGCAAGCTCAGGAGGCAGGCGTAGGAGAGGCTGTTAAAACTTATCTCGCTGGCACGGTGAAAACGGGTCAACTTTTACTTGTCGATATTGATGACCAAAAAGTCGTTGGCAAAGTAACCAAAACGCTTGACGCACCCCAAATTATTGCAGCTTTGAAAGACGCTATTACAGCATCATGAATGTCGCGTAGAAATGAAGTAAGCTCGGGGTTTTTCTCGAGCTTTTTTTATAAATAAAATAAACTATGGCTGGGTATAATTTTATGTCGAATATCTAACGCCTGTTTATGCTCGCTTAGCAGATATTAAATGAGCGGCTTAAAATCGCCCAAAGTAGGACACTCGGGATGTCCGCTAT
>CAYTAJ010000137.1:0-3384 GCA_964435725.1 uncultured Algimonas sp.
CAATCGTGCCAATATTGGCATGCGGCTTGGTGCGTTCAAACTTTTCCTTGGCCATCTTAGGCTCCTCTTACTTCTGGTCTATTGTGTGGGGTGCCGCGCGCTTACGCGCCACCTTGTTTGGAGATAACTTCGTCAGCCACAGCTTGCGGTGTGGCGGCATAGTGATCGAATGTCATGGTGAACTGCGCGCGACCTTGGGTCTTGGAGCGCAGATCGTTCACGTAACCGAACATATTGGCCAGTGGCACCATCGCGTTCACGACATTGGCGTTGCCGCGCATTTCCGTGCCCTGAACCATGCCGCGACGGCTGTTCAGATCGCCGATGACATCGCCCATATATTCGTCAGGTGTCACAACTTCGACCTTCATGATCGGCTCAAGTAGCTTCAGCTTGCCCTCTTCCTTGATCTGACGGAACGCCGCACGCGCCGCGATCTCAAACGCCATCACAGAGGAGTCAACATCGTGGTAGGCCCCGTCATAGAGCTCGGCCTTGAAGTCGATGACCGGGAAACCCGCCAGCAGACCGGTTTCGGCCATAGAGCGGATCCCTTTTTCAACACCGGGGATATATTCGCGTGGCACGTTACCGCCGACGACTGAGTTTTCGAACTCAATCCCTGTGCCGGGCTCAAGCGGCTCGAACTTGATCTTCACACGACCAAACTGACCGGAACCGCCGGACTGCTTCTTGTGCGTATAGTCAATGTCAACCGGGTTGGCGAGTGCTTCACGGTAAGCCACTTGTGGCTGACCGATATTGGCTTCGACGCCAAATTCGCGCTTAAGGCGATCGACCAAAATGTCGAGGTGCAGTTCGCCCATACCCGCCATGATCGTCTGACCGGATTCTTCGTCCGTGCTGACGCGGAAAGACGGATCTTCGGCGGCTAGACGCTGCAGGCCAACCCCTAGCTTTTCTTGGTCAGCTTTGGACTTTGGCTCCACCGCGATTTCAATAACGGGATCGGGGAATTCCATCCGCTCCAGGATCACAGGATCGCTTTGCGCGCAGAGTGTGTCACCCGTCGTGGTGCGCTTCAGACCCGCCACCGCGATGATGTCGCCGGCATAGGCTTCTTGAATGTCTTCACGATCATTGGAGTGCATCATCATCATGCGGCCCACGCGCTCTTTATTCTCTTTAACAGAGTTGAGCAGCGTCGTGCCTTGCTCCAATTTCCCAGAGTAGATCCGGCAGAAGGTCAGCGTACCCACGAATTTGTCATTCATGATCTTGAAAGCGAGCATAGAGAGCGGCTCATCATCTGACGCCGGACGGGTTGTTTCTTCACCTGTCTTGGCGTCAATGCCTTTGATTGCTTCAATATCGAGCGGGCTTGGCAGGTAAGCCACAACCGCATCGAGCAGGGGCTGAACGCCTTTGTTTTTAAACGCTGTACCGCAGAAGACAGGGACGACTTTGTTGGCAATTGTCGCTGCGCGGACGAGACGTTGGATCGTCTCGACGTCGGGCATTTCGCCTTCAAAGTATTTTTCCATGACTTCGTCGTCCATCTCGGCGACAGCCTCGATGAGTTTTTCGCGATATTCAGCGGCTTTTTCCGCCATATCTTCGGGAATATCGATCGTGTCATAGCTCTCGCCCAGCTTGGACTCTTCGGACCAAACGTAAGCGACGTTTTTGACCAGATCGATCACGCCTTTAAACTGATCTTCAGCCCCAATCGGCAGCTGCATTTCCAGCGCATTGCCGCCAAGGCGGTCTTTGACCGACTGAACAGAGTTGTAGAAGGACGCGCCGAGCTTATCCATTTTGTTGATGAAGATCATGCGCGGGACGTTATATTTGTCCGCCTGACGCCAGACCGTTTCTGTCTGTGGCTCAACACCCGCATTGGCGTCGAGCAGCGCAACCGCGCCGTCAAGCACGCGAAGGGAGCGCTCGACTTCAATTGTGAAGTCCACGTGTCCCGGTGTGTCGATGATATTCAGGCGCTTACCCGCCCAGAAGCACGTCGTCGCCGCCGACGTAATCGTAATACCGCGCTCTTGCTCTTGTTCCATCCAGTCCATCGTGGCCGCGCCGTCATGCACTTCCGCGATTTTGTGGTTTTTACCGGTATAGTAAAGAATACGCTCTGTGCAGGTGGTCTTACCCGCATCGATATGCGCCATGATGCCGAAGTTACGATAATCTTCCAGCTTATATTCGCGTGCCATTTCAGGCTCCTGAAGGTCGGGGGTTTATGGGGGTGCGGGCCGAGAGGCCCGACCCGATAGTTTTTACCAGCGGTGCTCTACCAACGATAATGGGAGAAGGCCCGGTTGGCTTCCGCCATACGGTGCGTATCTTCGCGCTTCTTCACGGCGGTGCCGCGATTGTTAGACGCATCGAGCAGCTCACCCGCCAGACGTTCGCGCATTGTGTTTTCATTGCGCGCGCGAGCGGCAGAGGCCAACCAGCGGATGGCCAGCGCTTGACGACGTTCTGGGCGGACTTCCACAGGTACCTGATAGGTCGCACCACCGACACGGCGGGAGCGGACCTCAACAGCCGGCTTGATGTTTTCCAGCGCGTCGTGGAAGACGCGGATCGGCTCTGTCTTAGCCTTGTCTTCGACAATATCCATTGCACCGTAGACAATTTTCTCGGCCGTGGACTTTTTCCCATCGAGCATGATGGCGTTCATGAATTTCGTCAGCACGATATCACCATATTTGGCATCGGGCAGGACTTCGCGTTTTTCGGCTCTATGACGACGTGACATATTCTGTTCTCCCTCGTCTTCTTACTTCGGACGCTTCGCGCCGTATTTCGAACGGCGTTGTTTACGGTCTTTGACGCCTTGCGTATCCAAGACACCGCGCAGCACGTGGTAACGCACACCCGGCAAGTCTTTCACACGACCACCGCGAATCAGAACCACGGAGTGTTCTTGCAGATTGTGACCTTCACCCGGAATGTAGCTTAACACTTCAAAGCCGTTCGTCAGGCGAACCTTCGCCACTTTACGCAGGGCCGAGTTCGGCTTCTTTGGCGTCGTTGTATAGACGCGGGTACAGACGCCACGCTTTTGCGGGCAGGCTTCGAGCGCGGGAACCTTGTTCCGGCGGCGCTTGTCTTTCCGGGGCTTCCGGATCAACTGGTTAATCGTAGGCATTAAGCCGTCCTTTTCTCGTTCATTCGCGGGATTAGCCGCTTTTTCATTTGCATTTATACCGCGCGGGATTGGCCGCGCCTTGAACCTCTTGGGCCGTTTGAAGGGCTATTGAGGCTCTGAACAGTCGCACCGGAATGCACCTGCACACAATGCAGACGACCGCCATCCCATAACTGGAAGGCGGAGCCTGCGTCTCTAACGGGCCACTCCAAAGAGCCACCTGCCTATGATTTTCGTCTTAAATGAGGTTTCTACGG
>CAYTAJ010000138.1:0-3300 GCA_964435725.1 uncultured Algimonas sp.
AGATGATGAAGCATAAAAAAACGGAGAGCCAAGGCCCTCCGTTCGGAATTTTTGAATGCTACGGAATTTAGAATTCGTATTTCGCACCTAGTTGAATTTGCCATAGTGATTGTTGAAGAATCTCTAGGTTTTCAATCTGACTCGGTGTTCTCAAATTGTCGTAGACGAACTGACCGCCATCAAGTTGAGCAGCGACAACAGCCCGCTCATATTCGTAACGTGTCCGCTCGATGCGGCCCCAGTCACTGTCAATTAGATTGCCGATATTCTCAATATCTAAGAAGAGCTTCGTCTTATGACCTTTCATTAGACCTGGAAGTTCCTGCTGGAGCCGAAGATCGATGATTGTGGTTGATGGTGATGTGTCACCATTTCGGTCAGTGACGCCACCTGCATATTGAGCCAATTCAGAGCCGTTTATGTAATCAATGAAGGCTTGTTGAGCCGTAACGTCACCGCCAAATGATGCCGATGAGAATAGTGGGTCATCTATGCCGGATGGGACATAAAGTAAGTGACCTGCATCATCGACGCGACTTTCTCGGGCACAGCGGCCGCCACCAACATCAAACACGCAATTATTATTTTCACTAAAGGTGTAGCTGTAAGGCTGACCTGTACGATGCGTACCAAAGAGAGAAATCTTAGTTGCATAATCTTGAATTAAGTCTTTTTCCCAATCTAGGCGAAGCTTGAAGTTATGCTTTACCTCGAAGTTAGACGTTCCAACACTGACTCTAGGGTTTTGTAAATCAAACCTTGCAGAGTCTGAATAGTTGGATGTCGCTGTAGACGATGTACCACCACCGAAATCATTAATATCAGCATAAGTGTAGCTGGCGAACAGGTCGATGTCACCAAAGCTTGTCAACCATTCTTTTCTGGCAGAGAAAGCCATTAAGAACGCCTCACCCGCGTCAACACTGCCCACAGTGATGGCTTCAGGTGCGCCACTACAATCATATATACCGCGTCCATCTGGTGAAGAGGTTACAGCGTTTCCGCAACGCAGATCATACCAATAAGGTGTGTCCTTCTGAACGTTGTAGAGTACGTCGGCTGATAGCAATAAGTCTTCAAGTAGGAAGTTTGTATTGATAGACGTACCAAGATTGAATTTCCAAACACTCGGAATCTCAAATGTATTGTCTAGCGCATTTACACTTCCGTCAGGCGCAGTATTGGCAAGAGCATCAAGCTGTGCTTGTGGAATATATTGGCCTGTCGCACTATCTGGCGTTGTTGGTACGTTAACGACTCCAAATGCGTTGGCACTATCGTTTAAAACACCATCATTTGAGTAACTGTTTGAAATCCATACAGTTGGTGCCCCGCCAGAGAAGCGACCGACCCCACCTCGAACGCGAATATTTTCTGTAGCGTCCAAATCAAATGAGAAGCGTGGGAGGAAAAGGCCTTTTCCTTGAAGGTCATTCGTATTGGAGAAACCATAGCGATCAATAAAGTTTTGGTTCTCGCGAATTTCGCCTTCTGACTCATAGAAATCATAACGAAGACCAAAGTCGAATGTTAGGTTTGATAAAACATTCCATGTGTCCTGAACATAGAGTGAGTTATAGTTATAACCCCAAATAGCTCTTAGGTCATTCTCATCATTTGTGATGGCATTATTATATAATAATCCACTTGCTTGCGCATTGGCCAAGTCATCAATGGTGTCAAAGACGTAAGTTCCCTCAGAGTTTTGCGCAAAGAGGTTGTTTACGTTTACTTCTTCACGTTCAAAGCCGAACTTTAGAGTATGATCGCCTGTGTAATATTCACCTTTGAATTTCATTGTTAAGAATTCTTGGTCAAGTGAGTTACCGTGACGGAAGCGGTCAGGACCAAAAGCGATATCTTGGTCATCATCTGTGCCATATACGCCGTCGACGCCTGGGGTTGTCACCGCTCCTAAAAAGAATTCAGCGCCATTAAGTGAATTTTGACCAGTTTTCTGATCTGTATAAGCCAGTTTAATTTCTGTAGAGAAGTTGTCTGTCCAGTCAGAGAATAAATGTCCAATGTAAGAGTTTACGGTTTCAGAACGCTCATACCACGATGAAGAAAATGCAACATCGGCGTCGCCTAAGAAATTGTTACCATTTTGCTCGCGAATGGATGACCCATCTGTATTTAGATAGGTGAACTTAGCGCGGTGGCTATTGTTGATGTTCCAATCGATGTTAGCCAAGATTTTTTCATCTTCAACCGGATCCTTATCAAATCCACCAACATCAAAGCCCCATACGTCTTGAACAGTTGTTCTAACAAGCTCCGCATCAGCGGCTGTGACGCCGATTTCATTGACGGCATTAGACCCTAATACGCCTGTTTGCGTTGTCGCGGCTTCTTCAAATTTATCATAGGATAGGAAGAAAAAGAGTTTATCTTTAACGATAGGCCCACCAAATGTCGCGCCGTATGTTTTTTCGCTGAAGTCTAAATCAAATTCATCATCTTTGGATTTATTTCCGGCAAGTGAATCGTTTGTCGTGTAGTAAAATGCTGAGCCAAAGAAATCGTTTTTACCTGACTTTGTTACGGCGTTAATTGTACCGCCGGTAAACCCATTATATTCAACATCGAATGGTGCAGTCAGAACAGAAAGCGACTCAATTGCGTCGAATGAAATTGGTGAACGTTGAGTCGGATAACCGTTAGCATTGAGGCCAAAACGGTCATTCAAAGCAACCCCGTCGATTGTAAGCGTATTGAAGCGGTTATTAGCGCCGGCAATTGATAGCTCTTTAGCGCCACCAGATTGTACATTGATTGTTACGAAAGGATCTTGTTCCGCCGCATCAGCAATATCACGGTCAATAGAGGCAATTTCTTCTAGGGCTTCTAGACCAAGGCTTGTTGCTAAGCCTTCGCTTTTGAAACCTGAAGATGTGAGAATTGTGCCAGTAGCGACAACTTCGTCAGTACCAAGGACGGTGACGTCTATTGGATAGGTTTGGTCAACTGTAAGATAGATATCTTCAAGTGTAAGTCCTTGGATGTCTGCACCACCAATTGAGACAGTGTAAGGGCCGCCAACGCGAAGGCCGCGAGATGTAAAAGCGCCGCTTGAGTTTGTCGTTGTTGTTGAGACTGTACCAGTTGGCTCATGTGTAATAACAACATTCGCATTTGTTACGGGCGTGCCTGAGCTGGAAAGAACGCTACCTTGAACAGCAGATGTCGTCACCTGCGCCATAGCGCTTGTGGCGAGGCTCATGGTGAGGGCGAGGGCGGAGGTGCCCAAAATGGCTTGGAAGCCAAGGGAGGAAAAGGAGTTTTTCATAACGAGGTCTC
>CAYTAJ010000139.1:0-3209 GCA_964435725.1 uncultured Algimonas sp.
CCGTCAAAGAAGGTGTCCCACAAGCGGAAGCCGACGAAATCAAAGAGAAGCTGGAAGCCGCTGGCGCGACTGTCGAGCTCAAATAGTCGATTTCGACCTATTTATCGTGACGGGCGCGTCTCGCGTCCGTCACGTCTCTCCCGGGCTGGGGAGATAAAGCACAAGGCCCTCTGGCGTCCGGTCGTCAGGCTAAAACCGCACCGGACAGATTTCAGACGAATGCTGGCGGGGTCGCGACCTGCCATTATTCGCCGCGCATGAGAAAAGGGTGTCTTTGATGTCACTGACCTTTACCGGCAAGAAACGTATCCGTAAAAGCTTTGGGCGTATTCCCGAAGCGGTCACAATGCCTAACCTGATCGAGGTGCAGAAAAGCTCGTATGAGCATTTCCTGCAAAAAGACGTCCCGCTCGCCGAGCGTGGCAAGGATGAGGGTATTAATGGCGTCTTCAACAGCGTCTTCCCTGTTCGGGATTTCTCTGATCGGGCCGTCCTTGAATATGTCTCCTTCGTATTTGAGCCTCCTAAGTTCGACGAAGAAGAGTGCCAGCAACGCGATATTACTTTCGCCGCACCGCTCAAGGTGAAGATGCGTCTCGTTGTGTTCGACATTGATGATGATACGGGCGCGCGCTCCGTCAAGGACATCAAAGAGCAAGACGTCTATATGGGTGATATCCCGCTCATGACCGACAAGGGGACGTTCATTGTGAACGGCACAGAGCGCGTGATCGTTTCGCAAATGCACCGCTCACCGGGCGTGTTCTTTGACCACGATAAAGGCAAGGGGCACAGCTCTGGCAAGTTCCTCTATTCTGCGCGGATTATTCCGTACCGTGGCTCCTGGCTCGACTTTGAATTTGATGCCAAAGATATTGTCTATGCGCGTATCGACCGTCGGCGGAAACTTCCTGCGACCACTGTGCTCTACGCGCTCGGCATGGACCGCGAAGACATTCTTGAGCAATATTACGACTCTGTCGAGTTTAAGCGCGATGCTAAGAAAGGCGGCTGGACGCGCGCGTTCAATGCCGAAGAATATCGCGGCGGTAAGTTGCAGCGTGATCTGGTGGATGCGGCGACAGGCGAAGTTGTCGCGCCTGCGGGTCGTAAACTTACCAAGCGCGGCGCCAAAAAGCTCGCCGATGATGGCGTGAAGAAAATCCTGATTTCAGACGCGGAAATGGCTGAACGCTTTGTCGCGGAAGACGTCGTCAATATGAAGACAGGTCAGATTTACGCTGAAGCGGGTGATGAGCTGTCCGAAGACGCGATGGCCGAGATCAACGAGGCGGGCGTTGGAGAGATCGCTGTTCTGAACATCGACCACGTCAATATTGGCCCATACATCCGCAACACGCTGGCCGCGGACAAGAATGATAGCCGCGAAGGCGCACTAGTCGATATTTACCGCGTTATGCGTCCGGGCGAGCCGCCCACAGCCGAAGCGGCGGAAGACCTCTTCAACTCGCTCTTCTTTGATCAAGAGCGTTATGACCTGTCCAATGTGGGCCGGGTGAAGATGAACCTGCGTATGGAGTTGGATGCCGATCCGGAAATGCGGGTTCTGCGCAAGGAAGATATTCTCGCTGTTGTCGATACGCTGGTGAAGTTGAAGGACGGTATTGGCCAAGTCGACGACATTGATAATCTTGGCAACCGCCGCGTTCGCTCGGTCGGTGAGCTGATGCAGAACCAATACCGCATCGGTCTGCTGCGCATGGAGCGCGCGATCAAAGAGCGGATGCAGTCTGTCGATATCGAAACCGTCATGCCGCATGATTTGATCAATGCGAAACCGGCGGCCGCTGTTGTGCGGGAATTCTTCGGCTCTTCGCAGCTGTCACAGTTCATGGACCAGACCAACCCGCTGTCCGAGATCACGCATAAGCGTCGTCTCTCCGCGCTCGGCCCTGGTGGCTTGACGCGCGAACGCGCAGGCTTTGAAGTCCGCGATGTCCACCCAACGCACTATGGTCGGATTTGCCCGATTGAAACGCCGGAAGGTCCGAACATTGGCCTGATCAACTCGCTCGCCACCCATGCGCGCGTGAACAAATACGGCTTCATCGAAAGCCCGTATCGCAAGGTCGAAAACGGCAAGCTGCAAAACAAAGTCGAATATCTCTCCGCCATGGAAGAGGCTCGCTACACAGTCGCGCAGGCTAATGCCGAAGTGGACGAAGATGGCAATTTGGTCGAAGATTTTGTGATCTGTCGCGTCAATGGCGAAGTCACGCCGATCCCGCGCGATCAGGTTGACTTCATCGACGTCTCGCCAAAACAGCTCGTTTCTGTTGCTGCCGCGCTCATCCCGTTTTTGGAAAATGACGATGCGAACCGTGCTCTGATGGGATCGAACATGATGCGTCAGGCTGTGCCGTTGCTGAAGGCCGAAGCGCCTCTGGTCGGGACCGGCATGGAGGGCGTTGTGGCCGTTGACTCTGGCGCAACCGTGACCGCGAAACGCGACGGTATTGTCGAGCAAGTTGACGCCAAGCGCATCGTTGTTCGCGCGACGAAAGAGACAGACCTGTCCAAATCTGGCGTTGATATATACAACCTTCTGAAGTTCCAGCGCTCTAACCAGTCCACCACGATCAATCAGCGTCCGCTGGTCAAAGTCGGAGATGAAATCAAACAAGGAGACATCATCGCCGACGGCCCATCGACGGATATGGGTGAGTTGGCGCTAGGTAAGAACGTGCTTGTCGCGTTTATGCCCTGGAATGGCTATAACTTCGAAGACTCAATTCTGATCAGCGAACGTATCGTGCGCGACGATGTCTACACATCGCTGCACATTGAAGAGTTCTCAGTCATGGCCCGTGACACAAAACTCGGCCCGGAAGAGATCACACGCGATATTCCGAATGTCGGCGAGGAAGCTCTGCGCAACCTCGACGAAGCCGGGATCGTGGCGGTTGGGGCGGAAGTCCACGCCGGCGATATCATGGTCGGTAAGGTCACGCCAAAAGGCGAAAGCCCGATGACGCCGGAAGAAAAGCTTCTGCGCGCCATCTTCGGTGAGAAAGCCTCTGACGTGCGTGATACGTCGCTAAAACTCCCGCCCGGCGCGTCTGGCACGGTTGTCGAAGTTCGCGTCTTTAACCGCCAAGGTGTGGAAAAGGACGAGCGCGCCATGCAGATTGAGCGCGAAGAGATCGAAAGCCTCGGCAAGGACCGCGATGACGAGCTCGCCATTTTGG
>CAYTAJ010000140.1:0-3152 GCA_964435725.1 uncultured Algimonas sp.
TTTCAGGGCGGACATAATGCGGGGCATACGCTCGTTGTTGACGGCACGACCTATAAGCTCTCCTTACTCCCATCAGGCATTGTACGCGGTGGCAAACTCTCCGTCATTGGGAATGGTGTTGTCCTAAATCCTTGGGCCTTCCTTGACGAGGTCGCGCGGATCAAAGAGCAAGGTGTCAAAATTGCCCCTGAAGATTTGCTGATTTCAGAGTCGACAGCGCTTATACTTCCAATCCATTCAGAACTTGATGGCATTCGTGAAAATCGTGCGGATGGCGTGAAAATTGGTACGACGAAACGCGGTATTGGTCCTGCTTATGAAGATAAGGTCGCGCGCCGCGCTATCCGCGTTTGTGATCTTGCCGATGAAGAGCACTTGTTACAGCGCGTTAAAAACCTTTTGCACCATCACAATGCTCTCCGCAAAGGACTTGGCCAACCTGAAAGTGATGCCGAAGAGCTAACAGCGCAATTGTTAGAGATTGCACCGAAAATACTACCTTTCTCCGCTCCTGTTTGGCACACACTGCATGAAGCGCAACAAGCGGAAAAACGTATCCTCTTCGAAGGGGCGCAGGGCGCAATGCTCGATATTGACCACGGGACTTATCCTTTCGTCACAAGCTCAAACACCATAGCCGGCCAAGCGGCCGCAGGATCCGGCATGGGTCCCGGTGCTCTGAATTATGTTTTGGGTATCACAAAAGCCTATACAACACGCGTAGGCGAAGGCCCCTTCCCAACGGAGCTTGATGATGCCATTGGACAACGCCTCGGCGAACGTGGACATGAATTTGGCACAGTAACAGGTCGTCAACGTCGCTGCGGTTGGTTTGATGCCGTCATGGTTAAACAAGCCATTATCACCGGTGGCATTACAGGTATTGCCCTCACCAAATTGGATGTGTTGGACGGCTTTGCTGAGCTTAAAATCTGCGTAGGTTACAAACTCGATGGCAAAATCATCAAACGCTTACCCGCCGGTGCTGCCAATCAAGCGGCTGTTGAGCCCATTTATGAAAGCATGGAAGGGTGGCAGGGCTCTACACGCGGCGCGCGTTCTTGGGCCGATCTGCCTGCCGAAGCCGTTAAATATGTGCGTCGTCTTGAAGAACTGATTTCTTGTCCTGTGTCTATGGTGTCGACTTCACCAGAGCGAGAAGACGTGATTTTGATGCGTGATCCATTTAAGGCTTAGGGATTGAATTTTAACCGCATTGCAGGTCTTGCAGGCCTCGCCACTTACGCCTTTCTAGTCATTGAAATGGGGCGGCTCTGGATTGCGCCAGATGTTTCCGATGTGCAACGGATACAAACGCTCTCTGTGATGATGGCGTTTGAATTTATCATGGTACACTCTGGCGTCTTCATGGCTGTCTTTCCAAAGAAAATGTCACTCTTTTTGTTCGTGCCCTTCTATGCGGCCTTCGCCTTTGCCATGAATGCCATGACCCCTGGAAACACGATTTTATATCTCTATTGCGCTATTGTTTTCTTCCGCATGCGCTTTGCCTTCTCTGACCCCAATAGCGAAGATAAGAACCGCGCTATGGGGATGTCATTGGCGGCGGTTATGACCTATTTCTTTTTGGTATTGGGCTTCGCCATTGGCAGTGAGGCCGTTCCGGAATTAGGACTCACCCAGCAATTCTTGATAGAAAGCGGATATATTGAAACGGTCAAAGGCGGTGGAATATTTGTTGATAAGCCAAATGTCCCAATGGCCCTCGGCGTCGTTTATTTTAGCCTTATCGCGCTTTGGGAAATCAAAATTTATCGCCTTTTTGAACATCCGACGAAAACCGCTGATTGACCCTACACGACTTCACTGACAACAGGCTTTATGTCCTACGCCTCTGATTCCACCTCACAGACTATGAGCTCTAAAGCCCTGTTAGGCTTCGCGCTTTTCCTTATTATCATTTGGGGTAGCGCGTTCACACTTATTGGTGTTGGCGTGAAATATATCAGTCCGATTTGGCTTGTCGTTTACAGGCTGTTTCTGGGTACCATTTTCCTAACAATTTATATGCTCTTAAAAGGCTACCGTTTTCCCTCTCTGACAGATACGCGTTGGCTATGGTATGGCGTTTTAGGCATTACGGGTATGTCCGCGCCCTTCTACCTTGTTTCCACGGGTCAGGTGAAAGTCGATAGTGGGTTAAGTGCCATTCTTATTGGGTCTATGCCCATTATGACGATCATTCTCGCGCATTTTTTCACTGATGAAAAACTGACACTTCGAAAGTTTTTTGGGTTTTTAATTGGCTTTATCGGGATAATTGTTTTGTTTTTACCCGATAATTTATCACTCAACTTGGTTGCTGATTGGTGGGAGCAACTTCTTATACTCTGTGCTGCGGGATTCTATGCCATCACAACTGTTGCGGCTAAACGTGCGCCTGAAACGCCTTCCACAGTTGGTGCTGTCATGATGCTGATTGCGGCAACGATTTCCGCTTTTATTGCAACATTTTTTATCGCTGGCTTTGAGGGCTCAATACCCGCATCGGAGGCCTTTTGGAAAGTTGTCATAACAGTCGCCGCATTAGGCATAGGGTCAACAGCCATTGCGACAATTGTCTACCTTTATGTCATCGACCAAACAGGGCCTTCGGTTATTGCCAAGGTAAATTATTTCGTCCCACTGGCCTCAGTCATTTTTGGTGTCGCATTTTTGAAAGAAGACTTAAGTTGGCGAATGCTTGTCGCTTTTTCGATAATCTTAATTGGCGTTTTAATCTCTCGCGCGAAACAAAAACCCGCTTAGCTTTTTAAACCCTTTAGCGCGGCAAAAGGATTGGAGGGGTCGGGCGTATCGACTTCCTCCTCTACGCCTATTGCCAAGCCGTGATTAAGCGGGCCATTGCCTTCACCAAAGCCCGGCGCCGTACGGATAGCCTCAAAGACAAATTCACGCGCATTCATAACGGCTTCGTCGAGCGATGCACCTAGCGCCATATTCGCCGCAATAGCACTGGCAAGGGTGCACCCTGTGCCATGGGTATGGCGGGTGCGGATACGCGGGCCGGACATGATATTCGCGCCCTCTTCGCTCACCAAAACATCAACAACAGATTTCCCTTTCAGGTGTCCGCCTTTCATCAGGGCGGCATAGACATTGCGTTCCAAAAGAGCGTCACCGGCTTTGGT
>CAYTAJ010000141.1:0-3143 GCA_964435725.1 uncultured Algimonas sp.
ACTTGACTCTGTACGAAAAAATCGTACAGCCCTCTCATGTCTTATGCGCAACATATAATAGATACTGTTTTTGGTGGCATTCGGTCGACGGCTCGCGCCTTGGATAAACCCGCTTCAACCATTCAAGGGTGGTATGAAGCAGGGACAATTCCGCAAAAACACTGGCAAGATGTGATCGATATGGCGGAAGGCTTTGGCCACAATCTGACTTCGGAAGATTTCTTCCCGGCCAAGACGCCCTCTACATCCTCTTATGGTTATGCGTTTGAAAAGAAACACTGCCTTTCGGTCAATGACTTCCATCGCCCCGATATAGAAACGCTTCTGTCTCTGGGTGAATATTATCTCGACCTGAATGTCCAAAAGTCTCCGGATCGCTCCGTGTTGTCCGGCAAAACACTCATAAATCTCTTCTTCGAAAACTCGACCCGCACAGAAAAGAGTTTTGAGTTAGCGGGCAAACGCCTTGGCGCGGACGTTATCTCGATGAATGTGGCGACCTCTTCGGTCAAAAAAGGGGAAACACTCCTTGATACAGCGGCCACGCTGAACGCCATGAACCCGGACCTCTTGGTCGTGCGCCACGGCTCCTCAGGCGCACCCTCATTATTGGCGCAAAAGGTGGGATGTTCTGTCATTAATGCCGGAGACGGGATGCACGCCCATCCCACGCAAGCCCTTTTAGATGCACTCACGCTAAAGCAAGCCTTCCCGGAGGGCCTCGATGGTCTACGCATTGCGATTTGTGGGGATATTCGTCATTCCCGCGTTGCGCGATCTGATGTCGCCCTTTTCAACATGCTCGGCGCAGAAGTCAGGCTGATCGGCCCGCCGACCCTTGTTCCAATTGATGCGGATCGATGGGGGACAGAAGTCTTTCATGATATGGAAGCCGGCCTAAAAGGCTGTGATGTTGTGATGATGCTTCGCCTTCAACTCGAACGCATGAGCGGCGCTTTCGTTCCCTCCAAACGCGAATACTTCCATTTTTATGGGTTAGACCGCAGAAAACTTGGCTTTGCGAAGCCTGATGCCCTCGTCATGCACCCCGGGCCTATGAACCGCGGTGTCGAGATTAGTTCTGAAATCGCCGATGATCCAGATGTGAGCCTGATTACACAACAGGTGGAAACCGGTGTGGCAATGCGTATGGGCATTTTACACGCGCTAGCAGAGACCCAAAATAAAGGAGACGTATCATGAGCATACTCTCCATCGTCAATGCGCGCCTCATCGACCCGGCCACGGGTCTGGATGAAATCGGCGGGATAGTCTGCGAGGACGGTATTATCGCTGAACTCGGTGATATAGTGCCCCGCGGTGATATTATCGACGCAGATGGCCTTATTCTATGTCCGGGCCTGATTGATATGCGCGTCCGCACGGGTGAGCCGGGGCGCGAGAATAGAGAAACACTCGCAACGGCAGCTCAAGCCGCGATTGCAGGCGGTGTCACCTCAATCGTCATTATGCCCGACACGGATCCCGTTATTGATGACATTGCTTTGGTCGATTACCTTAGCCGCAAAGGCGTAGACCTCCCCGTCGACATTCATATCTCCGGCGCTTTGACAAAATCTCTTGATGGTAAAAGCCTCACGGAAATAGGATTGATGAAAGAAGCCGGCGCGGTTCTCTTTTCAAACGGATCACAGCCTATTGATGACGCTCAGACCATGCGGCGATTGATGGCCTATGCGGCCAACTTCAATGCCTTGATTGCACATCGCCCCATAGAGCCGAGTTTAAGTCATGGGGCCGTTGCACATGAGAGTAATATGTCGTCTCGCCTTGGTTTAAACGCAGCGCCCGCAATAGCCGAACGCATTATGGCAGAACGGGATATTGCCTTGGCCGAGTTAACGGGCGGTTCTGTTTTGATTGACCTCGTGTCGTCTGAGGCGGGTTTGAGCGCCGTTAAGGCAGCCAAGTCTAAAGGCTTGGATGTTTACGCCTCCGTTTCCATCAATCACCTCTGCCTGAATGAAGTCGATATCGGCGATTATCGCAGCTTTGCGAAACTCGACCCACCTTTGCGTGAAGAAACGGACCGACTGGCGCTCTTGGACGGCATCAATAAGGGCACACTCGACGTGATTGTCTCTGATCACGACCCAAGACCGGCCGGTGAGAAACGCCTCCCCTATGCCGAAGCGGCACCCGGGGCGGTGGGTTTGGAAATTATTCTTGGCGCAGGATTATCACAAGTCGCTGATGGGCATTTGGACTTAATGTCCTTTTTGGCCGCGATGACGTGTAATCCGGCAGACCTCTTGGGATTAGAGGCAGGTCACCTCAAAGAAGGTGCACCAGCCAATCTTACTCTCATCGACCCGAATAAGCCATGGGTTTGCGACAGCGATAACCTTATCAGCCGGTCAAAGAACACGCCCTTTGATGGACGTCGACTGACAGGACGCGCTGTAAAAACGATTTCTGCCGGAAAAGAAGTCTTCAGCCTCTAAGCCGCTTTTGTAACCCCTGCTTTTTCCAATTCTTTTCCCATTTGCCCGGTTAAGAAACAAAACAGCATTTTAAAGTCGCTTATCAATGACCAAAGCGGATAGGTAAAAGTGGCAGGCTTGTTCTTTTCAATTGTTCCATGGCTCACCCAGGCAAAGAAATACCCGGCAACAAACATGAAGGGTGCGAGCCACCACGTCTGAGTTGCTATCGCATAACCCAGAATTCCGATCCCGATTAGCGTGCCGACATAGTGCCAACCCCGTGTGGCGGGTTTTGAATGCTCTCTAAGATAATAAGGCCAGAACTCTTCATAGGTCTTAATCGTCTTCATCACACATCTCCCTCTTTTTTATGAGGCAAGACTACACGAATTTTCACCATTTGAACAGAATGATGAATCAGATTTGAACTTTCGTGACTAATTTAACACAATATTTACCTTACTCCTTAATACATGCATTGTCTCTTCTAGGGACACCCCAATTTTCACCTAATACCTTCGGGAGCCTAGCGCTCCCTTTTTTCTTGCCTGCGTTTCAAAGACACCTTTCAAAGCCATATGAAATTTATTGTAAAATAACGAAAATCGGGCTTGTCGAAGCAGGCTTTTCCCTGTTATGAGGCGCGCCTACCGAGAACGGCCTATTCCGCAATAGCTCAGTTGGTAGAGCAGCTGA
>CAYTAJ010000142.1:0-3108 GCA_964435725.1 uncultured Algimonas sp.
CCATAGGCGCAGAGGTTCAGCGCCTCCGTTGCGCCTTTGGTGAAGACGATATTGTCTTTGCTCGGCGCATTGAGGTGCCGCGCGACGGCCTCCCGCGCCGCTTCGAACGCCTCTGTCGTTTCATTGGCCAGCGTGTGAATACCGCGATGCACATTGGCATAGGCGTGACCCATAGCGCCCGTCATCGCGTCCATGACGACCTGCGGCTTCTGCGCCGACGCCGCATTGTCGAGATAGGCCAACGGCTGCCCGTTCACCTCTCTGGAGAGGATCGGGAATTGGGACCGGATGTTGTCTACGTCAAACGTCATGCAAAGAACCGAAAGTAGAAATAAGTCGCGACCAAAATCACGACGAAAACGGATAGAAGTCGCAGCACAGCGGGGAGCCAAGCGTTGAACCGATCTGTGCGGCGTTGGACCTGTGACCCGATGATCAGCAGGAGGGAGAGCAGTGCTGTGGAGAAAGCGAGGGTCATAAGCTAAGCTTGTTAAATCCCATTGTAATTAGAAAAATTCCGCCAATGATCCTGAGTATGTTCAGTATCGTCAAAGGCCTCAACAGATAGGCTTTTTGTTGTTCCCAACTCAACTTTCCAAATTGAACGGTATTATTTCGTGGGAGCGACCTAATGACTAAGAAAAGGCCAAACCCAATTAAGACGTAAGGATTCATGCGTCAGTTGATAGCCACGCCCGCACTCGCTCCGCCAACGCCTCATCATTGCCCAGCCGCGCGACAATAAACGCTTCCAGCAACAGTGCCCGCGCCTGCCCCAACGGGATCCCGCGCTGGCGCATATAGAACAGAGCCTGTTCGTCCAACTGCCCGACCGTATTACCGTGCGCGCATTCGACGTCGTCAGCGTAGATTTCCAGCTCTGGCTTGGCGTTCACCTTCGCAAAATCAGAGAGCATCAGCGCGTCGTGGCGCATTTCGGCGTCCGTTTCCTGCGCGGGGCGACGAACGTGGAATTTGCCTTGGAATACTCCGCGAGACTTATCCGTTACAACCCCGGCCACGGCGTCGCGAATGTGCGAACCCGGCGCCGCCAGATCGGTATAATGCGTCATGTCGCAATGGCGTGCGCCGTTTAGCAGGTAAGCGCCCGTCAGCTCGGCATCGACCGGACCCATACAGGCCAATCGCGTTTCAAGCCGTGAGAACTTGCCGCCAAAGCTGAGCGCGGTCTGCCGGAAAGTTGCATCGTCCCACAGCGTGATCTGCGCGCGGATGTGGCGGATCATGTCTTCGCCATCGTCAGACAAGACGGTCCGGCGCAACGTCCCGCCGTTCTTGACAACATAGGTCAGGTCCAGATTGGCGAAGCCCGCCTCGCCTTCGTGATGCTCAACGACATCCAGCGATGCGCCCTTGCCGACTTCGATGCGGATGCGGGCATTGCCAGTGGAAAGATCGCGTAGCTCTAGCGACTGGTCGTAAGTCGCGCCGTCCGGCACGACGACGGAGGTCACGCCATCTGCATATTCTGCCGCAATCTTACCGAGGGCTTCTTCAGGCGCGGCAGGCTGAATGTCGGCGTGCTTAAGCGCTGGACCGTCGAGCCGTGCGGGCATGGCGGCATCAAATCCGTCTGGCTCGCTCACACCCACGGCGGAGCGCAAGTCAGACCATTTCCAGGCCTCTAAGCCTTTATGGGGGAGTTGATCACGCATAAGCGTCATAGCCTTCCGCTTCGAGTTTTTTGGCAAAGTCTGCTTCGCCGCTCGCCGCGATCCCGCCTTGCGCCAGCACATGCACGGCGTCCGGCACGATATAATCGAGCAGGCGCTGATAGTGCGTGATGATCAGCATACCGCGATCCGGCGCGCGCAAGGCGTTCACCCCGTCCGCCACGATCCGAAGCGCATCGACATCAAGGCCGGAGTCCGTTTCATCCATCACGATAAAGCGCGGTTCCAGCATCATCATCTGGAAGATTTCCATGCGCTTCTTCTCGCCGCCGGAAAAACCGACATTCAGCGGACGACGGAGCATTTCCGGTTTGATTTTCAAATCTTTCGCGATCGCTTTGGCCTTTTTCATAAAGTCCGGGGCGCTGATCTCGTCCTCACCGCGCGCTTTACGCTGCGCGTTCATGGCCGTGCGCAGGAAGGTCAGCGTTGGCACGCCGGGAATTTCCAGCGGGTATTGGAAGGAGAGGAACAGGCCCTTCGCGGCCCGCTCTTCTGGATCCATGTCGAGCAGATCTTCACCGTCCAGTGTGACGTCGCCGCCTTCGACGTCATAGCCGTCACGCCCCGTCAGGACATAGGACAAAGTCGATTTTCCAGCTCCGTTCGGCCCCATGATGGCATGGACCTCGCCCGCCGGAACGGAGAGCGACAGGTTGCTGAGGATGGTCTTCGCGCCGTCATCGACGGTCGCGGTGAGGTTGGTTATTTTAAGCATTTCGTTTTCCCAGAATCTCTCGCTTAACGACATCCCATTCCTCTTTGATGATGGATTGAGAAAGTTGGATAAAACGAGGGTTAGTTTGGTATTTTTCTAAAATTGACCCGGAAGAAACTTCGAGCATGTCATACATAACATCAACGAGTTCTTTATGTGATTGTTCGTCGTCAGGGTTTAGTCGCAACTCTATTCTGGTTCCGATTTCATAAAACTCTCTATCTTTATGAGGCTCGCTATCAGGTTGCATCGCTAAAGCCTGAAACTTGCTCAAATCCTTTCTTAGATTTTCAATCCAGTCTAATCGAAAAGTAGCCAACTGAATTCTAGCAGTTCTCCGGATGGACCAAATTGTTGTGCCTGCTAGGACGGTCGCAGCAATCAATCCGACAATAAGTGTGTCTGTGATAAACCCTATCACAACTGATTATCCCTTGTAAGCCGTCACTTCGATCTCGACTTTCATCCGCTCGTCCACCAAATCGGCGATCACCATGGTTGCGGCGGGGAGAATGTTGCCGAAGTGGCGTTGAATGACGGGCAGGACTTTTTCGACGTCCGCGCGATCGGTCAGCGTATATTGCACGCGGATCGTATGGCCGAGTTCGAACCCGCCCGCTTTCAATGCGGCTTGGATGTTGGCGAATGTGTTCATGGCCTGTTGCGCGACATCTTCGGGCAGATCGCCCGTCTTGT
>CAYTAJ010000143.1:0-2875 GCA_964435725.1 uncultured Algimonas sp.
CTTTGCACAGCTTCGCTTGTGCAAATTGTGCGTCCGTCGATACCTCGCTTGCTTTATAATCCGAGTGCTAGCGCACCTGTAGGGTGGTATAAATTATCGCCCAATCACTCTGCGCAACGAGGTGATTTAGTCGCCGCGCTACCTCCAAAAAACGGGGCTGCGCTCGCCTTTGAGCGTGAATATCTTCCCCCGAATATCCCGCTTATTAAAACAGTTTGGGCCGTGTCAGGAGAAGAAATTTGCCACGAAAGCGGCCAAGTTTTAGTGCAAGGTAGACCTGCGCTAGTCGTGTTAAAACAAGACGTGCTGGGCCGTTCCTTACCGTCGCGAAGCGGCTGTTATAGACTCTCGAAAGACGAAGTCTTTCTCGTTTCAACAGATGTGCAGACCTCTTTTGATAGCCGCTATTTTGGCCCTGTGAAGCGCGAAAATATCTTAGGTCGCGTGAAATACCTCGGGCAATTTATGGGGCGTTTGGAGCGGCGAATGGCTGGGCGCGGGTGAAGGGCGCGCACGGCAAGATAAAAGGGGGTGGTGTCACCCCCCGGCTAACGCCTTGTCTGCACATCGGTTTTCGTAACTCCATCGCCCAAGGGCGTGGAGTTACGGATTTTAAGCTAACCCAAGTGAGACTTGGGTTTATCGGGGGTGTCACCTTGTATTTTACTCCAGCATTATCTCGGAGAGTCTATTTTGCCGAAATGGGATGAGAACCAGTTTGAGGTCTCTTTGGGACGTCTTCGATCACCGTCGGGTAGTCGGCGCGCCGTTGGGATATTTGAGCAAGTGACTCGCGGTGCACGATCGAAGCGGCACGGAGAGTTATCCAAAAGGTCTTCAGGTTCTTCGGTTCGACCAATGGTCTTTTATCGCCGCGTTGTCGTTAAGGCATCCATCAAAAAAATGGCGGGCCGAGGCTTTGGGAGCTTCAAACAACATCTTGATTATATCCAACGCGACGGAACGGATGAGCGAGGGGAACGAGCCAAAGCCTATGGCCGAGCTGTTGAGGGTCATGAGGTTGATGGCGAGCTAGAACCAGAAAGCACTCGGAATTCGCCTTCCGTTCAGCGCTTTGCCGAGCGCTGTAAAGATGATCGGCATCATTTTCGTTTTATCGTCACGCCTGAAGACGGCATAGAACTTTTAAGCCTTAGAGATTTCACAGAAGATCTCGTCCAGCAAATGGAAACTGACTTGGGTACAAAACTTGATTGGGTTGCTGCAGACCATTATGACACGGGCCAACCACATACCCATCTCGTTATTCGGGGGGTAAGAGATGATGGCGAAGACCTCATCATTCCCCGCAAATATATCTCGCACACCATGCGCCGTCGCGCGCAAGACTTAGTGGAAATGGAACTCGGACCAGTGACGCAAATTGAAGGCCGTGTCCGCCTTGCTCATCAAGTCAATGCCGAACGCTTTACAGGAATTGATAAGTCGTTCGCAAAGGAGATGGCTAAAGGTGAGCTCAATATGAGTAAAGCGGCTCCAACGGGGCGCATGTGGCATCGCCAGTTACAGGTGAAACGTCTTCAAAAATTAAGCCAGATGGGACTTGCCGAAAATATAGGGTCGGGGCGTTGGAGCCTTGCCCCTAATTATGCCCAGACGCTGAAAGACATGGGTGAGCGCGGCGACATCATTAAAGCTATACATCGAAGCTTGAAAAACGAAGGACACGCCGCCTCTCTGGTCACAGAACGAAACCGATTTGATCCCAGCCGCCCCACAGCGCGACCCGTAACAGGTGTCGTAAAACAATTTGGCAGGCATGACGATACGCGCGAGGGCGGCTTCGTCATAATTCGTTCACTGGATGGAGAGCACATCCACACCAAGGTGTCGGAAGATGAAACCTTTGAGACGCTGCAGAAAGGTCAGGTGATAACCTTGCAGCCTCATCAACAGGGCCCACGCAAAATAGATCATTCAATCGCAGATTTTGCCAAGACACATGACGGTATTTACAGTGAGGCACGCCACGCAACAGAAGGCGGTAATGTCTCGCCCGCCTATGCGCAGGCCCATGTGAGAAGGTTGGAAGCATTACGGCAGAAAAAACTCGTCATCCGTCATCAAGACGAAACGTGGCATATCCCGAAAGATTACCTTGAACTCGCATCAAATTATGAAGCCGATAGAGCTTCTCGAATGCCCACGCAGTTGGATAGAGGAAGCACACTAATGCTGTCTCAAATGGAAACTGCGAGAGGCGTGACCTGGCTAGATGAGAGATTAACTGAATATGGTCCGGAAGGGATTGCCGATAAAGCCATTCAAGCTTCAATCCTTAAACGGCAAACAGAGCTCAAAAAAATGGGCTTCACATTTGCGCATGACGGCCGCCTTCCCGCAGCCGCTATAGACCAGTTGCGAGATGCAGACCTACGCTCTGCATCTAATGATTTGAGCGAGGCCTACGGAAAGCCCTTTACGCCTTTAGGGGATTCACGTCAGGTTGAAGGGGTATTTCAAGAAACACTAGAGCGGCCAAGTGGAAAGTTCGCGGTGATTGAACGCTCTAGGGATTTTACCCTCGTGCCTTGGCGCCCTGTTATGGAAAAGAGCCGTGGACGATCAATATCAGGCCGCATATCCGCAGGCGGAATCAGTTGGGACGTGACCAAGCAGAGAGGTCTGTCGCGCTAGGGCAAGTGAACTCAAATTGTCACAACATATCCTGCTTACAAGGCTAAGTATCTAAGTTTATCCCACAACACCCCGCTTAATCCTTACTCGCAACAAAACCTCTCCAATCGTAATTAAGTCCATCAATTATCATACGCTTTCCTACCTAGATAATTTTCGGGTTTACCCTGACCTTAAGTCTCGAAACAACTTTGAGGCTTTTCATGTCACCCAATTC
>CAYTAJ010000144.1:0-2873 GCA_964435725.1 uncultured Algimonas sp.
ACGGCAGCAGCGGCGGCGGTTTCGGGTGAGGCGAGTACGGTGCGTGCACCTGGCCCTTGGCGGCCTGCGAAGTTGCGGTTGGAGGTGGAGACGACTAACTCGCCCGGCGCGGCTTTGTCGCCATTCATGGCGATACACATAGAGCATCCCGGTTCACGCCATTCCGCGCCTGCGGCGACAAAGACCTCATGCAGGCCTTCATCTTCGGCTTGTTTTTTAATCAGTTCAGAGCCGGGGACGATGATGGCTTTTAGGCCTGCCACGACTTGTCGCCCGTCCATGACACGCGCCGCTGCGCGAAGGTCTTCCATCCGTGAATTGGTGCAAGAGCCGATAAAAACGCGGTCGACTTTTATGCCGGCAATCGGCGCGCCGCCTGTCACGGCCATATAGTCGAGCGCTTTTTCTTCGGTCTCATCTGCGGCAACGGGAACGAGCGCGTCGATGGGCATCGCCATGCCGGGATGGGTGCCATAGGTCACCATGGGGCGAATATCTTCGGCACTGATGTGTACCTCTTTGTCATAGGTCGCGCCTTCATCTGTGGCGAGGTTCGCCCAGTCTTCACACGCGGCGTCAAAATCTTTGGGCGTAAATTTGCGATCTTTTAAATAATTAAATGTGGTTTCATCGGGGGCAATCATGCCGCAACGCGCCCCCGCCTCGATGGACATATTACAGACGGTCATGCGGCCATCCATGCTCATCTCGCGGAAGACATTGCCGCAATATTCCAGCGCATAGCCCGTGCCACCGCCCACGCCGATTTCGGCAATAATGTGCAGGATAATATCTTTGGGCGTGACGCCCTCTTGCAAATCCCCATTCACATGGATGGCCATGGTTTTGGGTTTGCGCATGAGGATACATTGATTGGCGAGCACATGGCCGACTTGCGTGGTGCCGATACCGAAGGCAATTGCACCGAACGCGCCATGGGTCGAAGTATGGCTGTCACCACAGACAATCGTCATGCCGGGCTGCGTTGCACCCAGTTCCGGCCCCATCACATGGACGATACCGCGATTTTGCGACTCCCAGCCATGGGTTTCAATGCCATGTTCTTTTGCGTTTGCTAATAGGGTTTCAACTTGTTTCCCTGCTTGCTCCGTCACGAAAGGGCGAGAGCCATCAGAATTAATTAATGTCGGCGTAGAATGATCAATCGTCGCGAGTGTGCGATCCGGACAGCGGACTTTCAATCCGCGTTCCCGCAACACGGTAAAGGCCTGCGGCGAGGTCACTTCGTGAATAAGGTGCAGGTCAATATAGAGCGTCGCGGGATGGTCCGGCGTTTCGGCCACAACCCTGTGACGGTCCCAAACTTTATCAAAGAGTGTTTTCATCTTTTTACCTATTATCCTCATCCTGAGGAAGACGCGAAGCGTCTGTCTCGAAGGACTCTCGCCACGCAAACAATCCTTCGAGACGGGCTACGCCCTCCTCAGGATGAGGGTATGTTGTTTTATCTACCACTAATGCTGTGCCGCTATCTTAGCTTGCCGATGGGCCCGGCGTTCTATGCGATTTATCACATCCAGATAGGCGCGGGCGGAGGCGAGGACGGTGTCCGTACTCGTGCCGCGGCCTTGATAGCTTTCAAATTCAGTGGCGACGCGCACGGTGGCTTCGGCCATGGCGTCTTCCCCGCCTGACACAGATTGCACGCCAAAATGTTCTAGCGTCATCGGGATGTCGGTGATTTGGCTGATGGCCGAGAACACCGCATTCATCGGGCCGCTCGCCTTGGCGACTTGTTCCAATTCTCGCCCATCATCATGTTTGAGCGTCACGCGCGCTTCCGGGTTGCGGCGCTCATCTGATCCCGCCGAAACATAAAGGCTGGCAATCGACCACGGGCCTTGTGTGCCGACGGCTTCGCCTAAAATCAAGGCTTCGAGATCGGCATCAAAGACTTCGCGCTTTTCATCGGCGAGCTTTTTAAATTCGACAAAAACAGATTGGAGCTGATTATCCGCGAGTTGAAAGCCCAGCTTTTCGGCCCGCGCTTTTAACGCCGCGCGACCCGAATGTTTGCCCAAGATAATATTTTCCTCGGCAATCCCGATATCTTCGGGCTTCATGATTTCATAAGTCTCACGATTGGCGAGCACGCCATGTTGGTGAATCCCGCTCTCATGGGCAAAGGCATTTTTACCGACAATCGCTTTATTACGCGGGACAGGATTGCCCGTAATGGTGGCGAGCATTTTAGACGCCGCATAAATATTCTGCGTGTTTACGTCCAGCGTTTTGCCAAACAGGTCTTCGCGGGTTTTTAGCGCCATGATGACTTCTTCAATCGCGCTATTGCCTGCGCGTTCGCCGATACCATTCAGCGCGCCTTCGACTTGTCGCGCTCCACCCCGAATGGCAGCGAGACTATTGGCGACGGCGAGGCCGAGGTCATTATGACAATGGGTGGACAGGATGACTTTGTCTGCACCTTTAATACCGCTCAAAAACTCAAACAAATCTTGAATTTCTTCGGGCGTGGTATAGCCGACCGTGTCCGGCACGTTAATGGTGGTCGCGCCCGCTTCGATGGCGGCTTCAAAGACTTCAGCCAGATAATCGCGTTCTGTGCGAATGGCGTCTTCGGCCGAAAATTCAATATCGTCTGTGTATTCACCGGCGAGTTTGACGGCGGCGACAGCGCGGTCGATGATTTCGTTTTTGCCCATCTTTAACTTAAATTCACGGTGCAGCGGGCTCGTCGCGATAAAGGTATGGATGCGGCGTTTCTTGGCCGGCGTAATCGCTTTGCCCGAGGCATGAATGTCAGAGGCCACAGCGCGTGAGAGCGAACAGATAACAGGGCCATCCACATTTTCGGCAATGCCTTTAATCGCGTCAAAATCCCCGGGGGAGGC
>CAYTAJ010000145.1:0-2798 GCA_964435725.1 uncultured Algimonas sp.
CATCCACAGCTTATCGCATTTATCGTGACCATTACTTGTGGAGAACTCCCTCCTTTGGGTTGAGCTTCTCTCTTTCAAAGCTACCTTATATTGGGGATGAGGCGAAAAAGTCTCTGATTAGACACAATATATAGTATTTACGGCTCTTGGGCCGTAAATATGGTTTTGAAGGACATACACATGGCTTGGACAGAAGATCGCGTCGCTAAATTGACCAAATTATGGGCTGAAGGCTTATCTGCGAGTCAAATTGCGAAAGAGCTCGGCGAAGTCACACGTAATGCCGTTATCGGAAAGGTTCACCGCCTTGGCTTGTCAGGTCGCGCAAAGCCCTCTCGCCCCAAGGCCAAGACCGGTACAAAACGCACAACGGCCAAGGCTGCGCCTAAGCCACGAGCGCCACGCGCCCCGTCTGCCCCGCGCACACCGCAACAAGTTGTGGCGGCTGCCGTTGTCCCTGCGCCTCCCCCTTTAGAAGCCAAAAAAATGTCAAATGGAGAGTTCGCCACCATTCTGACGATTACAGATCATATGTGCAAATGGCCCATCGGTGATCCCTCATCGTCTGACTTCCGCTTCTGTGGACGTAAAACAGATCCGGAAGAGCCCTATTGCGTGGCGCATTCTCGTGTGGCCTACCAGCCCAGCCGTCGTCGTGGTGCCTCTGCCAACACGAAAGCGCTTGGCCCGGCCCCGACATCGCGTAAACGCATCCGCTAAACGCTTAGATATCAAACACAAAAAAAGCGCCCATCAGAGGCGCTTTTTTATTGTGGGAATAAACGTCTTTATTCGGTCTCAAAAAGCAGATGCGGGTTCACCATTGATTTGATTTCAAGAACATTATTGTTCGGATCGGCAATAAAGAAGGTTTCTTGTTCATATTTATCACCCTTAAATCGGCGATAAGGTTCATCAATATAGCTTAGCCCAGCCGCTGCGATACGGGCTTTAATGGCGTCAAAATCGTCTTGCGTCAGATGAATACCAAAATGCGGGACCAGTACGGCCCCCATGTCAACATCATGGCGTACGGTCGGTAATTTTTCTTCACTCTGGTGCAGAGTAAGCTCATTTCCCCAGAAGTTCACATCGACCCAACGTCCTTCTTCACGATTACCCAAGGTACAGCCCAGAATATCCGTGTAGAATTTAACCGTTGTCTCAAGATCTCCTGCTGGGATGGCGAGATGTAAAACAGCAGACATAGCAATATCCAGTCATTGTCATAATGTGAAAGATTTAGAACGCTGCGTATTTATGCGAAGTTTAAAGGTTTTAATATGCTATTATTCCTCTATACAAACATATATTAGCAGATTATACCAAGATTAGACCCTATGGATAGCAAAGACCGCCAAATCATTCGCGCTCTGCAAGAGAATGGCCGGATGACGAATCAAGAATTGGCAGAAAAAGTCAGCCTGTCGCCCTCCCCTTGTTTGCGGCGCTTGCGCCTGCTCGAAAAATCCGGTGTCATAACGGGATATAATGTCAATGTGGATGCAAAGGCTTACGGTCTTCCGGTCACAGTCTTTGTCCGTATACGCCTCGACAAACACACGGAAGATGTCGTTCTGAACTTTGAAAACCAAATTCGAAAAACGGAAAATGTCCTCGAATGTCACGTCATGACGGGGCTTTCAGACTATTTGTTGAAAGTCGTGGTCGAAGATCTGGCGAGTTATGAGCAATTTGTGCGCCAACACCTTCACCCGATTGGCGGTATAGCCTCTATCGATACTAGCTTTGCCTATGGCGTCATAAAGAAAACAGCCGTTTTCCCCTCTTTAACTTAAGACATCTAAAAAGGCCTCTCCGAAACGGGCGAATTTTGTTTCCCCGACGCCGGAGACAGTGAGCATATCATAACGCGTTTTCGGTTTTTTGGCGACCATATCCAAAAGCGTTGCATCGGAGAACACAACAAAAGCTGGCTTACCCAAATCGCGTGCGAAATCTGAACGCAGCGCTTTTAAACGCCCGAGTAAAATTTGATCACTTTCTGACAAGGTTGACTGCTTTGCAGCGCGGGCTTTGCGCTCGGCTTTAGCGGTTGATTTAATCGGCGCGCGCATCAGAAATTGGCTTTGACCGTTCCGTATATCATCTGCGTCGGGGGAAAGTGTCAGCGCTCCATAACGCGATATATCCATTCCCAACACCCCCCGCGCAACGGCTTGGCGAATGAGCGCTTGTAAGAAAGCTTTACCGACATCCTGCCCACTGCCGAAAGCTGGCAATTGGTCATGATTAAATTGCGAAATGCGATCCGTGTTATCGCCTCTGGCGACAGCCACAATATGCGTCGTACCAAATCTTTCACCCGTTTGAGCGATGGAGTCGAACACAGCTTTAGCGGCATCAGTGGCATCTACTTGTTTGGGCGGATTTAGGCAATTGTCACAATTCCCACAGGGTGCAACGCTTTCACCGAAGTAATTTAAAAGTGCCTGTTTCCGACATTGTGATGTTTCGCAATATCCAATTAACGCATCGAGACGTTTAAATTCTCGCATCTGATGGTCACGTTCGCTACCATCATTTTGAATGAATTGACGCCGCATCCGAATGTCATCCAAGCCAAATAAAAGCGCTGTCTCCGCCGCTTCACCATCGCGACCCGCGCGACCAATTTCTTGATAATAAGCCTCCATCGAAGAGGGTAGATTCACATGATAAACAAAGCGAATATCCGGCTTGTCTATTCCCATTCCAAAAGCGATGGTGGCCACCATAATAATACCGGGTTCTGCCATGAAACGCTCTAGGTTTTCATAACGTTCTTCGGCACTCAT
>CAYTAJ010000146.1:0-2710 GCA_964435725.1 uncultured Algimonas sp.
ATAAATAAAAATAATCCTATCGTTGCCAAGAGAGGATAAAAAGAAAGAGGCCTTTAACGGCGACCCATTAGAACGCTCTGATTATGTAAAGGCCGCAGGCCAGTCCATTGCACGCCTCGTGCGTAATGGGGCCTCAGGCGCGCATATGACTTATTATACGTTTAGTGACCATCTGGGCTCACCCGTGGCCACGATGGAATATGACCCGACAATTACCACGGCGCAGGTCGCGATAGAGCGCGAACGCTACACACCGTTCGGCATCGCGATGGACAACCCCAACGCCCTGACCGACCAAGCGGGCTTTACAGGCCACATCAAAGACAGCGCCACAGGCCTGAACTATATGCAGGCAAGGTATTATGATCCTGTGATGGGACGGTTCTTGAGTGTGGATCCTGTCACGTTTGTTGAGACAGGTCGACCAGGGCAATTCAACAGATACGCCTATACTTGGAATGACCCAATAAATAAAACAGATCCCACAGGCATGTATTGCGTCCCATGCGCAGTAAAGTTGTCTGAAGTAGCTGTTGCCACTCTTGCAGTGGCGAGTACAGCATTTGTGGGGCCTACGGTTGAAACGGGAGCCATTTTTGAAGAAGAGCTAAATATGCAGAAAGCTGAGGAAACCTCAGGAACAAAGTCTGCTTCTGAATTAAAAGGTGGAGATAAGTTTACTCATTTTGTTGCGAACGCAAGAGCTGCTGAAAAAGGCCCTCTTCACAAAATAGTGGCAACAGTGGCTAGTGAGGCACGAGAAGTAATACAACAAGCGACGGGCGCTAATACACCTGATGATAGCGCTACAGATAGAAATGCTAATAAAGCGGGTTCGGCTCTAGGCACTGAACTTAGAATAACGAGCAGTAGTCGTAGCGAGACAGAGACTAAGCAAGTAATTTATAATAAGGCAGAGACGTATGTTGCTAAAGATAATCCAGACTTTATACCAAGAGAGGTTGAATAAGAACTTTTATCATGCGTACTCCCAAAAACAGTTTTAACGGTATTTCTAAAAATTTCTCATTTATTGGCATTACGCTTTTATCTTACGTTTTGCTTTCGGCATGTGAGATGAGCGATCGTGATCGTTGTTTTGAACATGGTGGTGTTTATATTGACGGTTTTTGTAACTGTGATGTCAATGCAGATGATACGTTTTGTAAGACACGCCTGCCTGACCTTTTCAAGAATACCGCTGTTGAAAATGACTTCATACTTCTCGACTATATAGGTACTGATAAAGGCATAAGAGTAGACACTCAAATAGCGGAAGATTACTCTATTTTTTTTGGTTCATGGTTTGAATTGCCATCTAAAGAAAACTTACCCAATGTAGATATTCATAATGGAGAATATGCACTTCATGTAAAAGCTACTGACTTAGGCCTCATAATTTCTGTTCCTCATTATCCTAAATATATTGAGGATGAATGGCAGTTTTTCGAATGTAAATTTGGAAAATTAGAAGGCCTAGAGCCAATCATTGAAATTGCCATATCTCAATACGCTTTCCGTGGGTATTGCGAAGAAGATAATATTGAGACTATTTATTGGACGACTCGCAGCCTGAGTGTTGTTGCTTTTGAAATTATAAGGCCTGCAATTTCAGGCAAAAAAGAAAAGGTTACATATTTGAATGTCGCCGCAATATCACCCCATGGAATTCTTCATAGGACGCAAGAGCTTACGGACTATGCGCCACGAGATAAATAGATTGCTTGGGTTATTTATTTAGAGATCATTTAATGGTCGGACGATTTACAATTCAATCCACACGCAACAGTCTCGGGTTAATATAGCTTTGTTGCGGTTGACGAGGTTCTGCTTTGTTGGCCGCAATATTTGAAATTCGGGAAATCGACAATCAATCGATTTCATTTTCCGAACTTTAAATATTGTTCTTTTGAGCACGGACAGGAACGCGTCAGGTTTTGGTTCAAGAGACAGCGGGGTTGAGCATCATCTGTGACTGGATGACGGTGCCGGGCCTATCAATGCGTTTGTGCCTAACGCTCAGTCGAATTTTCTTTAGAAAAATCGACAAGACTGCGAAAGCGCCACCTGTTCAAAAGACGGGTATGTGCGCGATTAGTTCAGGCCGCTGAGATACAAACTGCTGCCGCAGAGTTCTTCTCTTGCGAAACACATATTTACTTCGGTCTCCGGTAAGAGACTGAACTCTGCGGACGTCCATTATTTTGGATTTAGACGCTATGGCTCGACACTGGATTGCGAGTTGTCACGTCCGTTTGCCTAAACGCTCTTTGACACCGTCGCGATTCCTCTTAAGGCTGACACCATGTCCGCTGTCCGCGCCATTGATGTTGCCTTCGTTCCGCCCCTCGCGGCGAATGATAACGCGGCTCTATCCGCTCGGCCGAAGGTAAACCTTCGCCTCGCGGCGCAACGGCGATTTGATTCACAGGATCAAATCTCACGTCGCGCCAACGACGCGCTTGGCCAGATGAAGACGGCGACGGGGCCGTGGGGCATACAGACCAATGACTATGATACCTTTGGTAATGTCCTCTCTCGGGAGTTTATGTCAGGCGGCACACTGACCCGCTCCATCGACCTTCAATATGATAATAAGAACCGTGTTTATAATAGCGTCGACAGCGATGCAGTTGGTACAGGCTTTGGCAATAGCGGTACAGGTCCGCGCACAGTGGGCTATGACAGCCGCGGGAATGTTACGACGTTG
>CAYTAJ010000147.1:0-2544 GCA_964435725.1 uncultured Algimonas sp.
ATCACCTCTTCGGGTATGAGCGCGATTGACCTTTGCCTCAACCTTATCAACGCTGACGATTTGGTGATTGCCCCGCATGATTGTTATGGCGGCACACATCGTCTTTTGACCCATCGGGCCGAGCAAGGACGCATCCGTCTTTTATTTATCGATCAGTCAAACCCCGAAGCGCTGCATGAAGCGCTCGATGAAAAACCCAAAATGCTATTCCTCGAAACACCCTCTAACCCCCTCATGCGTCTTATTGATGTGGCGAAGATTGCAAAACTGTCCAAAGCCTTTGGTGCAATTGTCGTGGCAGATAACACCTTCCTTTCTCCTGTGCGGCAGCGCCCGCTGGATTTGGGCTGTGACTTGGTGGTTCACTCGACAACCAAATATCTCAACGGCCATAGTGATGTCGTCGGGGGCGCGGTCATCGCCAAAACAGAAGCGCACGGAGAAAGGCTCGATTGGTGGGCAAATTGTGCAGGCGTAACAGGTTCACCCTTTGATAGCTGGCAAACATTGCGCGGACTGCGGACGCTCGCAGCCCGTATGGATATTCAAGAGAGCAATGCTCTGGCCATCGCGAAATACCTCAAAAAACATAAAGCCGTGAGCAAAGTCTATTATCCGGGGCTGCGCTCTGATCCCGGCCATAAGCTTATGAAGGCGCAACAATCCGGCCCGGGTGCCATGCTGTCTTTCGAAGTCGACAGCCCGGAGACTGCATCCAAGGTTCTGAACACGATAGAGATATTTCAACTCGCGGCCTCGCTGGGTGGCGTGGAGAGCCTGATTTGTCAGCCATCGACCATGACCCATCGCGGCATGGCCGAAAAAGCCCGCCTTGAGGCCGGCATAACAGACAATTTATTGCGTTTATCCATCGGAATGGAGGCCGAAGAAGACCTTATTAAGGCCTTGGGGCAAGCCTTACCTTAAAATTTATATTTTTTAGAAAATAATTTTCACATTCCGACTGAAAATGCAAAGTACAAAGCAAAATTTCCTCTTGAGGACTCTGAATCTTTAAATTAAAGAAATTATACCGTAGGGGATGGACATGCAGCCAATTAATAGAAATGACGAAGTGAAAGTGAAAGTTGCCACGCAAAACGTGACAGCCGATGATTTGCCGTCTGTGGGTCTATTAATGGTACTTCTGGTTGCTGTGCTACTAATTAGCGGAGCCGCGAGCGGGATTTAGGATAATAATAACAAACCTAATTAAAACCCGCTCCGACCAGAGCGGGTTTTTTATTGTTTTTGAATTTGTGAAGTGACCATGACGAAACGAAGTGATGCAATTGTTAAAGGCCGTGACCGCGCCGCCGCGCGTGCCATGTTGCGGGCCACAGGGCTAGATGATGAAAACTTCGAAGGCCCAATGATCGCGGTCTTTAATACATGGACCAATATGGGGCCGTGCAATATGGACCTCGACAAATTGGCGGTCCCTGTACGTGCCGGTATTCGCGCCGCGGGTGGCACACCCATCGACTTTAACTCTATCGCGGTTTCCGATGGCATCACAATGGGCAGTGAAGGCATGCGCGCGAGCCTCATGTCGCGCGAAGTCATTTGCGACTCTATTGAACTTGCCGTCAAAGGTCACAGCCTTGACGGTGTTATTATTTTGGTCGCCTGTGACAAGACCATTCCCGCCGCAGGCATGGCTCTGGCCCGCATGAATATACCGGGTGTTGTGCTTTATGGTGGTTCCATTATGCCCGGCAATCACAAGGGCAAAGACCTCTCGGTTCAAGACGTATTCGAAGCCGTTGGCGCCTGTGCCGCTGGTCTGATTGATGATGAAGAATTAAAAGACATCGAAAAAGCCGCCTGCCCCGGTGCCGGAGCCTGTGGCGGACAATTCACGGCTAATTCCATGGCGATGGCCATGACGTTTTTAGGCCTATCCCCCATGGGGGCCAATGATGTGCCTGCCGTGTCAGAGGATAAAAATGAAAGCGCCTATCGCGCCGGACAAATTGTTGTAGAGTGCGTGAAGGAAAACCGCCTCCCGCGTGAGATGATTACGAGGCAATCTTTGATGAATGCGGCGATTGCCCTGTCTGCAACGGCGGCTTCGACAAATGCGATTTTACACTTGCTCGCCATTGCATCAGAAGCCGAAGTCGAAGGGTTTGAAATTGATGCCTTTGATCAAATTTCTCGTTCCACGCCTGTGATTGGCGATTTAAAACCCGGCGGGAAATATATGGCCTATGATCTTTATGCCGCAGGGGGATCCGCCCTGATTGGCAAGCGCTTAGTCGATGATGGTCGCATTGATGATATGCCGACGGTCACAGGGCGTTCTCTCTTTGAAGAGATCATGGACGCCAAAGAAGCAAACGGACAAGATGTCGTTCGCCAGTTCAATGACCCCGTCAAATCACGCGGGGGTTACGGTATTCTATATGGCGATCTCGCCCCAGAAGGCTGCGTCGTGAAACTCGCCGGACATGGGGCGCTCTTCTTCGAAGGCACGGCCCGCGTGTTTGAGTCTGAGGAAGACTGCTTCGAAATCGTTCAAAATAACGGCATTAAAAAAGG